>JAJZOZ010000189.1 GCA_021811405.1 bacterium | reverse complement strand
GCTTTTGAAGCTCTCCGGCGAGGCGCTGGGAACCCCCGGCGACAGCCGGTCCATCTCCCCCTCTTCCCTGAACTACATAGCCAAGGAAATAGCCTCCGGCCTCCGGAAGTCCACCCGGCTGGCCATAGTCGTGGGCGGCGGTAACATCTGGCGCGGAGCCAGGGACGGCCACGGCATTGACCGGGTCACGTCGGATAACATGGGCATGCTCGCCACCGTGATAAACGCGATGGCCCTGCAGAACGCGCTGGAGCACGAGGGCGTCTCCACACGCGTGCAGACCGCGATAGAGATCAGCCGCCTCGCCGAGCCGTTCATCCGCCGCCGCGCGCTGCGCCACATGGAGAAGGAGCGCGTCGTCATCTTCGCCGGAGGCACCGGCAACCCCTATTTCACCACGGATACCGCCGCCGCCCTGCGCGCGGCCGAGATAGGCGCCGACGCGATCTTCAAGGCCACGCAGGTGGACGGCGTCTACACCGGCGACCCTAAGAAGGACCCCAAGGCCAAACTGATAAAGGACATCACCTATATGGAGGCCATCAGCAAGGGCCTGAAGTTCATGGACGCGAGCGCCTTGACGCTCTGCATGGAGAACCATATCCCTATACTGGTGTTCGACCTCCACAAGCCGGGCAATATCCGCAAGGCCCTCTCCGGCGAGAGGATCGGGACCCTGATCAAGCAGTCCTGAGGCGACCGGTTTTCTTATGGAAGAGAAGATAATTTCCGCCATCAGGCAGCACCAGGAAGCCGCCGCGGCATTGGCCGCCGACCATTCGTCCATAGCCCCTATCGCCGGGCTCATCGCCCGGGTGGCCGCCGCAGGCGGGAAGGTCCTGGTCTGCGGCAACGGCGGCTCCGCGGCGGACAGCCAGCATATCGCCGGCGAGCTGGTCGGCCGCTTCAAGAAGGAGCGGCGCGCGATAGCAGCCGTTTCCCTTACTACGGACACGTCCGTGCTGACCTGCCTCGGCAACGACTACGGCTTCGACCGCGTCTTCGAGCGCCAGGTAGAGGCGCTGGGCCGCAAGGGAGACCTGCTGATAGCCATATCCACTTCGGGCTCCAGCCCCAACGTGCTGAAGGCCGCCGCGAAGGCGAAGGAGCTCGGGATGTCCGTGGTGGGCTTCTTCGGCGCCAAAGGAGGGGCCATCCTTCCCCACTGCGACCTCTCCTTCCTCGCCCCTTCGCAGGATACCCCGCGCGTCCAGGAGATGCATATCCTGGCCGCCCATATAATCTGCGGTCTCGTTGAGGACGAGGTCTCCTCGTCCGGGCGCCCCTAGCAATCCGGGTATAATTTAATATAATTGAAGTGTGCCGCTCCCGTTTTCGCGGCACAGGAGGAGAGCTATGTCTGAATTCTCGATCCAGGACGTTCTGGCGGAAGCCGAGATGGAGATGGGCGATAAGATGGAGAAGATGAGGCGCGATCTCACGTCCCTCCGCACGGGACGGGCGAACCCTCAGCTGCTCGACAACGTGCAGGTGGAGTACTACGGCTCCCGCGTTCCCCTGAAGCAGGTGGCGGCCGTCTCGGTGCCCGAGCCCCGCACGCTGGAAGTGAGGCCCTGGGACGCCGGCGCGGTGGACGCTGTGGAGGCCGAGCTGCGCAAGATGGATTTCGGCTCCTCCCCTTCCCGCAACGGCGGCATCATCCGCATCAATCTCCCCCCGATGACCGAGGACCAGCGCAAGAAGATGGTGAAGGTAGTGCACAGCATGGGAGAGGATTCCCGCGTGGCCGTGCGCAACGTCCGCCGCGACGCGCTGGAGAAGGTCAAGAAGGCCCAGAAGGCCGGGGAGCTCTCCGAGGACGACGCGAAGCGCTGCGAGGACGAGGTGCAGAAGCTCACGGACTCCTTCGTCAAAAAAGTGGACGATTCCGTCGCCGCCAAGGAAAAGGAGCTGCTGACGGTCTGAGCCGCCGATGCCCCAGCAAGACCGGCTAGATCCCTCCCGCCTGCCCGCCCATGTGGCCATCATCATGGACGGCAACCGCCGCTGGGCCAAGGCCCGGGGGTTGCCGGCCATAGCCGGGCACAAGGCCGGCGTCGATTCCGTCCACGCGGTGGTCCGCTGCGCCAGCAGGTCCGGGGTCAGGTTCCTGACCATCTACGCGTTTTCCACTGAGAACTGGAACCGCTCGAAACTGGAGGTAAAGGCCCTGATGTTCCTGCTGGAAAGGACCATCTCCGCCTACACGGAGGAGCTCGCCAGCGAGAACGTGCGGCTTGTCTTCAGCGGCCGCACGGAACAGATGCCGGCTCCGGCCCGCCGGGTGATGGACGCCGCGGTGCGCAGGCTCGAGGGCAATACCGGGATGGTGCTGAACATCGCGCTGAACTACGGCGGCCGCCAGGAGATCCTTGACGCGGTCAACAAGGCCATCGACGGAGGACTTAAGGCCGTGGACGAGAAGGCCTTCTCGGGCCTGCTGTATTCCCCCGCCCTGCCGGACCCGGACCTGCTGATACGCACTTCCGGCGAGCTGCGGATCTCGAACTTCCTGCTTTGGCAGAGCGCCTACAGCGAGTTTTACGTGACCGATACCCTCTGGCCGGATTTCCGCGAGGAGGAGTTCCTGAAGGCGCTGCTGGAATACCAGGCGCGCGAACGAAGGAGAGGCAAATAATGCTGCTACCGAGGATTCTCACCGCCGTCGCCGGCATACCGCTGGTCCTCCTGCTGATAAAGGCCGGAGGGCCCGCCTACGCCGTCTTCGTCTTCGCCGTCATCGCCGTATCCCTCCGGGAGTACGCCACGCTGATGAAGCTCGGCGCCAAGCCCGTGCAGACCCCGGCCCTGTACCTCTTCGGCCTGCTGCTGCCGGCCGCGCTGTATTTCGACAGGTTCTCCGCCCAGCGGGCCGGGACCGACAACTTTTCCGGACTGGTCATCTCGGCCGCCGTGATCGGCGTGATAGCCTGGGAGATGTTCTCCCCCAAGAAATACCTGGAGAGGATAGGGCTTACGCTGATGGGCCTTTTCATGGTCTCCTGGTGCCTGTTCCACCTGATCTCGATACGCGACTTCAGGCCCGCCGGCCTCTGGCTTACGCTGATGCTGATAATCACGGTGTGGGTGATGGACACCGCGGCGTATTTCTTCGGCAGGTCCTTCGGCAGGCGCCAGCTCTCCACGATAAGTCCCAAGAAGACCTGGGAGGGCGCCGCAGCCGGCTTCATCGCCGCCATACTTACGGCTTGGGGCATCTCGGCCCTATCCGGGGCTTTCTCCACCGCTTTCGCCGCCGGCGCCGGCGTGCTGATAGGCATTTTCGGCCAGGTCTCCGATATAGCCGAGTCCATGCTGAAGCGCGCCGTAGGGGCCAAGGACTCCTCGTCCCTGCTGCCCGGCCACGGCGGGATGCTGGACCGTTTCGATTCCTACATCTTCCTGGCTCCCGTGATCTATTACTACTCCGTGCTGGCGCTGAAATGAGGAACGTCGTAATACTAGGCTCCACCGGCTCCATCGGCGCGAACGCTCTCAGGGCCGTGCGCAAGCTGGGGCGCGGCTGGCGCGTGCTCGGCCTGTCCGCCAACTCCAGCGTCAAGACGCTGCTGGCCCAGGCCAAAGCTTTCCGCCCGGCGTATATATCCGCTTTCGACTATTCGTCCTGGAAGGAGCTGAAGGCCTCCGCGCCGCGCGGGGTCAGGGTGCTGCCGCCGGGAGTGGAAGGCCTGGTAGCGCTCGCGTCCCTGCGGGAGGCCGACATCGTCCTCAGCTCGGTGACGGGCGCGGTAGGCTTCGCCCCCCTGCTGGCCGCCATACGGGCTTCCAAGCACATCGCGCTCGCCAACAAGGAACCGATGGTGATGGCCGGGGAGCTGCTGATGAAGGAGGCCGACCGCTGGCAGGCCCGGATCATCCCCGTGGACTCCGAGCCCTCCGCGATCTTCCAGTGCCTGGCGGGCGTGAAGCCGGGGCGCTACGACGAGGCCCTGAACCGCGTCTTCCTGACCGCCTCCGGCGGGCCGTTCTACGCCGCCAGAGGATCCCTGGCGAAGGTCACGCCCGCGCAGGCCCTCAGGCATCCGCGCTGGAGCATGGGGCCCAAGATAACGGTGGACTCCTCCACGCTGATGAACAAGGGGCTCGAGGCGATCGAGATCATGAACCTGTTCTCCGTGCCCGTCTCGAAGATAGAGGTGCTT
>JAJZOZ010000188.1 GCA_021811405.1 bacterium | reverse complement strand
CCTCGATGGGCACCTGGGGGCAGCTGGAGCAGGTCTTCAAGGGCGGGGACTACCGCCGGGCGGCCGAGCTGCTGAAGAACGACTCCAAGTACGGCGACGCCAGCTACCTGGTGACCTTCCTGGACAATCACGACAAGCCGCGCTTCAACGGCCCCGGCTGGGACGGCAGCGCCGCCTCCACCGAGCAGTATTTCGACGCGCTGAACTTCTATTTCACCGCGCGCGGCATACCGTGCGTCTACTACGGCACCGAGGTGCAGATGGTCGGCGGCAACGACCCGGATAACCGCAAAATGCTCGGCCAGGACGGCATACAGCGCGCCAAGAGCGACCCGGTCTACAACCACCTGCGCAAGCTGAACGCCGTCAGGAAGGCCAGCCTGGCGCTGCGCAAGGGCAAGCAGACCACCATCTACGCGGAACAGGACCAGCTGGCCTTCAAGCGCGAGTACGGCGGCAAGGCCGCTTACGTTTTTCTTAACAAGGGCCGGGGAAGCTCGGTGATAAACTCCGGCGGCGTGGCCCCGGGCGACTATACCGACCTCTATACCGGCCAGGCCGTATCGGTCAGCGGGAAAAGGGCGGCGGTGGAAGTGCCTGCGCATGGCGTGCGAGTGCTGGTCCAGGACCCCGAGGGCCAGCCCTGGAAGGTGGACGGCTGGGATTCCAGGCTGCCGCGCGGGGAAAAATAACCGCCGCGCGGCGCCCGGACAAGTGCCCGCCTCCAAGGCGGGCATTTTTTTCTCCGCCTGTCCCGCTCACCGGGATATTTGTATAATAAAAAAAGATTTTCGCGAAGATATTACGGAGACGACATGCCTAAACTCAAGATAAACGCCGCTATAGTCAAGAAGAACGCCGCGCTGTGCAAGAAGCGCGGCATCGTGATGCCCACCTTCAAGCAGATGAAGGACCCGAACCTGATCCCCGAGAAGTTGAAGAAGGCCCTCAAGCCCGTCGGGCTGTGGGACATCGAACCGATCAACCTCTTCCGCATCAACTGGCACAACGACCACAAGACCGGCGGCTTCGGCCAGGTCAACTTCCTCGAGATACCGCGCGAGATCACCGGCATCAAGGCCCGCGTCGTCGGCCTCGTCGGCAAGTACTTCCCGACCGGCGCGCACAAGGTCGGCGCCGCCTTCGGCTGCCTGGCGCCCCGCATGGTGACCGGAGAGTTCGACGCGCAGGCGCAGAAGGCCGTGTGGCCCTCCACCGGCAACTACTGCCGCGGCGGCGCGTTCGACAGCAAGCTGCTCGGCACCACGCCGGTGGCGATACTCCCCGAGGGCATGAGCAAGGAGCGCTTCGACTGGCTCAAGAAGATAGGCTCCGAGGTCATAGCGACCCCCGGCACCGAGAGCAACGTCAAGGAGATCTACGACAAGTGCTGGGAGATCAAGAAGACCCGCAAGGACTGCGTGATCTTCAACCAGTTCGAGGAGATGGGCAACCCGACGTGGCATTACCACGTGACGGGCGCCGCGCTCGAGGAGGCCTTCAATGCCGTGAAGGGCCCGAAGAGCCGCCTCGCCGGCTTCTGCTCCGCCACCGGCTCCGCCGGCACGATCGGCGCGGGCGACTACCTCAAGAAGAAGTTCCCCGGCTCGTTCATCACCGCCAGCGAGGCCCTGCAGTGCCCGACGATACTGCAGAACGGCTTCGGCGAGCACCGCATAGAGGGCATAGGCGACAAGCACATCCCGTGGGTGCACAACGTCCGCAACACCGACGTGGTCACCGCGATAGACGACGAGGCCTGCGTGCGCATAGCCCGCCTCTTCAACGAGCCCGAGGGCAGGAAGGTGCTGGCCGAGTACGGTGTCAAGAAAGAGGTGATCGAGAAGCTGAACCTGCTCGGTTTCTCCGGCATCTCCAACATGCTCTCCGCCATAAAGTCCGCCAAGTACTACGAGCTCGGCGAGAACGACGTCGTGATGACCGTCTTCACCGACAGCATGGAGCTCTACGGCTCCCGCCTCAAGGAGATGGAGCGCGACATGGGCAAATATGCCCGCGAGAACGCGCTGGTGGACTTCGAGCGCCGGCTGCTGGGCGAGAGCATCAACCACATGAAGGAGCTCACCTACGCCGACCGCAAGGCCGTGCACAACCTGAAGTACTTCACGTGGGTCGAGCAGCAGGGCCGCACCTCCGACGAGCTGCGCCGGCTGTGGGACCCCGCCTACTGGGAAGAGACCTTCGCGCAGGCGGAGGAGTACGACCGCCTGATCGAGGCTTTCAACAAGGAAGCCGGGGTAT
Source organism: bacterium (assembly GCA_021811405.1). Taxonomy (GTDB): domain Bacteria; phylum Elusimicrobiota; class Elusimicrobia; order Elusimicrobiales; family UBA9959; genus UBA9959. The sequence goes on along the minus strand of JAJZOZ010000188.1, from coordinate 1,928 downwards.
GATAATATCCTGCGGCTGCGCCGCCCCTCGCGGAGCTCGGGCGCGCTGCGCGCGGGATACGTCCGCGCCGCATCCGCGGCATAGCCGCGGCGCGGCGCGCCCTGCGGGTAATTTTTCCCGGAAGGAAAATTAGACTATGGCCACCAAGGGCGTCTTCAGGGTCGAGTGCCCCCACTGCGGGGAGGGCTTCGACGCGGACTTCTGGACCGTGGTCCGCGGCGACCGCGACGCGGACGTCAAGGAGCTCATCCTCAGCGGCGAGTTCGACATCCTGATGTGCCCCAAATGCGAGACGATGTTCCAGCACGAGGAGCCTTTCCTCTACATGGACCCCTCGCGCGACCTGCTGGCCTTCGTCATGCCGGAAGCCTACCTGGAGAAGAAGGAGGAATGGCTGGCCAGGATGAAGACCGATTACGAGCCGCTGCGGGCGTCCATCTCCTCCGGCCAGGGGCTTACCGGCGAGCCGCTCTATTTCTTCGGCCTGGGGCCGCTTACCGCCCTGCTGGAGGACGACCGGGACCGGGAGGAGGAGACCGAGGTGCTGGAGTTCATGGCCCGCGAGGCGGGCCTGAACCTGCTGCCGGTGAAGCCCGCTTCCGCGCGCGAGCTGGACATCCCGTTCTCCATCCCCATGCCGGCCGGCCTCGGCGGCAGGGCGGCGGCTCTCAATTCAGCCTCCTCGCTGCGCGAGAAGAACGACGCGCTGCCGCGCCTAAAGAAGCTGGTAGACCATCTCTCCGCCCTGAAAGGCGAGGACCTTCCGTTCCTGAAGCGATGAAGCTGGAGCCGCTCAACGACCTGCCGCTGCTGGAGAAGACCGCCGGCCTGGCCGCCGCGCGCGGCCTGGAGCTTTACGCGGTAGGCGGCTGCGCGCGCGACTGGGCGCTGGGCGGGCCCAGCGCCGACATCGATTTTCTGGTCGGCGGGGACCCTTCCCCGCTGGTGGAGGCCCTGGAGCGGGAACTGGGCGGCAGCCACCGCAAGTTCAGGCCGTTCCTGACCGTGCGTTTCTTCGACGCCGCCGGCCGCCGGCTGGATTTCGCGCGTTTCCGCCGGGAGACCTATTCCCGGCCGGCCGCGCTGCCGGACGTGAGCGAGGCTTCCTCGGCGGAAGAGGACCTGCGCCGCCGGGATTTTACCTGCAACGCCATGGCCGTGCGCCTGACCGGCCCGGAGCCTTTCGCCCTGCTGGACCCGTACGGCGGCCTGCGGGACGTGAAGGCCGGACTCGTGCGGGTGCTGCATGAAAAGAGTTTCGAGGACGACCCCACCAGGATATTCCGCGCCGCCCGCTTCGCGGGCCGCTTCGGCTGGCGGCTCGAGGGCGGCACCCGGGAGCTGGCGCTGGCCGCCGTGAAGGCCGGGGGCCCGGGCCTGCTCAGCCGCGAGCGCCTGCGCAACGAGCTGGTGAAGATACTTTCCGAGAAGGACCCGCTGCCGGCGCTGGACCTGCTAAGGGAACTGGGCGCGCTGGCCTTCATCCATCCGGCTTTCGCTTTCGGACCGCTGGTGGCCGAGCAGCAGGACGCTCCGTCCCGCCTGGCGGCCGTGGCCGCGCTGATGGGCCCGGCCGGCGCCGAGTTCGCCGCCGGCCTGCGTCTCTCGAAAAAAGAGACCGCCGCGCTCCTCGGGAACGCGGCGGCCCTGCGGCCCAGGTAAGCCCTACTTCTTGTCTTCCTTCTTTTCCCCGGGGTCCCCGGGGCTCTCTATCTTCGGGTTCCTCGCAAAATCCTGGAACCTGGAGGTCAGCTCGGCCGCGCGCTGCACGGCCTCTATGACGCGCGAGATCTCCTTTTTTATGGGGCTGCTGTCGGGCAGGTCCTCGTCTATCAGCGTGGCGTAGCCGTTGATGGCGGCCAGCGCGTTGTTGAAATCGTGCGCCATGGGCCTGGCCACGCTGCTGACCGCCTCCGCCGCCCGGGCCA
>JAJZOZ010000187.1 GCA_021811405.1 bacterium | reverse complement strand
GGAGCCCTTCCCCAATATATGCAGGGGCACGGCGGCGGCGCGGCACCAATCCGCCAGCCAGATCAGCTCGTCCGGGCCGCCGGGACGCACCAGCACCTCGGCCCGGCCTCCCGCGCGGTAGGTAGTAAAGCCCGAGGCCGGCGCCCCGAATAGGCACCAGTCCCCGAACCTGTCCTTTAGCTGGGAGAAATCCGGCATGCGGTAAAGCGCGCGGGCCGGCGCGCGGGCTCCGGCCCGCGGCCGCTGGGTTATTTCCTGAGCACCTTCTTTATGCGGCGGAAGGCCCAGTCTATCTCCTTGCGCGTGATCACGAGCGGCGGCGCGAAGCGTATCACGTGGTCGTGGGTCTCCTTGCAGAGCAGGCCCAGCCCCATCAGCTCTTCGCAGTAAGGCCTGGCCTTGCAGTCCAGCTCCACGCCGATCAGCAGGCCCTTGCCGCGGACTTCCTTGATGTGCCTGCCCTTGATGGTGCGGAGCAGACCCATGAAGTATTCCCCGGTCCCGCGGGAATTCTCTACGAGCTTCTCCTCCGTCAGCACCTTCAGCGCTTCCCTCGCCACGGCGCAGGCCAGCGGGTTGCCGCCGAACGTGCTGCCGTGGTCGCCGGGATTGAACACCCCGAGCACCTCTTTGGAGGAGACCACCGCGGAGATCGGCAGCACGCCGCCGCCGAGGGCCTTGCCCATCGTGATCATATCGGGCTTCACGCCCTCGTAGTCGCAGGCGAACTTCTCGCCGGTCCGGCCGAAGCCGGTCTGTATCTCGTCGGCCACGAACAGCACCCTGTTGGCCCTGCAGAGCTCGTAGGCGGCCTTCAGGTAGCCGGCCGGCGGCACGATAATGCCCGCCTCGCCCTGTATGGGCTCGAGCAGGAACGCCACCGTGTTCGGGGTGATGGCGGCTTTCAGCTGCTCGATATTGCCGTATTCCACCGTCCTGAAGCCGGGAGTGAAAGGCCCGAAGCCGTCGCGGTACTGGGCCTCCGTGGAGAAGGAGACGGTGGTTATGGTGCGGCCGTGGAAGTTGTTGGAGCAGGTTATTATCTCGGCCCGCCCTTCCGCCACGCCCTTCACCTTGTAACCCCATTTGCGCACGGCCTTAAGCGCCGTCTCCACGGCTTCGGCCCCGGTGTTCATCGGCAGCGCCATCTCGTAGCCGCTGAACTCGCAGAGCTCCTTCAGGAACGGCCCGAGCTGGGCGTTGTTGAAGGCCCGAGAGGTCAGCGTCACGAGCTTGGACTGCCGCACCAGCGCCTTCAGGACGCGCGGGTGTCTGTGGCCGTGGTTCAGCGCCGAGTAGGCGCTGAGCATGTCCATGTACTTCTTCCCCTCCGGGTCCTTCACCCACACGCCCCTGGCGGTGGAGATGACTATCGGAAGCGGATGGTAGTTGTTGGCCCCGTACTGTTCCGCGGCCTCTATAAGCCTGCGGCTTTCCGTGTTAGCGGACTGGTTGATCTCCATGATGTGCTCCTTATTACCGGTATTATCCGGCAGTATTCGCCGGCAGGCTCCTCCCGGAGCCCGCCCCCCGCATTGCGGGGTCACTTCGTGCGGCATACGCCCTCTCGGATACCGCGCGCTTCGCGCTCGGTCCTCGACCCGCTTTCGCGGGGGATCCCTGCGGGATCCGGGATAAGGGAGCGGCCCTGCGATACAGCCGGGAAACCTTTAAGCTTCCCCCGGAGGGCCCCGCTTTCGCGGGGACCGGTGTTATGGCTGCCAGCCTCCCGACTGCTAGTCGAAATCGCTTCGCCCCCCCCCCCGCATAGCGGGGGGAAGCGCAGGCGGCCCTTACAGGGCCGGGGTCAGAACTTCGCGCCGGCGCCTATCGAGTAGCCGGTCTGCCCGTGCAGGATGTTGTAAGCGCCGTAGACGTAGAGCAGCGGCAGCGGCGACAGGCGGACGCCCAGCGTGTAGCGCGGCTTGGAGATGGAGGCGTCCACGCCGTTGAGCAGCGCGCTGACGTTCTTGATCTCGAGCTTCGTGCGGTCCAGGCCCACGCCCGCGTACGGCTTTATGACCGGGATGTCGAAGGAAGCCACGGCGTCCAGGGACATGTGGCTGCCCTTGAAGTAGTCGTAGTTGATCGCGTCGTAGTACGCCGAGACCGAGACGTCGGGGATGAACTTGGTCAGCGTGCCGCTCTTGATCACGCCGTAGCGCAGGCCGGCGCCCACTATCGAGAAGCCGGAATAGCCCACGCCGCGCACCATCACGTCGGCCCCCACCAGCGGCAGGGCCGCCCCGGCGTGCAGCAGCGCCGCTCCGAAAGCCTTCACGCCGGCGTCGCGCAGCACCCGGTTGTCGCTGCTGGGCTTGGCCTGTATAGTGGCGGCCAGGCCGGCCTCGAAGCCGGGGAAGCCGAGCGAGCGCCCGGAATTGAAGTCGTTCGCGCCGATGACGCCGCCCAGGTCGGCGGCGAAGGGCTTAAGCAGCGCCTTGCCCTGGGCCGCGATCTGGGTCTTGAAATCAGAGAAGGGATCGGCCTTGGCGCCGGCGGCCAGGAAAGGCAGCAGGCATACCGCGAGAATCAGCTTTTTCATACTTCCTCCTTGTGGACCGGCTACCCGGTCCTCCTCGCCTTATTATATTAAATAATAACGCGCGCGAACCCCCGGCCGCGTTGCTTTCGCGGGGCCCGCGTGCTATCATAGTCGCATGGAGTTCCTTCCGGCCACACCCGAGGAGACCCGCAAGCGGGGCTGGGACGCCGTCGATGTGGTCCTGGTCACCGGGGACGCCTACGTGGACCACCCCTCCTTCGCGATGGCCCTGGTAGGCCGCGTGCTGGAGGCCGAGGGGCTGCGCGTGGCCGTACTCGCACAGCCGCGCTGGGACTCCCCCGCCGACTTCAGGAAGTTCGGCAGGCCCCGCCTGTTCTTCGGCGTCTCCGCCGGGAACATGGACTCGATGATCAACAAGTACACGCACAACAAAAAAGTGCGCTCCTCCGACGACTTCTCCCCCGGCGGCCGGGCCGGCCTGCGCCCGGACCGCGCCACCATCATTTACTCGCAGCGCTGCCGCGAGGCCTACCCCGACGTCCCGGTGGTGATCGGCGGCATAGAGGCCACGATGCGCCGCTTCGCGCATTACGACTACTGGTCGGACAAGGTCAGGAAGAGCGTGCTGCTGGATTCCAAGGCGGACCTGCTGGTCTACGGCATGGGCGAGCGCCAGGTGCGCGAGATAGCCGCGCGGCTTAAGGCCGGCGGGAAGATACAGGACCTGCGCGACGTACGCGGCACGGCCTACCCGCTGGGCGCCAGGGAAGCCGCGGCCCTCGCCATCCCCGGCGCGGTGGAGATGCCCACCGCCGGAGAGGTCTCCGGCGACCGCGTTAAGTTCTCCGCGGCCACGCGGCTCATCTACGAGAATTCCAACCCCTACAACGCGGCCGTCCTCGTGCAGAAAAGCGACGGCAAGGCCGTGGTGCAGAACCCCCCCGCGCTGCCGCTGACCACGCCCGAGATGGACGCGGTCTACGGCCTGCCGTTCACCAAGCGCGCGCACCCTTCGTACAGGGAGCCCATACCCGCGCTGGAGATGATAAAGGATTCCATCGTGATACACCGCGGCTGCTTCGGCGGCTGCGCCTTCTGCTCGCTGACGCTGCACCAGGGCCGCTTCATACAGGAGCGCTCGCCGGAGTCCGTGGAGAAGGAGGCCCGCGCGCTGCTGGATACGCCGCGCCACCCCGGCAACATCTCGGACCTCGGCGCCCCGTCGGCCAACATGTACGGCCTGCACGGGCGTGACATGAACGTCTGCAGGGCCTGCAGGAAGCTTTCCTGCGTTCACCCGGTGATCTGTCCCAATCTAGGCACCGACCACAGGCCCCTGCTCGCGCTGATGCGCCGTATCCGCGCGCTGAAAGGGCTGAAGAAGGCCTTCGTCGCCAGCGGCATACGCATGGACCTCGCTCTCGAATGCGGCGAGTATATCTCCGAGATAGCGCGCTTCCACACCGGCGGCCAGCTGAAGGTGGCGCCCGAGCATATCTCTCCCGGGGTCCTGTCGGTCATGAAGAAGCCCTCCGTGGAGGTCTTCAAGGAGTTCGCGGACAAGTTCCTCGCCGAGTCGAAGCGGGCCGGCAAGGAGCAGTACCTGGTGCTCTATTTCATCTCGGCGCACCCGGGCTCGACGCTCGAGGACATGGCCGAGCTCGCGCTGTTCCTGAAGGAGCGGGGCATACGCCCGCAGCAGATCAACGATTTCCTCCCCGCCCCGATGGAGTA
>JAJZOZ010000186.1 GCA_021811405.1 bacterium | reverse complement strand
TTCTGCAGGTCGGTTATGTCCTGCGTCACTTCCAGGGAGCCCAGGTACTTGCCGCCCTCGCCGCGCAGCGCGAAGTAGCGGATATGTATCACCCTTCCCTTCATGTTTATCCAGAACTCCTCGAAGTCCTTGCTGCCGTCGCGGAAGCCGTTCAGGATCTTCTCCACCGCGGCCAGGCTCTTCGGCGGGTGGCAGTTCTGCACCTTGCGGCCCAGCACGGACCTGGCCCGCAGGAAGATCCTGTCCCTGCCCTCGCTGAAATAGCGCACGGTATCGTCCGCGTCCACGAAGGTGAGGTCCGCGGGCAGCGTGTTCAGCAGCGAGGTCAGCTGATCGACGGACAGCGTGCCGCTCGGCAGGTTCACCGCCGCCCCGGCGGCGTAACCCGCGTTCTGCGCTATGTCCAGCGCCTCCAGCGTCCCCGCCGGCGGCGAGATGAATATATACCCGGTCTGCGCGCTCTCGCGGAAGATCTCGGCCCAGTCGGCAGCTTTAAGCTTCTCCAGCGAGGTCGGGAAGAGGATGTTCTCCTCCTTGAAGATCATCGCGTCTATCTCCTCGAGCAGCGCCAGGGCCGCGGCGGGGAAGTCCGCCGTGGAGGCCGAGGACGCTTTTTTGAACATCTCCCTGACCTCGTCGTGCTTGCCCCACATCACCTTGGAGGGCCCGTAGAAGCCCGCCTTCTCCAGGTAAGGGAACAGCAGGTGCTCCTTGCGCTCGTAGTGCTTTATCACGGCCCGCAGCTCCTCTATCACGCTCTTTACGCCGGCCGCGTCCCCGCCCGTCTTAAGGGCCGGCAGCAGCGCCTTGCCGGCCTCGACGCGCTTCTTGATCTCGGCGTTCTCCGCCTTGAACAGTGCCACCGGGTGCGAAGGGGACTCGGGGTCCGCCATGCTCTTCTCCAGCGCGCCGTCGAACAGCAGCGCGTGCACGTTGCAGAAGCGCTTTATCTCGTCCGGGGTGACCCCTTCCGCCAGCAGCGACTGTTCCAGGTCGAAGATCTCCTGGGAGGTGACCGGCCCCACCTCCGCCTCGAAGCGCTTCTTCGCCTCTTCCAGCGGCAGCCCCTTGTGCAGCTCGCCCAGGATCTCCTTCAGCACCCTTTTCCTGTCAGGTAGTCCGCCCATAGGTCCTCCTTACGCCTTTATCATTATCAGCGCCATCTTGAAGCGCTTCACGGCCTTCAGCGCGTGCGGCCTGCGCGCCGGCATGATTATGAACTCGCCGGCCTTCACCCGGTGCGGCTTGCGGTCTATGAGTATCTCCGCCTCGCCGTCGAGTATCTCCACCATCGCGTCGAAAGGCGCGGTGTGCTCCGAAAGCCCCTGGCCCTTGTCGAACGAGAAGATGGTCACGGTGCCGACCTGCTTCTGTATTATGGTCCGGCTCACTACCGCGTCCTTGTCGTAAGCCACCAGGTCCTTGGCCTTCAGGGCCCTGCCTATCACTTCCTCTTTAGCCACGGTTTTGGTCATAACGCCTCCTGTTGCAAGTTTTCAATCCGCGTGCGCGGGCGCCGGTCCGGACCCCTCCGCGTGTTGTCCCCCGCCGTGCACGGCCTTTGCCACTCCCTCGACGTAATGCAGGAAGGTCACGTAAGACCCGACGTACTCGCGGCCCTTCTCCACGCTGCCGCCGGCCTCCTTCCTGGCCGCCTGCAGCGCGGCGAACTTTTCCGTTATGGCACGTTCGGCGTGCGAGCCTATCCGGCCGGCCAGTTCCCCGACGTCGCCCTTATCTATGGCCTCGTCGAGCTCCCGCGCCAGTTCCCCGGGCTGCTCCGCCTTCAGGCCGGTATACGGAGCCCCCTCGCCGGCGCGGTGCACGCGCACCAGCGTCTCGAAGAACCAGGTATCGGCCAGCTCGGCCGCCTTCCCGCCGAGCTTCCGCACGTCCAGGGCCCTGGCGAAGGCCTCTTTTATCCGCGCCTCGTCCTCAGGCCGCACCCAGACCAGCACCCCTTTCGGGTCCCCTTTCGCCAGCGCTTCGCGGGCGGCCTTTACCACGGGGCCGTTCAGCGTGTCGCAATGCGCCGAAGCCGCGCCGGCCAGCGTTCCGACCAGGAACAACGCTATCATCGTCCTTTTCATTTTCCCTCCTCCAGGTATTCTTTCTCCAGTTTCTCCAGCATGCGGTGAAATTCCTCGTGCCTGCCCTCGCCTACGCGCTCCTTCTCTATCCGCTCGAAGCGCTCCAGCATGGACTTGTCCGTCCCGGGGGCCAGCAGCCGCTCCGCCATCGGGTAGAGCACGTTGTTCTCCTTGTCTATGTGGGAGCGCAGCAGGTCTATATAGGTCCTGGCGTTCTCCACCAGCCGCGCCGCCGGCCGCCCGGCCCTGTAAGCGGCTATGCCTTCGTCCAGGCCGCGCACGCAGGCCCTGCCGGCCTCGTGCTCCCGCAGCATAGCTCCGACGGGTCCGCCCTCGCGCGGCATGCCGGCCTTCTCCAGCTCGGCGAACAGCACCGTCTCCTCCTTGGCGTGGTGGCAGCGGTCCGCGAACTCCTTTATGAAGGCCGCCATGCCGTCCAGATGGGCGGCCTCCACCTTGCGGCCCCGCTCCAGCCGCCCGCAGATCTCCTCCAGTATCCGCAGCCCCAGGAGTATTCCTTCATGTTCGGCCTTAAGTTCCTCGGTACTTTTCATATCCCCCCCTTTAATTCAGCGTCTGCCTGAACCTGTTGTAGGCCAGCCCCGCGGCGGCCGCGGCCATCAGCGCGAGCGCGCCGACGTTCGCCAGGAAAACGTGTATATCCCCGCCCTTGAGCATGATGTTGCGCAGCAGCCGCAGGAAATACATCAGCGGGTCCAGGTAGGCGGCCGCTATTATGGCCGGCGGCATGTTCTCCACCGGGTACATCACCCCGCTCATCAGGATGGCCGGGAAGAGGAACATGAAGCCGCCCAGCATGGCCTGCTGCTGGCTGCGCGCGATGGAGGAGATGGACGTGCCTATGCTGACCGTGGTCACCACGAAGACGAAGGCGGCGGCGCCGAACTGCCACAGCGGCCCGCGCACCGGCACGCCGAAGACCAGCCAGGCCGCGGTCATCACCAGCGCGGCCACCGCCAGCCCGAGCAGGATGAACGGCAGCGTCTTGCCGAGCAGGATCTCGCCGTTGGTCAGCGGGGCCGACACTATGGTCTCGAAGGTGCCCATCTCGCGCTCGCGGGTCAGCGACATCGCCGTCAATATTATGGTTATCAGGCAGATCACCATGCTCATCACCCCCGGCACCAGGAACAGCGCCGACTCCATCGCCGGGTTGTACAGTACGCGCACGTCGAAAGATACGGGCGCCGGGGGTCCCGCTCCGTATTCGCGCGCGAGGAAGGAGGCCAGGACGCTCCTGGCATAGGCCTCCACTATCCTGCCCTTGGTGGCGTTGGAGGCGTCCACCAGCAGCTGCAGCTTAGCCCCGCCCCGGCCCAGGGCACGCCCCAGGCCGTCCTTGGGGGCTATCAGCACCGCGTCCGCCCGCCCGGAGTCTATCAGCTCGTAAGGGTCCTCGGAGGCGCCGAAAACGGCCGGCTGGAACCAGCCCGAGGAATAGAATCCCCCGGCCAGCCGTTCGCAGGCCGCGTCGTCCGGCCTGCTGAAGACGGCCAGCTTGATGTTCTTTATCTCCGTGGACAGCGCCAGCCCGAAGACGGTCATCTGTATCACCGGCGCGCCGAACAGCAGCACGCGCATGCGCACGTCGCGCAGCGTCTGGCGCAGCTCCTTGCGGATGAAAGCCCTGAGCGTGGGATTTATCATGGTTCCAGGTCCGTCTTGAACTTCTTGAGCGCCAGCGCCAGCAGCAGCAGGCTCAGCGCCGTCAGCGCGAGGAAGGGCACCGCCAGTTCCCGCAGCCCCGCCCCCTTCAGGTAGATGCCGCGCGCCGCGGCCATGAACCAGCGCGGCGGCAGCAGCATCGTGAAATACCTGAAGAACGCCGGCATGCTCTCCACCGGGAAGATGAAGCCGGACAGCAGCATGCTGGGCAGCAGGCCGGTTATCATGGAGAGCTGCATGGCCACCTGCTGCTGGCGGGTGGCCACCGAGATGAACAGCCCCTGCGAGAGCGCGGCCACTATGAACAGCGCGCAGGCGAGCAGGAACAGCAGGTGGGAGCCCGCGAACGGCACGCCGAAGACCAGCCTGGAGGCCAGGTAGACGAAGAAGACGCCGGTCAGGACCAGCGCGCCGTAAGGCGCCAGCTTGCCTATGATTATCTCCAGCGGCCGCACCGGGGTGGAGAGGAGC
>JAJZOZ010000030.1 GCA_021811405.1 bacterium | reverse complement strand
TCTCCGACGGCCTTGGCCAGCTCTATGCACTTGGAGGGGCAGGCGCGCACGCACATGCCGCAGGCTATGCACTTCTCGGCGTCGTAGGCCAGCATGCCGCGGAACCTGGGGTAGGGCACCAGCTTCTCGGTGGGGTACTGCACCGTCACGGTAGGCAGGAACATCACCTTGAGGGTGAGCCAGAGGCCCTTGAGGGTGTTGACGAAGGCGTCCGCTACGAAGCTCAGGTATTTGATCATGATAAGAACCACAGGAAGACGCCGGCGGCCGCGATGTTGAGGAGGCTGACCGGCAGCAGGAACTTCCAGTTGAAATCCATCAGGCGGTCGACGCGGAACCTCGGGAAGGTCCAGCGGAACCAGAGGAAGCAGAACATCAGCGTGAGCGCCTTGGCGAAGAACCACGCCCAGCCGGGGATGAAGTTAAGGAACGGCAGCGGGGGCTCGCCGCCGCCGAAGAAGAAGGCGGCCATCAGCAGGCAGGACAGCAGCACGTAGGCGAACTCGCTGAGGAAGAACAGCGCGAACTTCATGCCGGAGTACTCGGTGTTGAAGCCGGCGACCAGCTCGGACTCGGCTTCGGGGATGTCGAACGGGATGCGGTTGGTCTCGGCCACCGAGGCTATCAGGAACAGCAGGAAGGACAGCTGCCCTACCACGGGGTAGAAGATGAACCACCTGGGGAGGAAGCCGCCCCAGTAGCCGGTCTGCATCTCCGCTATGCCGGCCAGGTTCAGCGTGCCGGCTATCATAATGACCGGGATCACGGAGAAGGTGCGGGGTATCTCGTAGGAGACCAGCTGGGCAGCCGAGCGCAGGCCCCCGAGCAGGGAGAACTTGTTGCCGCTGCCCCAGCCGGCCATGATGATGCCCATCACGGAGACGCCGGCCACGGCGAAGACGTAGACCGTGCCTATGTCCATGTCCGCGTAGATCAGCTGGCGGCCGAAAGGCACCGGCGCGAAAGCGAGGATGGCCGGGACTATGACCACGACCGGGGCGAGCAGATGCACCAGGCGGTCGGCGCACTCGGGGACTATGTCCTCCTTAAGGAAGAGCTTCAGGCCGTCGGCCGCGGTCTGCAGCACGCCCTGGAAGCGGCCCACGTACATCGGGCCCATGCGGGACTGGATGTGGCCGGAGACCTTGCGCTCCCACCAGACGGCGAACAAAGCGTTCAGCAGCGGCACGGCCAGCAGGACCGCGCCCTTTATGAAGGTCCAGGCCAGCTTTATCAGGACCATCGGGACGCCGGCGGCCAGCGCGTACTGCACGCCGGCCTGGTAGAGGGGGTCTATCCTGGGGCCGAGCTCACCCGCCATCCAGACGGCCAGCACCACGCCGGAGAGGAAGCCCACCAGCACCGCGAAACCGTTGCGGTAGATCGGCAGCGAGAACGGGCTCTTCCACTTGTCGGTGGGCCAGTACCGGTTGTCCGGCATCAGCAGCTTGCCGTTGGCGGTGTTGAACACCGGTTCGGCCATCGCGGGGGCTGTCGCTGTCGTTTCTTCGGTCATGTTGAAGGCTTACCTGTCCACTTCTCCGAGGACTATGTCCAGGGAGCCAAGTATCGCGACGACGTCGGCTATCTTGCAGCCGACCAGGATCTCCTGCAGTATCGCCACGTTGATGAAAGAGGGGCCGCGCACGTGCATGCGGTAGGGGCTCATGCCGCCGGTGGAGACGGCGTAGAAGCCGAGGTCGCCGCGGGAGGCCTCCACGTGGGCGTAGGCCTGGCCGGCGGGCGCCTTGAACATCTTCGCGACGCCCTTGGCCATGATCTCGCCGCCCTTCAGGTCCGCGCCCTCGAGCGCGTCCAGGCACTGCGTCACCATCCCGGCGGACTGCGCCATCTCCAGCATCCTGCAGTAGTAGCGGTCCCAGCAGGAGCCGGTCTTGGCGGTCGGCACGGTGAAATTCATCTTGCCGTACACGCAGTACGGGTCGTTCTTGCGCGCGTCGTAGGCCAGGCCGCTGGCGCGCAGGTTCGGGCCGGACAGGCCCCAGGACACGGCCTTCCCGGCGCTGATGCAGCCGACGGTGACGGTCCTGTCCCTGAAGATCGGGTTGTAGCTCAGCAGCGTGTCGTAGTCCTTCAGGCGGGGCTTGAAGAACTCCACGAACTCGCGGCATTTGGCTATCCAGCCTTCAGGCAGGTCGGCGGCCACGCCGCCCACGCGCATGTAGGAGTACAGCAGGCGGGCGCCGGAGAGCATCTCGAACAGGTCGAGTATCATCTCGCGCTCGCGGAAAGCGTACAGGAACGGCGTGAAGGCGCCCATGTCGACGCCGAAAGTGCCGAAGAAGAGCAGGTGGCTGGCTATCCGGTTGAGCTCCGCGGTCAGCACGCGGATGTACTGAGCGCGCTGCGGCGCCTCTATGCCGGCCAGCTTCTCCACGGCCAGCACGTAGCCGAGGTTGTTGTGCATGGACGAGATGTAGTCCAGCCGGTCGGTCAGGATCAGGCCCTGCGGGTAGGTGCGGGCCTCGAAGAGCTTCTCTATGCCGCGGTGCAGGTAGCCCACGTCGGGGTCGGCTTTCACCACCACCTCGCCCTCCACGGTGAGCGCTATCCTGAGGACGCCGTGGGTGCTCGGGTGCTGGGGCCCGAAGTTAATGAACATCTGGTCGGCCTTGAGGGCCGTCGTCTCGGCGGTTGTCATCTTAATCGTAGCTGTCCGGGGTATGCTTGTAGTCTTTCCGCAGCGGGAAGCCCTTGAGCTGGTCGTGGGTCAGGATCCGCTTGAGGTTCGGGTGTCCCTCGAAATGGATGCCGTACATGTCGTAGACCTCGCGCTCCTGCCAGTCCGCGGCCATGAAGATGCCGTACAGGCTGGGGAGAGAGGCGCCGTCGGCGCGCGGTACGGAGGCGCGCAGGCAGACCCGGTGGCCGGCCTCGAGGGCGGAAACTATATAGACCACCTCGAACGAGCCTTCCTTGGCGGGGGTCTCGCCGGCGGCTGGGACCGGGAGCCAGTCGTTGGCGGTCAGCACGTCCAGGTAGTCGAAGGAGAACTCGGAGCGCAGGCGCTCGCCGACCTGCCGCACCAGCTTGGCCGGCACGGTCCAGGTGGGATAGTTCTTCACGGGGTCCGCGGCCTTCTCGAGGCCGGGGAAGGAATGCTGCAGTTTTGCCAGTATTTCGTCAGCTGTCATCGCGTTGCCTTAGCCGAGCGTCCTGGCGCCGGTCTGCTGGAGCCTGGTGGCGCCCATGCCGTCCTTCAGCTTCATCGTCCTGATCTTCTCCTGCAGCTTTATGACCGCGTACATCAGCGCCTCGGGGCGCGGCGGACAGCCGGGCAGATAGACGTCGACCGGGATGATCTTGTCCACCCCGGTCACCACGGAATAGGAATCGTAGAACGGGCCGCCGCAGTTGGCGCAGCCGCCCATAGCTATCACGAACTTGGGCTCCAGCATCTGCTGGTAGATGCGGACTATCGGCGGGGCCATCTTCTTGACCACGGTGCCGGCCACGAACATCACGTCGGCCTGGCGGGGCGTGGGCCTCGGGAAGACGCCCATGCGCTCGAAATCGAAGCGGGCCGCGTAGGCGGCCATCATCTCTATCGCGCAGCAGGCGAGGCCGAAGGTCAGCGGCCACATCGAGGAGGTGCGGGACCAGTTGATCAGGGCGTCCGAAGTGGCTAGCGCCACGCCGCCGCCGGGCACCGCGTCCAGCTTAGACAGCTCGTCCAGTACTATTCCCATTGCAGCGCTCCCATCTTCCACGCGTAGGCGAGGCCCGCGGCCAGCACCCCGAGGAAGATCGCCATCTCCACTATCGCGAAGGCGCCCAGCGCGCGGACCACGACGGCCCACGGGAACAGGTACAGGGCTTCCACGTCGAAGATCACGAACAGGAGGGCGTAGGTGTAGAACCGGATGTTGGTCTGGCCCATCGTGGTGCCTACCGCTTCCATTCCGCACTCGTAGGCGGAATCCTTAAGCGGGGCCTTGACCTTGGGGCGGACCAGGAAGGCGGCCAGCAAGCTCATGCCGGCGAAGAGGACTGCTATCGTGAAGAGGACAAGTATCGGGCCGTAGCTCATTTATAGGGAACCGTCCTGCCGCGGAGAGAGTAGTAACAGGCGCGGCCGATTACCGTCGGGACAGGCGCGGTTCGAAACGACGGGTTTTATTATAGGAATTATAAAATTAATAAGTCAAGCGGGACGGGCGCGGGGCCCCGCGCCCTCTCACGACGGGAACCGGGAACGGCGCGGGAGGGAACGGCTAGATCCGGGGAGCGTCCACTATCAGCTCCAGCATGTTCTCGGAGCGGGTGTCGCGCGGGTTGATCTTCAGGGCTTCCCGGAAGGCCTGCGCGGCCTCCTTGTGCTTGTAGAGGCCGAAATAGGCCTGGCCCAGCTTGTACCAGGCGGTGGCTGAGGAGGAGGAGCCCTTCAGCAGCTTCTCGAGCACCTCGGCGGCCTCGGAGAAGCGGCCGTTCTGCAGGTAATCCTCGGCCATGTGGTAGAAGACTATGCGGGTCTCCGGGCTGTGCTCCTGCACCTTCCGGAAATGGAACAGGGACTTGTCCGAATTCCCCTTGTGGTAATACGCGAAGCCCAGGTAGTAATGCGCCATGGCCAGCCCGGCGTTCAGCTTCACCGCCGCCTTGAGCTCTTTTATGGCCTCGTCCAGCATCGCCAGGCGGTAGTAGGCTATGCCTATGCGCATGTGCACTATAGGGAGGTTGGGCTTTATCTTCAGCGCCCTGCGGTAGATGTCTATGGACTGCTCCACCAGGCCCTCGCTGAAATAGAGGTTGGCCAGGTTGTCCCAGGCCCAGAAATTCCTCTGGTTGAGCTTCAGCCGCTTGAGGATGGGACCGGCCATCGCGCGGAACTTCCTGTTCCCGGCGGGCATGTTCGAGATCAGTTTGTCGCTGAATTCGGGGAATGAGGTCACTTTTTTTCTCCTGGGGGCCGGCTTGGACTGCCTTTCCCGGAATATGTTAAACTAGCGTTGAGTCTGGCGGCGGCGGGAAAAGGACCGGGATATTTAAGGACTTACAGTGCTGGCCCCGCGCGTTCTCCCCGGCAGCTTCAGGCAAGTTATTATTCAATATCGCAAGGTCAAAGTCAATCGCCCGGGCGGGGGGTCCGGAAGGCTGGCTCCGATACTCAGGAGATAAAATGGCAAAGAACCTAAACAGCTTCAGTTCCCGGGGCGCGCTCAGCTCCGGAGGGAAGAATTACGACATCTTCCGCCTCGGCGCGCTGGCCGGCAAGTACCCGGTGGAGCGCCTGCCCTATTCGCTGCGCATCTTCCTCGAGAACCTGCTGCGCAACGAGGACGGCCGCTTCGTGGGCAGGAAGGAAGTGGAAGGCGCCGCCAACTGGACGAAGACCCGCAAGGCGGGGGCGGAATCCTCCTACATGCCGGCCCGCGTGCTGATGCAGGACTTCACCGGCGTGCCGGCCGTGGTGGACCTGGCCGTGATGCGCGACGCCGTCAGGAAGCTCGGCGGGGACCCGGCCAAGATCAACCCGCTGATACCGGTGAACCTGGTCATAGACCACTCGGTGCAGGTGGACAGCTACGGCAAGCCGGACTCTTTCGACTTCAACACCAAAAAGGAATACGAACGCAACCGCGAGCGCTACCTGTTCCTGAAGTGGGGCCAGAAGGCCTTCTCCAATTTCTCGGTGGTACCGCCGGAGACCGGCATCATCCACCAGGTCAACCTCGAGCACTTGGCCAAGGTGATCTATACCAGCGAGCGGGACGGCCGCACGCTGGCCTACCCGGACACGCTGGTCGGCACCGACTCGCACACCACGATGACCAACGGCCTCGGCGTGATGAGCTGGGGCGTGGGCGGCATAGAGGCCGAGGCCTGCATGCTGGGCCAGCCGCTCGCGATGGTGGTGCCCGACGTGATCGGCTTCAGGCTGACCGGCCGCGCCGCCGAGGGCGTGACCGCCACCGACGTCGTGCTGACCGTCACGCAGATGCTGCGCAAGAAGGGCGTGGTGGAGAAGTTCGTGGAGTTCTTCGGCCCCGGCATAGGCTCCCTCTCGGTGGCCGACCGCGCGCTGATAGCCAATATGTCGCCCGAGTACGGCGCTACGATAGGCTTCTTCCCCGTAGACTCCAAGACGCTGGACTACATGGCGATGACCGGCCGCCCCGAGCAGCTGATCCGCCTGACCGAGGACTACTGCAAAGAGCAGGGCCTGTTCCGCACCGACGGCAGCCCCGACCCGGAGTTCACCGACACGCTGGAGCTGGACCTCGCCTCCGTGAAGCCGTCCCTCGCCGGCCCCCGCCGCCCGCAGGACAGGATCACGCTGGCCGAGTCCAAGGCCGAGTGGGGCAAGGCGCTGCCCACGTTCCTGGAGAAGGACAAGAATTCAGACCCGGCCGCCAAGGCCGAGGCCGTCATCAACGGAGCGAAGGCCGAGCTGACGCACGGCAGCGTGGTCATCGCCGCGATCACCTCCTGCACCAACACCTCAAACCCGTCGGTGATGCTCGCCGCCGGCCTGCTGGCCAAGAAAGCCGCCGAGAAGGGACTGGCCTCCAAGCCGTGGGTGAAGACCAGCCTCTCCCCCGGCTCGCGCGTAGTGATGGACTACTACCGCGAGGCCGGCGTGCTCGGGCCGCTCGAGAAGCTGGGCTTCAACCTGACCGGCTTCGGCTGCATGACCTGCATAGGCAACTCCGGCCCGCTCGACGAGCCGGTGGCCAAGGCCGTCACCGACAAGCGCCTGGTGGTCGCCTCCGTGCTGTCCGGCAACCGCAACTTCGAGGGCCGCATCAACCCGCTGGTGAAGGCCAGCTTCCTCGCCTCCCCCCCGCTGGTGGTGGCGTACGCGCTGGCCGGCACGGTGAACATCGACCTGGCCAAGGACCCGCTCGGGACCGGCAAGGACGGCAAGCCCGTCTACCTGCGCGACATCTGGCCCACCAATGCCGAAGTGGCCGAGGCCGAGGCGAAGTCCGTGAAGAAGGAGTTCTTCCGCGACCAGTACGCCGTGGTCACCAAAGGCGACTCCCACTGGAAGGAGCTTGACGCTCCCGAAGGCGAGCTGTTCGCCTGGCAGCCGGACTCCTATTACGTGCGCAAGCCGCCGTACTTCGACGGGTTCGACGGCAACCCGCTCGAGATAAAGGACATACGCGGCGCGAGGGCGCTGGCCGTGCTGGGCGATTCCGTCACCACCGACCACATCTCCCCGGCGGGCAACATCGCCAAGGACTCCCCGGCGGGCCTGTACCTGCAGGAGCGCGGCATAAAGCCCGCGGACTTCAACTCGTACGGCGCGCGCCGCGGCAACCACGAGGTGATGATGCGCGGCACGTTCGCCAACATCCGGCTGCGCAACGCGCTGCTCGGCGGGGCGGAAGGCTGGAAGACGCTGCACCTGCCCGACGGCGCGGAGACCTCGATCTTCGAGGCCGCGATGCGCTACAAGGAGGAGGGCGTGCCGCTGGTGATACTGGCCGGCAAGGAGTACGGCTCCGGCTCGTCGCGCGACTGGGCCGCCAAGGGCCCGGCGCTGCTGGGCGTGCGCGCGGTGCTGGCCTCCAGCTTCGAGCGCATCCACCGGTCCAACCTGGTGGGCATGGGCATCCTGCCGCTGCAGTTCAAGCCGGGCGAGGACATCGCCTCGCTGGGACTGACCGGCAGGGAGACCTTCGACATCGAGGGCATAGCCGGCGGCCTGCGCCCCGGCCAGGACGTCACCGTGAAAGCCGCCGCGGACGGCAAGACTAAGACCTTCAAGGCCGTGCTGAGGATCAACACCCCGGCGGAGGTCGAGTACTGCAAGTACGGCGGCATCCTGTCCTTCGTGCTCGCGCAGCTGGCCGCGGAGAAGGCCCCGGCCTAAGGGGCGGCGGCCCGCTAAAAAATACCCCCGGCGGTCCGGGGGTATTTTTTTGCCGCGGCCTGTGTTCGCGGCGCTACCTGCCGGAGAGCGCCCCGGCTATGGCGAAGACGGGCCTGTAGGCGGCCTTCCCCCCTTTGACGGAGACGACCAGCTCGACCGGCCTGAAAAAAAGCCCCCAATTTATCAGCTGCGCCCGCCGGTTATGGGCCGAGGCCCGCCTGGCAGCGGACAGCGCGGCCTCCACCCCGGCGGGATCGGCCAGCGCCAGCGCCTTCTCGGGCGAGCCGGAACCAGCGGCCCGGAGCGCCCCGTCCGCGACAGAGGAGAAGGCCTCCAGCCGCCTCCTGGCCTCCGGATAGGGGGAAGCGGGGAAGAACGCCGCCAGGTAGCTGTAGACGGCGTAGTCGTACAGGCAGGAGAAGGCCTGGGACGCCGCGGCCGCCCTGAGCCGCAGCAGCCCGTCGTAGACCGTGAAACCCAGGTAAAGCGCGGCGAACCTGTCCTCGGAAGAATTCACCAGCCGGCCCAGCTCCTTCATCTCCGCGGCCCCAGCGCCGCCGGCCGAAGCCTCCAGGCGCTCCGCCAGCCCGAGCAGCGCGCCGCGCATTTCGGCCGCTCCGGGCGCATCGGCCTTGTCCAGGGCCGAGGCGGCCTCCCGCAGCTCCCCTGCCCGGCCAAGCAAAGTGGCCGCGGCCAGTGAGGAGCGGAGCTTCCGCCGCAGCTCCTCTATCCGGAGCGAGCCTTTTTCGGTGACCCGCTTCACGCCCGACGAAGCCACGACGAAGTCCCGGTAGGAGGAGAAAGCCGCCTCGTAAGCCCCTCCGGAGTACCCGGCCGCCGGCTTGAGCGCCTCCAGCCACTGGCCCATAGAGGCCAGCTCCGCGGCCAGCCCGGCCTTGTCTATCCTGAAATCGGCGAAGCCGGTCCCCGCGCCGCCGGCCGCCGCCGGGGACCTGCCACCCCAGTCCAGCACCGGAGCCCCGTCGCCGGCCTGCGCGCGGCCGTAGAGCCGCCGGGCCGCCATCTCCATGGCTTCCCTGGAGACGTTCGGGCTCTCCGCCGCGGAGCTCAGCGCCTTCACCGCCTCCAGGAAGTCGGGATTGAGCTCCCACGACTTCTCGCTTTCGTCCATCGGCGGCGGCCGCTGTCCGCCGCCGCCTTTTAGCCTCAGATAGACCTCCGCCGCCGCGGCGGGATCGCGGCGTATCCAGTCCATCAGCGCTCCCCTGGCGGCGGCATAGGTCTCCAGCCCCTCCAGGTCGGCGTAGCGGCCGCCCTCTCCGGCGGCCATTATCAGGTCGGCCAGCTCGCCGCGGGCCAAGAGGCTCGAAGCCAGCTTGTCGCGCGCGGCGGCGGCCTCTCCGCCCGGCGAGGGGTCGACGGCCCGCACGGGCGCCGCTGCCGGGGAAAGCCCCGGCAGCGCCAGCAGCGCGGCGAGCAGCAGAGGTTTCAAAGCCATGAGCGCAGGAAGTACAGGACCCGGGAAGCGGCCTTCGCGGTGAGAGGCCGCCCGCGCACCGCGGCAAGGGTGACGGCCCTGGAGTTCTTCAGGTCCTCGCGGAAGGACTTGGCCATCTCCGCGCCGAAGCCCCTGTCGTAGACGTTCACGTTCACTTCCAGGTTGTACTGCAGGCTGCGGTGGTCCAGATTATGGCTGCCCACCGAGGACCAGACCCCGTCGATCACCGCCGTCTTGGAATGCAGGATGGAGCCCTGCCACTCGTAGACCTTCACGCCCCGCTCCAGCAGCCGCCTGAAGATGGCCCACGAGGCCCAGCGCACGTACGGATGGTCCGTCTCCTTCGGCGCGATTATCCTCACGTCGACGCCCCGCTCCGCGGCCGCCGTCAGCCGCCGCAGCACCTGCCTGTCCGGCAGGAAGTAGGCGTTGGTGATGTAGATGTAACGCTCGGCCTGGTCTATGGCGTGGCGGTAGCTGCGCCTGATGGAACGCACGTTGCGGATGCCGCCGGCGGAGACCACCAGCGCCCGCTTGGAGCCGGCCCGCTCCGGGACCGGCAGCGGCAGCGGCGGCTCGTGGACGCCCGCCACCATCGTGGAAGCCGCCCAGGACTCCCAGAACAGCCTCTCGACGTCGGCCACGGCCGGGCCGGAGAGCCTGACCTGCGTGTCGGTCCAGCCGCGGCCGCCCATGGAGCCGGGGGCGTCGCTCTCCGTGATGTTGAACCCGCCGACGAAGGCGCGGCGCCCGTCCACGCTGACGGTCTTGCGGTGGTCGCGCTTGATCCAGTTCCAGTAGGGTTTCCAGTAGATGACGGGGCGGAACTCGGCTACTTTCACGCCCGCGGCGGCCAGCTCCAGGAAGAATTTCCTGTCGGTCAGGATGGAGCCTATGGAATCGTAGACCAGCCGCACCTCCACCCCGGACCTGGCCTTTTCGCGCAGCAGGGCGGCGAAAGACCTGCCGGCCGAGTCGTCGGCGAAAGAATAGAACTCCAGCAGCACGTACTTCCCGGCGCCGCGCACGGCGTCGAACATCGCGGGGAAGGCCTCTTCTCCGCCGCGCAGCAGCTCCACCTCGTTCCCCTCTACCGCTTCCTGGGGGGCCGCGCAGTAGCGCCGCCAATCTTTATCTTCTGGCATACCTTCTTCCTGAGCTTGTCCGCGGCGGCGCCGTCGAACGCGGCCAGGCCGCGCCTGTACGCACCGGCGCCGTCGGGCGCGCCGTCGGGCGGCGGAGCCTCCAGCAGCGAGCAGGCCTCCGCCTTCAGGCCGGCGGCCGCGTAAATATCAGCCAGCGCCAGCCGCACCCCCGCGAACCCCGGCTCCAGCGCCAGGGCCCTCCTGTAGGCGGCCTCCGCGCCAGGCATATCGCCGGCCGCGGACAGCGCCCCGCCTTCCCAGGCCGCCGCGAACGGGTCCCGCGGCCGCTGCGCCGCCTCTTCGCCGGCGAAAGCGACGTTCAGAGCGAGATTGTCGGAGTCGCGGGCCAGGTCCAGGTAGCGGGCCCGGCCGGACAGCGCCTGCGAGACGGCCGGGACGGCGAGGCCGGCCGCGCACAGGAGGGCCAGCGCCGTCCTGGCCCTCCCCGGGCGGCGCTCCGCCCCGGGGCCGGCGGCGAAGCCCAGCGAACCCCAGAAGAGCAGCGAGACGGACCCCGAGTAGAACACTATGTCCACCGAGCCCTGTATCAGTACCGCGAGCGCGCACAGCTTCAGCGGCAGCCTGTCCCTGCCGCCGGAGAACGCCGCCGCGGCGAAAACCGCGATGAAGAGCGCCGCCGCCGGGAAGCCGCCTTCGGCGGCCAGGTTGATCAGCTCGCTGTGGGCGTGCAGGGTGGAATGGTCGAAATAGGCGAAGCCGTCGAAATAGGGGAACTTGAAGAGTTCGAACACCCGCGGGAAGCTGCCCGGCCCCCAGCCCAGCAGGGGGCTGGCCCACGCGGCCTCGAGCCCCGACTTCCAGATGCCGGCGCGGGCGAAGGCCCTGGGGTCGGAGAGCTTCAGGAAGCCGGAGAGCGTCTCGCGCGGCAGCAGCGCCGCCGCGGCGGCCGCCGCGATCGCCAGCCCGGCGAACCATCTCCACCTGCCGGCCAGGCCCAGCCCGGCGAAAGCGCTGACCAGGGCCGCCAGCGCGGCGCCCCTGGAGCCGGAGACCAGCACCCCGGCCCCGGAGAGAAGGAGCACCAGGAAGGCGGCCGCTTTCCCCCGGCGGTCCCCGTCCCCGGACGCCCGCAGCGCGGCGGCCGGGAAGGCCGCGGCGCAGAAGGCCGCCGAATAATTCGGGTTGCGGCCTATGATGCCGTAGGCGCCGGCACCGGCTAAGGCCTGCAGGGCCAGGACGCCGCCGCAGAGCGCGGCCGCGGCGTAGACGGCGCGCAGCCAGCCCTCCCCGCCCTCCTTCTCGGACACCGCCCAGAAGAACAGCAGGCCGCAGAGGGCCTGTTTCGAGAAAGACTGCGCGGCGCCGGCGGGAAACGGGGAGAACGCCGCGGCCGCGCCCAGCCAGGCGAAGAAGAGCGGCGGCAGCGCGCCGGTCCCCCAAACCAGCCCCCCGGGGAACAGGGCCCCCAGCCCGGCGGCGGCGACGGCGAACAGCGTCCATTCACCCGGAGTGCGCAGCCCTCCGAGCGCCAGGGAGAGCAGCAGCAGCAGGGCGGGGGCGTAAGCGTAGGCCGGCTCGCTCCTGAGCTTCACCTGTAAACCTCCCGGCGCCTGGCCTCCAGCCCGGCCGCTTCCTTCTCCAGCCCCACGGCGGAGTAGATGCGGCGCAGCGCCGCCCAGGAGGCCGCGCTGTAGCGGTTCTCCAGCAGCGCCATTTCGAAGTACACCGCCGCCCGGAAGGCCGCCGGCTCCCCCCCGTAGGCCGCGTTCAGCGAGCCCAGCAGCTCTAGGGCCGGCGCCCTGAAAAGCCCGCCGCGCAGCTCGGGAGCCAGCGCCTTCCCGGCGGCGTCCAGGTCGCCCGAAGCCGCGGCCGAAATGGCGGCGGCCCGCTCCTTCTCGAAGGCCAGGCTGCGCAGGTCCAGCCGCGCCAGGGACGCCGCCAGCAGCAGCGAGAAGGCCAGGGCCGCGTTCAGGTACGGCCGCGGGGGCGCGTAGAGGCCCTCGTCCTTCGCCGGCGAGGAGAGCAGCCAGCAGAACACCCAGAAGTTAGCCGGCACGGACAGGCCGAAATCCACCAGGGAATGCGCGAGGGCGGCTATCAGCGCGTACTTAGCGGCCCCCTCCCTGGCGCGCACCTCTTTGAAAAGCAGCAGGAACCACGCCGCGGCCGCCGGCAGGCCGTTCTCCGCGAGGAACTCCAGGTAATAATCATGCGCGTAGACCGAATGCTCCCGGAAAACCCCCGGAGGCTGGAAGCCGCCCTGCGCCCAGGTGAAAGCCGCGTGGCCGAAGCCGGTCAGCGGCCTGGCGAGGAACATCTCCCAGGCGCTGCGCCACCAGGCCAGCCGGCCCGCCACGGAATCCGCCTGCAGCAGGAAGAGCACCGCTACGGCGACGAGGCCGAGTACCGCCAGGACGCCCGCGTTCTCCCGGAACCCGGAGGAGCCGCGCCGCGAGGCCGCGTAGAAGCCGGCGGCCACCACCGCCGCGAGGATGGCCCCGATGGACTGCGTCCAGATCATCAGCACGGCCATCGCCACGGTCAGCGCCCAGTCCCTGCGGGCGGCGGCCAGCGGCAGGACCATGACGGCGTAGAGGGCCAGCGCGTTGAGGTTGGTCAGCGGGGGGCGCGTCAGGAAATTGCCGAGCACGAAGGCCTGCAGCACGGCCGCGCCGAAGACGAGCCAGGCCCCCCAGCGCAGCGCCCGCTCCGCGCGGGACCGCTCCTCCGCGGCCATGAAAGAGCCGGCCAGGAAGATCAGCAGCCCCGCCCCGTAGTTGCCCCACTCGTTGAAGACCCAGCCCCTGAACGGGCTGGAGATCAGGGAGAGCAGGGAGAGGCCCGCCGCGGCCCACAGCGGCAGGAAGCGCTTCCCGGCGAGCTGGCGCGGCACGCCCGACCGGTAGGCGGAGATGAAAAGCCAGGCCAGGAAGGCCGCCAGCACCCCGCGCTGCAGCGCCAGCTGAAGCGGCAGGTCGAAGACGGCCTGCAGGACCGGAGTCAGGCCGAGGATGAAGGCTAAAGTGTAAGAAAGCGTCATGCAGTGCTCTGCCGCCCGTAGGACCGGAAAAAAAGGGCCAGGACCCTGGCGGTCCCGGCCCCTTCGCGCCGAACCGCGGTAAAGGCTAGTCCTCGATCACCCTCGGGGTAACGAAGATCAGCAGCTCCATGCGGGTGCGGGACATCGACTTCTTCCTGAAAAGATAGCCGAGTATCGGGATGTCGCCGAGTATCGGGATCTTGAAGACGGCTTCCGACTGCGTGTCGTGGATCAGGCCGCCGATCACGATGGTCTCGCCGTCCTTCACTATCACGTTGGTGTCCGCGGAGCGGGTGTCTATGCCAGGGGCGCCGCCCGCCACCGGCGTTATCGTGGCGGAGGGCTGGCTCACGGACGGGTTGATCTTCATCGCGATCCTGCCGTCGGAGGTTATGGTCGGGGTGACCTTCAGTACTATGCCGGTGGTCAGGTACGTCACCTTGGTGGTGGAGATGGGCGGGGTGGCGGCCGTGGTCTCCGTGGTGGTGTACGGGATCTGGGTGGTGATATTGATATTGGCTTCCTTATTGTTCAGGGTCGCCACCTTGGGGTCCGACAGGACCTTCGCCTTGCCCTTCTTGGCCGCCGCCGTTATCACGGCGTCGAACATGTAGTTGGCGGCCACCTTGCCCAGGCGGAACGCGCCGTAGACCACGTTGGCAGGCAGGCTGACTCCGGTGCCGCCGGAAGTGGCTGAATAGGGAGAACTGACGTAACGGCCGGAACCGGCCGCCGGAGACTGCATGCCCGGGGAGTTCCCTCCGAGCTCTATCTGGTTGCCGGAGTCGCCGGCGCCGACGTAGGTGCCGTTCTTCTCGCCGTAGCCGGACCAGCTGATGCCGTAGTCCAGCGAGTTGTCGAGCGAGACCTCCACCAGCTTGGCCTCTATCACCACCTGCCTCGGAGCCCGGTCCAGGCTGCGGATCAGGCGGGCGGTGGAGTCCAGGCCCATCTGGGTGTCCGTCACTATCACGGCGTTGTTAGTATCGTCCGTGCTGCAGGAGGCGCGCCTGTTCTCGGCGGCCGCCACGGCCACCACCTGCGCCTGCACGTCCACGGCCTTGGCGTAGTTGAGGAAGAAGACGCGCGTCTGCGGCATCGCCTTCTTCTCCTCGGCCAGCAGCGTGGCCGGGGAGGCTATGCGCAGGATGTTGTCCCCGGCCTGCTGGGCGGCCAGGCCCTTGACGCTGAGCACCGTCTTGAAAGCCTCGTCGAAAGGCACCTTGTTCAGGCTGATCGTAACCGTGCCGGTGACGTCGTCGCCGTAGATGATGTTGATGTTGGCGCGGGCGGCCAGCATATCTATCACCTCGCGCACGTCGGCGTCGCTGTAGTCGAAGCTGATCGGGTCGCGGGGCAGGCTCTCCATGATGCTGCGCGAAGAAGGGGCGCGGGAGACCTTGCGCGGGGTTATGGCGGCTGGAGAGGCGGGCGAGACGTCCGCCGGTTTTATCGGGGCGGCTTCCAGCGTCATCTCTATCGGCTTATCGGCCGCGGGGGCGGGTGTTATCACCTTCACCGGTTCGGCGGGAGCGTCCTTCACCTGCGGGGCCTGGGCCGCCTTATGCTGGCCCAGCATGACGACCAGCTCGTTGCCCTTCCTGGTTATCTCGTAGGCGGTCTTGGCGGAGAGGTCCATGACTACGCGGGAGATGCTGGCCGGCTCGGTGCGGAACTGTCCGGTGCGGACCTTTATCAGGTTCCCGCTGCCGACGGGGATGTCCTGCAGGGTCTGCATCCTGGAATCCATCAGCTCCAGTATCAGCTTGGGCGGCTGGTCCTGCGTGAAGGCCTTGTACTGCACCGGCCTGTCGGCGTCGATGTAGACGCTGCCGGCGGAGACGCGCACGGACTTGACCGTGGCGTTCTCCACCGCGAACAGCAGGACCGGGTTCTGGCCCACCAGCAAGGCGGCGGCGGTGGCGGCTATGAACTTTTTCATCTTATTCTCTCTCCCGCAGGCTGAGCTGGTGCACCTTCTTGTCGTCGGTCATCAGCGTTACCTGCTTGCCTTTTATAACTCCGGAGACTCCCGGCACCGTTCTTTTCTCGGAATCCACCAGGCGGCCCGCCTTCAGCGTGTAGAGGTTGCCGGCGGCGTCCTTCAGCAGGGCCTGCCTGCTCCTGGCGTCGGCCATGATGCCGGTAAGCGTCAGGCCGTATATGGTGAAAGTATCCTTGGAAACGCCCTGCTCCCCGGCGTCCTTCTTGGACCGCAGCTTGCCGGTGCCCTTCTGGTCCCCGTACATCGTGGAGGCCACGAGCGGGTCGCGCGAGCTGGCGGGATGGTAAGCCTGGTCCACCGTGACCGGCGGAGTGGAAACAGCCACCTGCGCGCCCGCGGGGGCGGCGCAGCTGATAAGGAAGGCCGTCATTATTGAGGTCATAGATCTAGCCGCTGTACTGGTAGGCCGCTAGGGTGAACGTGGCGCTGGCCGAGTAGTCCCCGCCGGCGGCCGTCATGGACAGGTTCTCGGAGGTGAGGATGCGCTCCTCCAGCCCGAGGGCGGTGAGGAAGCGGCCGATATCGTGATAGTTGCCGTTCACCCGTATCTGGTACGTGACCTTGGTGAAATACTCCACCTTGGACTGGCCGGAGGGGTTTATGGCCACCACGTTCAAGCGGTACTTCCGGCTCAGGCGGGTAATGGTGCGTATCAGCTCCGGGATGTTCTTGCCGCTGGGCAGCTTCTTTACCGCGGCCTCCCTTTCGGCCTTCAGGCTCTCCAGCTTGCCCTCCAGGTCCTTGAACTTCTTCTTGAGCTCCTTGGCCTTGTCGATGTCCCGCTGCATGGACTCCACCTTGGCCGTGTTCTCCTCTATCTTCTTGGACGTCGGGAACCAGAAGAAGAAGAGGTAAAGGTAGACGAACAGGCCGCCGAACAGCACGGCGCCGAAAAGCTGCGCCATCTGCTCCTTCGTAAGCTCTATTTTGCCCATATCATTTATAGTTGTACGTCACCGTCAGCGGCACCGTGAACCTCTTGCCCATTTCCCCCTCGGAGACGTTGATGGCCCCGACCGTGACGTCGGCGTAGGAGTCGGACAGCTCCAGGGAGTTTATCCAGTAAGCCAGGTCGTACGCCGAGTTGGAGTTGACCGCCAGCGTCACCTTGAGAGTGCTGCCGGACAGCGTGGTGTTGACGAGCGTGAACCACATCGTGCCCGGCAGGTCCGCCACGAGGTCCTGCATGAACTTCGTATAGATGAAGCGGTTCTTGTTGATGCTGTTTATCGAATTGAGGTATTTCTGCACCTCGGCGATCTGCTTTTCGATCTCCTTGACCTTGTCCACGTCCTTCTGCAGCACCTGCATCTGCTGCTGCAGGTCGGCGAGGTTGGACTCCAGGCTCTTGGAGCGGCCTATATGCCAGAGCGAGACCATCAGCACGCTGGCGGCGAAAACGACGACGCCCAGCACGACCTTGGCGATCAGGACCTTGCGGTCGATCTGCGCTATGTACTCCGGAGGGATCAGGTTTATCTTTATCATGACGCCCAATCCTTCATCCTGCGCAGCGCCAGCCCGGTGGCCACCGCCAGGGAGGCCAGCACGTCCTTGGGCATGTTCTTCGGGACGTCCGCCTCCGGCAGGAAGGAGAGCGGGTTGATCTGCTCCACCGGCACCTTGAACTCCGAGGAAAGGAAGCGGGTGATGTTGGCCATGTTGGACAGGCCGCCGGAAAGCAGGATCTTGGAGATGGAATGGTCGCCGCCCTGCGACAGGTAGAAGTCGATGGACCGGGAGACCTCGGTATAGAGGTCCTTCAGCACGGAGGAGGCGGCCTTGGAGACCATTATCCCCTCTTTGTCGAAGTTCTCTATCGCCGCCTCCTTGTCCTCGTCGGAGACGAGCACGGCCTTCGTCTTCTTCAGCGTGTCGGCCGCGTCCACGGGGCACTTCAGCGCCTTGACTATGGCCTTGTCCAGCGTGGCGCCGGCGATGAAGATGTCGCGCACGACGCGCGTTACGCCGCCGGTAATTATGGACAGGTTGGTGACCTTCTGGCCGATGTTCAGCAGCAGCACCGGGCTCGTCTCGCCCTTGGGCCCGACCTGTTCGTAAAGCGTCTCCAGAGCGAACGAGTCGACGTCGATTATCAGCGGGTCGAGGCCGGCCGCGGTAAGGACGTCTATCTTGTCCTGCACGGCCTCCTTCTTCGCCGCCACCAGCACGGTGTCCATCTTCGGCTCGCCTTCCTCGGTCGAGTCGTTCAGGATGCTGTAGGTCAGGTTGACGTCCTTGATGTCGAAGGGGATGAACGGCTCGGCCTCGACGCTGATAGTGAGGTCCAGCTCCTTGCGGGAGAGCTTAGGCAGCTTCACGTAGCGCACGATCACCGAGTTGCCGGAGATGGAGGTGGCGGCGTACTTGGCCTGCAGCCCGCGCTTCTTGATGTAGGACTTTATCTCCTGGGAGATGATCCCCTTCTTCTCCTCGGGGGACGTGTCGGGCTTTATCGCGAGCGGGATGAAGCCCCAGTCCTTGAGTTTCAGGACCTTCTTCTCCTCGGTAAAGCAGACTATCTTGATGGAATAATTCCCGATGTCTATCCCCAGAATGTCCTTGGACGGGAATAATTTTTTCGTCAGATTGGAAAGCATCTAATTAACAAAAGCCTCCGGTGCCAGACTTGACAAAAAGCTCGCGCAAGTTCTTGACAGCCTTAAAGGGGACGCCAACACATTATAAGACAATTATATTAAACAATTATTACAGCAAAAGCAACGGTTGTCAAGCCCGCGCGCTCCCCTGCCTCTCCTGCGGGGGCTTTCCGCGCGGCGCAGGCCGCCTTTTCCCGGGCGGGCGTTTCCCGGCGCCTTTCCGCTCCCCCCTTGATTTATAAATAAGAATATATTAATATTAGCAGTGAACGAGCCGCCGCCGCGTGCGTACGGGGGGCTTGGACGCTGCCGCGAACGACAGCGCAGTGGAGGATGACAATGCTAGTTGAAAGAACCGAATACAAAGGTCAGCCCGTCCTGATTCTCAAGCGGAACGAGAACGACAAATATCCGTTCTCCTTCGGGCTCTCCAAGGCCCGCCTCATCATCGAGGGCTTCGAGGAGATCAAGAAGTTCGTGGCCGAGAACGACAACAAAGAAGAGAAAAAGTAGTTCTTCGTTCTTCTCCGCAGTAATAAATGCCGTCGAAAACGGAACAGGGGATAACCGGTTTCTACGACGGCATTTACCTTTTTTACGAGTCGGCTAACTCCTTCCTGACGCTGGGGCTCGACGGCCGCTGGCGCCGCGCCGCCGCGCGCGCGGCCTTCGCGGCCGTTCCCGGGGCCGCCGACGTCCTCGACGTCTGCTGCGGCACCGGCGACCTCTCGGCCGCCCTGCTGAAGGCCCGGAAAGACGTCCGCCTCACCGGGGCGGACCTCAACGAGGCCATGCTCTCCCTCGCCGCCAAGAAGCTGCCCGGCGCGAAGCTGGTACGCGCCGAGGCGAAGAAGCTGCCGTTCCCCGACGGGAGCTTCGACCTGGTGACGATGGCCTTCGCGGCCAGGAACCTCAACATTGACAGGGCGAAGATGCTGGAGGCCCTGCGGGAGTTCCGGCGCGTGCTGCGGCCCGGAGGGGCCTTCGTGAACCTGGAGACCAGCGTGCCGCGCGCCCCGCTGCTGCGCCTGCCGATGACCCTTTATGTGAAGGCGGCCATAGGCCTGCTGAACCTGATCTCCCCCAGGAGCAGGGATTCCTATTCCTTCCTGCGGGACACGATACTCAGCTTCTACCCGGCGGACGATTTCTCGTCGCTGCTCAGGGAAGCCGGCTTCTCCGCCGCTTCGTACTTGCGCCTCTTCCCGGGGCCGGTCGCCGTCCACACCGCTAAAAAATGACCGCCGCCCTCGTCGGGCGGCGGCCGTCCCTGAAGCCCCTTCCGGGCCGGGCTACAGCTTGCGCTTCTTCCTGAACTCGGCGACCTTCAGGCGCACCGCGGCGCGCCTCAGGGCGGCCCCGGCCTCCTCCAGGTCCAGGTCCGCGCCGCGCACGGCCAGGGACTCCTTGGCCTTGCGGTAAGCCTGCCTGGCGCGCTCCTCGTCCACTTCCTTGGCCAGCTCGGAAGCTTCCGCCAGCAGCAGCACGCGGTCCTTGTGGATCTCGGCGAAGCCGTTCAGCACGGCGAACACCTCCGTATGCTGGCCGTCCCTGTAATGCAGGACGCCCTCCTGCAGCTGCACCACGAACGACGCGTGTCCCGGCAGGACGCCCATCTCTCCGCCGACGGCGGGTATCGTGACGAAATCCACCGGCTTCTCCGAGACCACGGTCTTCTCGGGTGTCACTATCGTCAGCTGCAGGCGTTTCTTTTCCATGCGTTAGCCCCGCTCAGGCGGCCTGCTGCTGCTTGGCGCGCTCTATGACCTCGTCTATGCCGCCGGCCATCCAGAACGCCTGCTCGGGCAGGTCGTCGAGGCGGCCGCTCAGGATCTCCTGGAAGCTGCGGATCGTCTCCTTGAGCGGCACGTACTTGCCCTGGCGGCCGGTGAACTTCTCGGCCACCGAGAACGGCTGCGACATGAACTTCTGTATCTTGCGGGCCCGGTTGACGGTGCGCTTGTCCTCGTCGGACAGCTCGTCGATGCCGAGGATGGCGATGATGTCCTGCAGTTCCTTGTAGCGCTGCAGGATCTTCTGCACGCCGCGGGCCACGGCGTAGTGCTCGTTGCCGATCACGCGCGGGTCCAGGATGCGGGACGTGGAGTCCAGCGGGTCGACGGCCGGGTAGATGCCCAGCTCGGCGATGGAGCGCGACAGCACTACGGTGGCGTCCAGGTGGGTGAACACGTTGGCCACGCCCGGGTCGGTCAGGTCGTCGGCCGGCACGTAGACGGCCTGGATCGACGTGATCGAGCCCTTCTTCGTGGAGGTGATGCGCTCCTGCAGCCAGCCGATCTCGGTGGTCAGCGTGGGCTGGTAGCCCACGGCCGACGGCATGCGGCCGAGCAGCGCCGACACCTCGGCGTTGGCGAGCACGTAGCGGAACACGTTGTCGAGGAACAGCAGCACGTCCTGGCCCTTCTGGTCGCGGAAATACTCGGCCTGCGTGAGAGCGGTCAGGCCCACGCGGGCGCGGGCGCCGGGGGGCTCGTTCATCTGGCCGTACACCAGCGCGGTCTTCGACAGCACGGTGGAGCCGTCCGAAAGCTTGGACTCCTGCATCTCGAGCCACAGGTCGTTGCCCTCGCGGGAGCGCTCGCCGACGCCGCCGAACACGGAACAGCCGCTGTGCTCGCGCGCGACGTTGTTGATCAGCTCCATGATGACGACGGTCTTGCCTACGCCGGCGCCGCCGAACAGGCCCACCTTGCCGCCCTTCATGAACGGGGCCAGCAGGTCTATGACCTTGATGCCGGTTTCGAAGACCTCGGGCGTGGTGCGCTGCTCGGTCAGCGGCGGGGCGTCGCGGTGGATCGGCAGGTGCTCCTTGGTGTCGATCGGGCCGCGGTAGTCCTTGGGCTCGCCGAGCACGTCGATCAGGCGGCCGAGGCAGGCGTCGCCTACGGGCACCTTGAGCGGGGAGCCGGTGTCCTTGGCCTCTATGCCCTTGCCGAGGCCGGTCGTGGGTCCCAGCGTGATGGCGCGCACGGTGTTGTCGCCCAGGTGCTGGGCCACCTCGGCGACCAGCACCTTCTCCTGCCCCTCTTCCTTGTAGTGGATCCTGAGGGCGTTAAGTATCTTCGGCAGCTGGCCCTGCTGGAACTCTATGTCCAGCACCGGCCCGACTATCTGCACTATTTTTCCGGTGTTCATGCTGTCTCCTTAAAAAACCTCTCCCAGCACCTAACCGCCGAGAGCCTCGGCGCCGCTGACTATCTCGTTGAGCTCCGTCGTGATCATAGCCTGACGGGTCTTGTTCATCTTCAAAGTGAGGTCGTCTATCAGCTCGGAGGCGTTCTTGGAGGCCGCCTCCATCGCGCTCATGCGCGCGGCCAGCTCGGCCGCCTGCGACTCGAGCAGCATCCGGTAGAGCTGGGCCACTATGTGGCGCGGCAGCAGCGCGGCGAGCAGGTCCGCCTTGCGCGGCTCGAACGAGAACTCGCCCTGGGCGCGGCGCTCGCCGTGGGTCTTCTCCAGGATATGCTTCTTCAGCGGCAGCAGCTGGTCGTTCACTATGCGCTGCGCCACCATCGACTTGAACTCGTTGTAGATCAGCGTAACGCTCTCTACCGGCTTCTCGGCGTAAAGCTTCAGGACGGCCTCGGCGAGCAGCTGGGCGTGGGCGTAGCCGGCCTTGGGGAAGATGCCCACCAGCTCGTGCAGCACCTCCATGTCCAGGCCCTTCAGCCTGCGGACGAAATCCCGGCCCTTGCGGCCGACCACGAAGACGTAGACCTTCCGCTCGCGGTTAGCCTTCAGCCAGGCGGTGGCGGCTTTCAGCAGGTTGGAGTTGAACGAGCCGCAGAGCCCCTTGTCGGCGGTTACCAGCACCAGGCACAGCGGGCCGCCGGCCGGCCGCTCCTCGAACAGCGCGGAGGCCCCGCCGGCCAGTTCCTCGCCGCCCAGCTCCAGGTAGAGGTCCTCTATCAGGCGGTCCATGTCGGCCGCGAACGGGCGCGAGGCCAGGATGGCGCCCTGCGCGCGCTTGATGCGCGCCGCCGCCACCATCTTCATGGCGTAGGTGATCTGCTTGATGCTCTTGACCGAAGAGATGTGCTTGCGAATGTCGCGAAGTGAGGCCATAAATCAGACGTGGACGGCCGCTGCCGCCTCCTTCTCCATGATCTTTACGTAGTCCGCTATGCCGTCGGCCAGGCTCCATTCCGGGCGGTAGTTCAGCAGCGCCTTGGCCTGCCTGAGGTCCGCCTGGGTCCTGTTCTGGTAGAAAGAGTACGGGTTGTCGAAATATTCCGGCGCGAGGTCCAGCCGCATGGCCTTGTTCAGCGCCTCGACCACCTCGTTGAAGCTGCCGGGCTTGCCGGTGGCGAGGTTGCAGACGCAGGAGCGCTTGGCGTCCAGCGCGTTCAGGTTGCCCCGCACGAGGTCCTTGACGTAGACGAAGTCGCGCGTCTGCTCTCCGAACTTGAAGATGCGGGGGCGCTTGCCGGCCTTCATCTGGCGGTAGAGCTGGAAGATCATGCTGGCCATCTTGCCCTTGTAGTACTCGCGGGGGCCGTAGACGTTGAAATAGCGCAGCCCGACTATCGTCATGTCCTTGTGCGCCTCGGCGAACTCGCGGGCGACGTTGTCCATGATAGCCTTGGAGAAGCCGTACACGTTCTCGGGGGTAGGGACCTGGTCCTCGCGCATCGGGCACTTGGAATTGCCGTAGACGGCCGCCGAGGAGGCGTAGACCACGCGTTTCACGCCGTTCTTCGCGGCGTAGTCCAGCACGCTGCGGAAGCCGTCCACGTTGGCCTCCATCATCGCCCGCTGGTCCGCCACGGTGGTGTCCACGAGGGCCGCCTGGTGGAAGACGGCGTCGGCCGCGCCGGCCTTGTCGTGCCAGCAGGCGTCCTGGACCCGGGCGGTTATCACCGTACCGCCGAAGCCGGAGAGGTTCTTCCAGTCGCCGGACGAGAAGTCGTCCAGCACGGTAACGGCGGCCTTGCGCTCCCTTTCGAGGGCGAAGGCCAAGTTGGAGCCGACGAAGCCGGCGCCGCCCGTTACCAGGTATCTTTTCATCAGCCGTGCTTCTTCTTGTAATCGGTTATCGCGTCGCCCAGACGCTTCTGCAGGGCGTCGTCGAGCTGCTTCTTCTCCACGATGTCCGTGAGCAGGTTGGCGTAGGAGTCGCGCAGGAACTTCAGCAGGCCGGCCTCGAAGGCCTTGACCTTGTCGGCGTCCACGTCGTCGAGGTAGCCGCGGGTGCCGGCGAACAGCACCGCTACCTGCTCCTGCACCGGCATCGGGGAGTACTGGTCCTGCTTCAGGAGCTCCACCATGCGCTGGCCGCGCTTGAGCATGTCCGTGCTGGCCTTGTCGAGGTCGCTGCCGAACTGCGCGAAGGCCGCGAGCTCGTTGTACTGCGCGAGGTCCAGGCGCAGCTGGCCGGCCACCTGCTTCATGGCCTTGATCTGGGCGGAGCTGCCCACGCGGGACACCGAGATGCCGACGTTCACGGCGGGCTTGATGCCGCTGTGGAACAGGCTGGACTCCAGGTAGATCTGGCCGTCGGTGATCGAGATGACGTTGGTCGGGATGTAGGCCGTCACGTCGCTGGCCTGCGTCTCGATGATCGGCAGCGCGGTCAGCGAGCCGCCGCCGTTCTTGTCGTTCATCTTGCAGGCGCGCTCGAGCAGGCGGGAATGGAGGTAGAACACGTCGCCGGGGTAGGCTTCGCGGCCCGGGG
>JAJZOZ010000029.1 GCA_021811405.1 bacterium | reverse complement strand
GCCGTAGGCCATGCGCGGTACCGTGGCCCAGGCGCCGTAGGCGGCCACGTCCGCCTGGGCCTGGGTGGTCCTGTCCGAGGAGAGGAAATGGGCGCCGGTGGAGAACTTCCTGGCCTGGCCGGAGAGGGCCGGGTTGCCGTAGAACGAGAGCGCGTCGTCCAGCGCGGCGGAGCGGCCGCCGAAGCCCAGCTGCCTGGCGCCGGCCGGCAGGTCCTCGAAAACGGCCAGCGCCGGAGAGACGGCCAGCAGCAGCAGGCCCGCGCAACGGGCCAGGACGCGGCCGGAGAGGAGCTCACTTGTCGCCATTTTCATTGCCTCCGGGTGCGCCGGCCTTCGCTTCCTGCGCCACGGTATCGGAATAGAGGGCGATACCGGCCCGGCCGTGAGACTTGACCCAGTAAAGGGCGTCGTCGGCCTTCTGCAGCAGGGCCTCCATGGAGGCCGCGTCCTGCGGGAAAGTGGATACGCCTATCGAGAGCGTGACGCGCAGCTCCTTGGCCTTGGAGAACGGCACCGGGATGCGCAGTTCCCCGAGCTCCTGGCTGAGGCGCTGGGCCAGGCGCCTGGCCTCCTCGCCGGTGGCCTGCGGCAGCAGGATGATGATCTCGTCGCCGCCGTAGCGGCAGGGGAAGTCTATCTTGCGGAGGTTGGAAAGGATCACGCGGCCCGTCTCGCGCAGCACCTTGTCGCCTATCTGGTGGCCGTAAGTGTCGTTGACCTCTTTGAAATAGTCTATGTCGGCCCAGACCAGGGCCAGCGGCTGCTTGAAGCGCTCGGCGCGGTAGAACTCCTCCTGGAAGCGCTGGTTGAAGTAGCGGCGCAGCGGCAGCTTGGTCAGCTCGTCGTAGAGCGAGAGTTCCTCGACCTTGTCGAACAGGCGGGAGTTGTCCACCGCCAGGGCTATCTGGCCGGCGAAGGACTTCAGCATGGCCAACTCCTGCGGTTCTATGCGCTGCTGGCTGAGCAGGTTGTCCACTATCAGCAGGCCTATCGTGACTCCCTGCACGGCCAGCGGCATGTACAGCACGCAGTCCTTGTAGCGCTCCATGAACGCTCCGGAGCTCTTGCCCAGCACGATGTCGGCGAAGCGGTGCGCGCCGGGCTCGAGCGGGATCTCCTCGTAGGAGATGCTCTTGATCTGGCCGCGGATGTCGGCGGACAGCTCGCCCTTCAGCTTGCGGTTCGGCTCGTCTATGAGGTAGAGCCTCACCCTGTCGAAGCCGAAGAAGCTCTGTATGCCGGCCAGGATATGCCTGAAGCTGTCGCTGACGCGCAGGGCGGTGGCGAAGACCTCGCTCAGCTCGGTGATGGCCGAGACGTTCTTGTCGTACTTGCGGTGCAGGGCGAAGAACTCCGACTTGTAGTAATCCTGCAGGTAGGAGCGCAGGTAGGCGTCCGCCCTGGCGGATTCCGCCGCGGTGAAGCCCCTGCGGCGCGGCGAGCGCTCCATGCGCACCAGCCCGAAGCAGGGCACCACCCCGCGGCCGCCGCCCGGGTCGCAGTAGTCGAAGCGGAAAGGGGAGTAAAGGAATCGCCCCGCGGGCCCCTTGGAGGAGACCGGCTGCATCGAAGCCAGCGCGCGGGCGGCGGCGGAGCCCGGCCCGGGACGCAGGTTCTCCTCGTGCTCGAAAGAGACGCCCGAGGCGTGGCGAAGACGCAGGCGCAGCAAGCCGGTCTTCTCGTCGTACTCGTAGAAGGAGGCCCCGTCCAGCTGGAAGCGCTCCACGACGGCCTCCAGGGAGGACGTCATGAAGGCGTCCCGCCCCCCGTAGAGGGCCGCGCCTTGCCCGGCGCGCTCGTGGTCCTTATGCTGCTTCTTTATCATCCGTTCCAAAGGCCTTCCAGCCGTATCAGTAAAGCGAAAGCAGGTAATCCGCCTCTCCCTGCGCCATTATCAGCTCGCGCATCAGATCGTCGCGCTCGTAATCCCGCCGCGCTATCTTGAGGGAGAGGTTCCAGAGCACCCGCTCCAGCAGCAGTTCGGCGGTGGGGTACACCATGATGTTCGGCATCAGCTCCGGCGCGGAGAAGAGAAGGCGGTAGACCTCCGCTTCCCTGTCCTCGCGCAGCCTCTCCTCCAGCGCCGTCCTCTGGCAGGGGAATACCCCGAAACTCTCGGCGAAATAGGCCGAGTTGCGCGGTTCCATGGCCCAGGAGACGAACTGCGCGGCGCCCGCGTGGTCCCTGGTGGAGGAGGAGACGGCGAGGTTATAGACGAGCATCAGGCCGCCCCCGGAAGGGCAGCCCGGGTAAGGCAGCATCTTCAGCCCGGCGCGGCCGGCGCCGGACAGCTTGCGCCCGGAGATCATCAGGGCGCAGTCCTCGGCCGGCCGGGGTCCGTTCTCGAAGCGATCGTCGCTGAAAAGCTCTATCTTGCCGCTGACGGCGAGCTCCAGCCAGTCGGCTATGCCGCCGGCGGTCTCGTCGCGGTTGAAGGTGGCCCTGTTGAAATCGTCGGAGAAAAGGCCGCCGCGCCGGCCCCAGACGCGCGGCAGCACGTCGAAGACGGAGACGGAGCCGGAGGAGCCCGGAACCGAAAGGGCCCGGAAATCCGAGCGCCTGGACGGAGGGCGGACCCTGTCCAGCGCCGCCCTGAAGCCTTCCCAGGAAGCCAGCTCCGAAGCCGGGTCTTCTACAGCGCCCTTGAGCGCCTGCGGACGGTAGAAGAGCGCAGGAGCCTCCAGCCACCAGGGCGCGGAATAGGCGCGCGACTCGTCGTGCCGGCAGAGTTCCTTAAGGATGAAATCCGGGTAGCGGCGGTTCTCGAGAGGCTTGACCTCGGAGGAGATCTCGGACAGCATGCCCAGGCGCGAGAAGAGCTCGGTCCAGTTCTGCGGCAGCTCCACCACGTCCGCCATAGGGTTGCGCTTCGGGTCGCGCAGATGGGCGAACGTGCTCTCCCAGAGGTTCTTGCGGCTTTTGACGGTGAATTCCAGCCGCGCGTCGGGGAAGGCGGCCGAGAAGCGGCCGAGCAGGTTCTTGAAAGCGACGTGCTTCCTGTGGTCGTAGTCCGAGAGCAGCCAGATCTGCATTATCAGTTTATATCACGCGTATATTACGTTTCTGTTTCAGCGCCAGCCCGGCTCAGCCAGGTCCGGGGCCACCCGGAGGCTGTTCCTGAACCCGCCCGACTCCAGGCGGCGCTGCGCGCAGAGCGCCACCATGGCCGCGTTGTCCGAGCAGTAGGCCTTCTCCGAAAAACGCACCTCGAACCCCTCCAGCCTCCCGAAAGCCTCCCGCAGGGCGCCGTTGGCCGAGACCCCGCCGCCCACCGCTATGCGCTTAAGGCCCAGCGAACGGGCGGCCTCGGCCGTCTTCCTGACCAGCGTCTCCACCACGGCGGACTGGAAGGCCTTGCAGACCCGGGCCCTGTCGGCCGGCGGCAGCCTCAGCCCGCGCTTGTAGAAGTCCTCCCCGAGCCTGCCGGCCAGGTAATAGCTGACCGCGGTCTTCAGGCCGCTGAAGGAGAAATCCGCCGTGCCCTGCAGCAGCGGCCTCGGGAACTCCGGGCCTTTCCCGCGGGCCCGCGCCGCCTCCTTCTCCACCGAAGGCCCCCCGGGATAAGGCAGCCCCAGCAGCTTGGCCACCTTGTCGAAAGCCTCGCCGGCCGCGTCGTCCCGCGTGCGGCCGAGCACACGGTAGTCGCCGTAGCCGCGGGCGTGCCAGAGCTCGGTATGCCCGCCGGAGACCAGCAGCGCCAGCAGCGGGAAGCGCAGCCTGGCGCAAGCGCGGCCGCCTTTGAACTCGCAGGCCAGCAGGTGGCCTTCCAGGTGGTTCACCCCTATCAGGGGGCAGCCGGCCAGCTCGGCGGCGGCCTCGGCGGCCACGCGTCCCACCATCAGCGCGCCGGGCAGGCCCGGCCCGCGGGAGAAAGCCACGGCGTCGAACGAGCCGCGCTTGAGCGGCACGGAGCTCCGTGAACCGCGCAAAGCTCCGGAAAGCACGAACGGGATCTTCTCCAGGTGGGCGCGGCTGGCCAGCTCCGGCACGACGCCGCTGTACTTCCTGTGCAGCGGGACCTGGGAGAACACCTCGTTGGCGAGCAGCCGGCCGCCGCCGAGGACGGCGGCCGAGGTCTCGTCGCAGGTGGTCTCGAAGGCCAGTATCTTCATCCCGCCGGGAAATTCCCCTTACTTGGCCGCGGGCTTGAGGTTCCCCAGCACCTCGCGGGCCTTCAGCAGCTCGACGGCCCTGTTCAGGACCTCGTCCGGCACGGAGTCCTTCTTCTTCTCGGGCTTGTCCTCTTCCTTCTTGCCGGGATAGAAGAGCTCCTCGTCCTGCTGCAGCAGCTTCTTCTCGGTCTCGAGCGGCACCTTGACCGGGATGTCCGGGATGATGCCGCCGTGCTCGTTGTTGGCGTCGTGCTGGATGGACTTGCCGCTCGGAGTGTAGTACTTGG
This sequence comes from bacterium, assembly GCA_021811405.1. Lineage (GTDB taxonomy): Bacteria > Elusimicrobiota > Elusimicrobia > Elusimicrobiales > UBA9959 > UBA9959. Next base: position 19,372 of record JAJZOZ010000029.1, on the reverse strand, counting down.
CTATCGTAAGGCGCAGAGCGGATTTATCGGACAGCGGTATCATCGACTGCACGCTGGCCTTGCCGAAGGAGCGCTCGCCGACTATCACCGCCCGCTTGTTGTCCTGCATAGCGCCGGAGACTATCTCGCTGGCGCTGGCGGAGTAGCGGTTGATCAGGATGACCAGCGGCAGCGTCTCGTACGGGGCAGTGCCGTTGGCCCTGAACTCCTGGTAATTCTCCGGCTTGCGGCCCTTGGTGTAGACTATCATCTTATTGTCGTTCATGAACATCTTGGAGATGTCCACGGCGGCGGCCAGCAGGCCGCCGGGGTTATAGCGCAGGTCGATCACCAGCCCCTCCATGCCCTTGCCCTTCAGCTCGGACAGGGCCTTCTCCACGTTCTCGGTCACGTGGCCGGTGAACTCGATGATCTTGACGTAGCCGAGCTTGTCGTCGAGCATCTTCCACTTCACGTTCTCGGTCTTTATCAGCTCGCGGGTTATGGAGATGTCCTTGGTTATCCAGTCGGCGTTCTTGTCCTCAGGCTCCCGGGCGGTGGTGATGTTGACCTTCGTGCCGGGCTTGCCGCGCAGCTGCTTGATGGCCTCGTCTATCACCATGTCCCTGGTGGTCTTGCCCTCTATCTTTACGATCTTGTCCCCGGGCATCATGCCGGCGTTCCACGCCGGGGTGCCGGGCAGCGGGGTCACCACGGTCAGCCAGCCGTCCTTGACGTCGACCCTTATCCCTATGCCGCCGAACTCGCCCTCGGTATCGCTCTTGACCCGGTCGTACACGTCCGGCTCCATGAACTGCGAGAAGTCGTCGAGCTCGGCCACCATGCCCTTGGCCGCCCCGTAGACCAGCTTCTGCGGGTCTATCTGCTCCACATAGCTGTCCTTGATCAGTTCCAGCACGTCCACTATCACCTTGAGCTGCTCGTAGGTCTTGTCCATCGCGAAGTCGACATACGGGAAGGCGGCCCCTATCAGCAGGGCCGAAACGGTGACCAGTACGAGTTTTTTTGTGTTCCTCATCAGAGCGTGCTCCTTTATGAAAGCGCGAAAGGCCGGCCGCACCGGCGGCCGGGAACTTTAACTATATTATTATACTCATTATCGCCCGCCGCGGCCATAAAGCGGGGCGGCGGGACTAGTCTGAACGGCCTTCGGCAGGCAGCCATTTGAGTGGGTCGATGGCCCTGTCGCCCTTGCGGATCTCGAAATAGACGGCGCTGCCGGAGGCCTTTTTGCCGGAGCTGACCGCCTGGGTGTCCTCCCCGGCCAGTCCTATGGTCGTGGCGGGAGATACCTGCCGGCCGGTCGCCGTGCCTATGGTATCGAGCAGGCCGTAGACGGTGAAGAAACCCTTCTCGTGGTCTACTATCACCACGTTCCCGTAGGTGCGGAAAGGCCCGGCATAGATCACTTTCCCCTCCAGGGCGGGGTGCACCGGGGCCTGGCGGGCGGTGGCTATGCGTATGCCCTCGCGCACTATCCAGGTCTTGAGCGCCGGGATGTCCTCGCGCCCGAAGCGGCTGATCACCTTTCCGTCGGCGGGCCATCTCATGGAGCCGGGCTCTATGGGGAGGGTGCGGTCGAAATCCTTGCTGCGGTAGGGCGCCTGCTTCTGCAGCTTCTTGACCAGCTTGGTCAGGCCGAGGGCGGCGTTCTGCAGGTCCTGGAGCTCCCTGGACAGGCGGGCCTGCTGCTCGCGCGTCTTCTCCAGCTCGCTCTGCTTGGCCCGGAGCACGGTCCTGCGCTCGGAACTCTGCCGGCGCAGCGCCTCGTTGCGGGACCGCAGCTCCGCGCCGCGGCGGCTGAACAGCTCCATGTCCTTGTGTATCCTGGCGCTCTCGCCCTTGATCTTCGTGAGCAGGGCGCGCTTGTTGAACATGGCGGAGCGCATCAGCATGTCCTTGGTGATGTCCCGTATGCCGTAGTAGGGATAATAGAAGTCCTTCTGCAGCGAGAACATGACCAGCTCGCCGTGTATGTCGCCGGCCAGGTCCTTGCGGGTCTTCTCGAGGGAGTCGTATTTGAGCCTGGCGTCCGAGGAACGCGACCTGGCGCTGCCCAGCTGCTGCTCCAGCTCGCGGCGCCGGGCCGCGTTCTGGCTCTCCTCTTTCTTGAGGCCGGAGAGCTCGGCGGCGATGCGCTCCTCCTCCTCGCGGTACTTCTCCATCTCCTGCTTCTTCTCTTCCAGCTGGCGGTTGATCTCGTCGAGGTTCTTCTGTTTCTTCTCCACCGCGGTCTCCGCGGCGGCTGTCCGGCAGAACGGCGCGGCGGCGGCGAGCAGCAGCAGGGCCAGCGGCAGCGCGAGGCCGCGCCGCGCCTTCCCTCCGGGGATCATCGCCTGGCCGGTCATATGGTCCTCAGTAGTGGGTCTTCTTCCACTGGCAGAGCACCCAACCGAGCAGCGCCCCGAAGAACGCCACGGCGGCCTGCCAGAGCGGGCTGGGCCACACCCAGACCGGGCTGAGGTACTTCACGGGATAGACCACGGCGTAGGAGGCCAGCGCCGACAGCGCCCCGCCCCCGGCCCCGGCCAGGAACCAGATCTTGTCGGCCGACAGGGAGGCCGCGAGCTCGGCCGGGGTATGGCCGTGGGTGAGGATCATGGCCGACATGACCATGAACGCGAGGAAGGCCAGGGCCAGCCCGAGGGTTATCAGGTGGCCGTAGAAGACGGAATGCATTATGGCGTAGGCCTCCAGCGGCTTGTACTTCACGTCGGCCACCCCGGGGATGCGCCAGACGGCGTCCGTCCAGGCGTTCAGGTCGCCCAGGGCCTCCTCCTTTATCACCACCTCCCAGGTATCCGGCATGGGATTGGAGCCGGGAGGGAGCACCGAGGCCACCAGTTCCGGTTCCTCGGTCTTCAAACGGGCGAGCCTGTCCTGGCGGCTGATGAACACGGCCTGTTCCGTTCCCCTCACCCCGTCCAAGGCCGCGGCTATCTCCTCCTGGGGCTCCTTGGCCCTGTCGTCCTTAACTACGATGATGCGGAAATCCTCCCTCAGCAGCGCGGTGATCTCCTTCATCTGCGCCTGCAGGAATATCAGCATCTGCGCCAGCAGGCCGGCGGAGAAGGCCAGCAGGAAGGCCACCCGGTAGCCCTTGCGCGGCCTGGGCTGCTGGCCCGCGGAATGGTAATGTTTATGTTCGTTCATGTACGTGCCGTCCGTGGCCGCGGGACGAAAAAGCCGCCCGGCCACGGTTCATTATAACTTTTATGGGATTGCGCAGGAAGGCGGCCCCGCCGGCCGCCGGCTCAGAGCGCGGAATCGTTGAATTCCACCGAGGCCACGAACGGCGAGCGGGAGAGGTCCCCTATCATGTCCACGGCCATGGTGCCGGTGACGTCGAAGACGCTGAACTTCGAGCCGGCCGACTTCTGCGGCAGCCGGAACCAGTTCTCGGCGGTGAAGCCGCCACCGTTCTCCAGTTCCTTGATGAACCTGGGGACGAAAGCGCTGGGCCTGTTCTGGAACGGGACCTTCAGCGTGAAGCGGACCCGGGCCTTCATAGGTATACCCGAGCTCTTCTTCTCCACGGAGACGTTCTGGACGCCGGGCACCCCCGATATGCGGGCCATGGCCGAGTACGGCGCCCAGCCCAGCAGGACGGTGCTCTTGTCCCGGCCCGAATAGGAGGTCTTCTCGCCCGCGAACCTGAAGCCCGCGGCCTCGAGGCGCGGCAGCAGGCCGTCATACTGTCCGGAGGCAAGGGCCACGCCGAGCAGCACGTACTCCCTGGCGTACCTGGCGGAGCCCCTGTCCATGGGCCAGACGTAGGAGCCCATCGGGCCGCTCTCCCCGGCGAAAGTCACCTTGTAATGCCCGGTAGGCAGGGACGGCAGTCCGGGCCGGTCCTCGGGGCGCACGGCCGTGGCCGGCGGCGGCTTCGGCGCGGCCGCCGGGGCGGAGATGACGGCGTCCCTCATGGCCGGCGCCTCGTCGAAATCGGTCCGGACCTTCATGGTGTTCTCCGGGCTCAGATAGCCGTCGGAGGTCTCCAGGATGTCCTGCAGGTCGGAAGAGAAAGGCCCGGAACCGGCCAGGGGGTCGCCGGCAGAGAGCGCGTCCTGGGCCGCGGCGGCGCCCCGGAAAGCCGCCGCCATAAGTATCGCCGCCATGAGTTTCTTCATCGTTTCGGTCCGTCCGCTGTAAAATAAAAAAAGAGAAACGGTTGTCCGTTTCCCCTGGTTACAGCGGGTTGGCCCGCCGGTGGATTCTCCCCCGCCACTATCGGGGGATTACAAGGGCTGCTGCTTCACTTACGATTCTACAACAGATTTGACGAACGGCAATAGGGACGGAGGGCCCAGCGGCGGCGGATATTAAGGCCCAGGCGCGCCTGGGTCCTTTGGCCCGCCCCGGCCGGTTGACAGCGGCCGGGGCGGACTGTTATAATTTATTTACCGGTAGGTAAGTTTTATGGAACAAAAGAACGAACCCAGGGTCAGCAAGGGCGACAGGACGCGCAGGCGCATCCTGGACGCCGCGCTGGCCCTGATGGCGGAAAAAGGCCCCGACGCCGTCTCGATGCGCGAGATCTCCGCCAAGCTCCGCATAACCAAGCCCGTCCTCTATTATTACTTCCGCGACAAGGAGGCGCTGATCCGCGCCACTTTCGAGGAGGGCACCAAGCATTTCAGCGAGTCGTTCGGCCAGATCAGCCGCCCCGGGCTGACGCTGGAGCAGCGGCTCGAGAGGATCTTCTCCAACCACCTGGACTTCATCCGGCGCTACCCGGAGATGCCGAAATGCGCGCTGAGGATCATGGCCTCCCCGTCCGGAGGCGTCCTCTCCAAGCTGTCGCGCGAGATGAAGCTGCGCAACAGGGCGGCGCTGGGCGCGATGCTCGAGAAGGAGCGCCTCCCGAAGCAGGGCGCCGAGAACATCCGCCACCTGATCAGCGCGGTGATAGCGTATTTCATGATGGAGTCCAAGGAGAACGGCGTGGCCAGCATCCCGGCCGACCTGCCCCGCCGCCTGGCGAGGCTGATCGGCGCCGGGGCCAGGAACGCCAGGGCCGCCGCGGCCCTGCTGCTGCTGCTGCCGGCCCTGCACGCCCGCGCGGGGGCGGGCGTAAGCGTGGACGACGCCGTCGCGTTGGCGATGAAGAGCAACTCCTCCGTCTCCAACGCGGAGCGCGGCCGCCTGATATATAAGGAAAAGATCCGCGAATACTGGGGCGGCGTCTACCCGCAGCTCAGCGCCGGGGCCGCGTACACCAGGAACATCGAGAAGCCGTCGATGTTCTTCGGCGGCAACAAGATAGAGATAGGCTCGGACAATTCCTATGCCGCCTCCCTGGACCTGAACCAGGTGCTCTGGGCCGGCGGCAAGGTCAACACCGGCATACGCATGGCCGGCATCTACTCCGACTCCAGCGCGGAGCAGCTGCGCTCCGCCCGGAACTCCGTGAAGAAGTCCGTGACGCAGCTCTACTATTCCGTCCTGCTGTCGAAGGCGATGGCCGACATCCAGGAAGAGACGCTGCAGCTCTCCCGCCAGCACCTGGAGACGATAAAGGCCCAGTTCCGGCAGGGCCTGGCCAGCGATCTCGCCGTCCTGCGCCAGGAAGTGGAGGTCTCCAACAACGAGCCGGCGGTGATGCAGAACCTGAACTACTACGAGGAGGGCCTGCTGGCGCTCAAGAACCTGCTCGGGATGGAGCCGGACTCCGAGCTCGCCCTCTCCGGTTCGATGTCCTGCCCGGCCGCGCCGCGGGGTTCCCTGGAGGAGCTGTACGCGCAGGCGATGGCCGGCCGGCCGGAATACCGCCTCGCCTCCCTGCAGAAGAAGCTCGCCGTGCAGAACGTGACGCTGGAGCGGGCCGGCCACTACCCGTACCTCTCGGCCTTCGCCACCAGGCAGTTCCAGGCGCAGGGCGACTCTGGCTTCCCCGGCCCCGGCTCCAGGAGCTGGAGCCTGTCGGCCGGGATGCGGCTCAGCCTGCCGCTTTTCTCCGGAGGCGCGGTAGCCTCCCGGGTCAAGCAGGCCTCGCTCTCGCTGGACATCGCCGACGAGAACCTTAAAGCCGCGGCCCGCGACCTGAAGATAAGCGTTAAGAAGGCCTGGCTGGACCTCAACGAGGCCTCCCGGCGCGAGGACTCCCAGGCCGAGGCCGTTGAAACCGCGCGCAAGGCGCTGGCCGCGACCGAGCTCCGCTTCAAGAACGGCCTGGCCGGCCAGCTGGACCTCAGCGACGCCACGCTGGCCCTTAACAAGGCCCAGACCCTTTACACCCAGGCCCTGCATGACGTCTGCTCCGCGGACGCGGAGCTGGACTGGGCCCTCGGCAAATAACGCGGGATGAGGAAGACCATGAAGAACCTGAAAATCGGACTGCTGATACTGGCCGCGGCGGCCGCGCTGGCCGCCGGCTGCAGGAACAAGGACGCCGACGCCCTGAACAGCCTGGAGAAGGACCGCTTCCTGGTGAAGACCGAGAAAGCGCAGGTGCGCAGCCTCGAGGAATACATCCTGCTCACGGGCTCGGTGAAGGCCCTGGACGAGGCCACGCTGTTCCCCAGGACCTCCGGCAAGCTGCTGCGCAACCTCCTGAAGGAGGGCGATCCGGTGAAGAAGGACGAGACGGTGGCGCTGATAGAGCGCGACGAGGTAGGCGTGGTCTACGAGCCGGCGCCCGTCCCCTCCACCCTCACCGGCGTGATAGGCCGGATCTACCAGGACACCGGCGCCAGCGTTAACCCGCAGACCCCCATAGCGATGGTAGTGGACCAGAGCAAGGTGCGCGTGGCCGTGGACGTGCCGGAGAAATACATAGGCAAGGTCTTCCAGGGCCAGACCGCCCGCATCAAGGTGGACGCGTTCCCGGACCGCTATTTCACCGGCTCGGTCTACCGCGTCAGCCCAGTGGTGGATTCCCATTCCCGCAACACCGTGGTGGAAGTGCTGGTCGACAACGCCGACGGCCGCCTGAAGTCGGGCATGTTCGCCGAGGCCCGCCTGATCGTGGCCTCGCGCGGCGCCGCGCTCTCGGTGCCTTCGGCCGCGGTGGTGACCGAGGACGGCCGCGACTACGTCTTCGTGCCCGCCGCCGGCGGAGTGGCGTCCCGCGTGCCGGTGCGCGTGGGCATCAGGACCGCCGACTACGCGCAGATCAACGGCGTAAAGGACGGCGCGGACGTGATAACCTTCGGCCTCTACGGGCTCAAGGACGGCAGCAAGATAAAGGTGCAGAACTGACGGACCCGGGGCCGGTCATCCCGGCGCAGGCCGGGACCCGGGCGGACCCGGCCGCCGGCGAAAGCCGGCGCGACGGCAGGCGACCAACGAACCTATGAAAATCACCGAGATCTCAGTCCAGCGGCCCATTTTCACAACGATGATGATCACCACGATAGTGGTGCTCGGCCTGTTCTCCTATTTCAGGCTCGGCGTGGACCTGTTCCCCAACGTCGACTTCCCGTTCGTGATGATCCAGACCACGCTGCGCGGCGCGGGCCCCGAGGAGGTGGAATCCTCCATCACCAAGCCCATCGAGGAGGCCGTCAACACCGTCTCCGGCATAGAGGACATACAGTCCACCAGCTACGAGGGCATCTCGATGGTGATGATAAAGTTCGCCCTCGAGAAGAACGGCGACGTGGCCGCGCAGGAGGTGCGCGACAAGGTAAACTCGGTGCAGCGCCAGCTGCCGCAGGGCACCGACCCGCCGGTGATCGGCAAGTTCGACATAGGCGCGACCCCGGTGCTGAACGTCGTGGTCTACGGCGACATGGACCTGATAGACCTGACGCAGACCGCCAAGAAGAAGATCAAGGAGATCATAGAGACCGTCAACGGCGTGGGCGCGGTGGACATCGTGGGCGGCCGCGAGCGCGAGATCCACATAGTGGTCAACCCGCTGAAGCTCTCGGCGATGAACCTGTCCATCAAGCAGGTCAAGGACGCCATAATACAGCAGAACATCGAGATCCCCGGCGGCAAGGTGGAGCAGCGCGACAAGGAATACGTGCTGCGCACGATGGGCCGCATCGCCAGCGTGCAGGATTTCAACAACATAGTCATAACCACTATCAACGGCGCCCCGGTGCGCGTCTCCGACATAGGCCGCGTCGAGGACACCGGCGAGCGCATGACCACGGCCTCCTTCTACAACGGCCGCCCGTCCGTGACGCTGGTGGTCAAGAAGCAGTCCGGGACCAACACCGTCGCCGTGGTCAAGAACATCAAGGAGCGCCTCGCCGAGATCCGCAAGTCGCTGCCGCCCGGGGTCACGACCACCATCATCGGCGACCAGTCGGTGTTCATCGAGGCCTCGGTGGCCACGGTCAAGGAGCACCTGGTGCTGGGCGCGCTGTTCGCCGCGCTGATGGTGCTGCTGTTCCTGGGCGACTTCCGCTCCACGATCATCTCGTCGCTGGCCATCCCGACGTCGCTGATAGGCACGTTCATCTTCATGGACCTGTCCGGCTTCACGCTGAACAACATGACGCTGCTGGGCCTGACGATAGCGGTGGGCATAGTGATCGACGACGCGATCGTGATGCTGGAGAACATCTACCGGCACATGGAGGAGCACAAGATGGCCCCGCTGAAGGCCTCGCTCGACGGCTCCCGCGAGATAGCCTTCGCGGTGCTGGCGATGTCGCTGGCGCTGCTGGTCATCTTCGTGCCGCTGGCCTACATGGGCGGCATCATCGGCCGCTTCATCCGCAGCTACGGCCTGACGATAGCCTACGCGGTGGCCATCAGCACGTTCGTCGCGCTGACGCTCACCCCGATGCTCTGCTCCATCTTCCTGAAGGTCCGCCCCGGCGGCAAGAGCCGGCTGCAGCAGACCACGGACCGCATCAACGACTTCCTCTCCGGCTACTACATCCGGATGCTGGAGTGGGCGCTGGCGCACCGCAAGAGCATGGTGGTCTACGCGGTGCTGATCATGCTCTCGATGGTGCCGCTGTTCATGTTCCTGGGCAAGGACTTCCTGCCGCAGGACGACACCGGGCAGTACCAGATCATCGTGACGGCCCCGGAGGGCACCAGCCTCCCGGTGATGCGGCAGATCTTCGACCAGGTCTCCACCGAGACCCGCCAGCTGCCGTACGTGAAGAACATCCTGACCTCGATAGGCACCGGCACCGGCGGCCACAGCGGCTCCGCCGCCACCAACGAGGGCTACCTGCTGGTAGAGATAGCGGACATCAAGGACCGGGACCTCCCAGTTGACGACCTGGTGCTGGCCTCGCGCGAGATGATGAACAAATACAAGGGCCTGCGCGTCTCCGTCGCCCCGGTGGGCGGCTTCGGCGGCGGCGAGGCCGAGCTGCAGTACAACATCTCCGGCCCGGACCTCGCGAAGCTCGACGAGTATTCCCGCGCCGTGGCGGACCGGCTGCGCTCCATCAAGGGCGCGGTGGACGTGGACACCAGCTTCTCGTACGCCAAGCCGGAGTACCGCGTGGAGATAGACCGCCGGCGCGCGCACGACCTGGGCGTCAAGGTGGAGGACATAGCGACCTCGCTGCGCACGATGGTGGGCGGCGAGGAGGACATCACCAAGTACAAGGACGGCGACGACCTCTTCCAGGTGCGCCTGCGCGCCGAGGAGACCTTCCGCGACCGCAAGGAGGCCATAGAGGCGCTGATGGTGCCGGCCGGCACCGGCCGCGTCACCCGCCTGGACAACGTGGCCCGGGTGACGGAGGGAGTGGGCCCGACGCAGATAGAGCGCTTCAACAGGCAGCGCAACGTGAAGGTGATGGCCAACACCTCCGGCATCCCGCTGGGCAAACTGATAGCGGAGGCGGACAAGGCCTTCGCGGAGCTGCACGCCCCGCCCGAATACAAGGGCGGCGTCACCGGCCGGGCCAAGGAGCTGGGCAACATGCTCAAGGGCTTCCTGATGGCCTTCCTGATGGCGTTCGTCTTCATCTACATCGTGCTGGCCAGCCAGTTCGAGAGCTTCGTCTACCCCGTCTCGATCATGATCGTGCTGCCGCTGACGATCCCGTTCGCCATCATCTCCCTGTTCATCTTCCACCAGAACCTGACGCTGTTCAGCATCATGGGCATCTTCATGCTGTTCGGCATCGTGAAGAAGAACTCGATCCTGCAGGTGGACTACACCAACACGCTGCGGGCCAAGGGCCTGCCGCGCCACCAGGCGATGATAGAGGCCAACAGGACCAGGTTGCGCCCGATCCTGATGACCACGCTGACGCTGATAGCCGGCATGATACCCACGGCCATCGGCACCGGCGCGGGCTCCGGCACGCGGCGCGCGATGGCGCTCGTCATCATAGGCGGCCAGACGCTGTCGCTGCTGATCACGCTGCTGATGACGCCGGTGACCTACTCGCTGTTCGACGACCTGGAGATCTGGTTCAGGAAGAAGTTCATGGGCGGGGCCGAGGCGGCGAAGCCTTGAGGGCTCCGGCGGCCGCGGAAGTTATATAATCGAAGCATGCCGGAACTGAGGTCCCAGGACATACTCGACACCTGCGAGCGGCTCCTGCTCCGCATCAGGGAGCGCTTCCCCAAGGCGGCGCTGGCCGGCACCTGCGAGGAGCTGCGCGCCACGGCCGCCGACGCCGACCGCACCGCGGAATGGATCTCCAGGCCCGAGTACCTGGTGCGCGGCGGCGCGTGGCTGCTCATCCTGCTGCTGGTGGCGTCCCTGGCGCGCACCTGGTCCGCCCTGGGGATCTCCACCTGCGGCATGAACGTCGCGGATTTCTTCCAGATGATAGACGCCGGCTTCAACACGATGATCCTGCTCGGAGCGGCCGGCCTCTTCCTGATGACCTTCGAGACGCGCCGCAAGCGCAGGCGCGTCATCCAGGCCGTGAACCGCCTGCGCTGCCTGGCGCACATCATCGACGCGCACCAGCTCACGAAGGACCCCCACTCCATAGCGGAAAAGGGCACCGAGCACTCCCCCAGGCGCGAACTGACGCCCTACGAGCTGGGCCGCTACCTCGACTATTGCTCGGAGATGCTCTCGGTCGCAGGCAAGATAGCTTTCCTTTATATCCAGCGCTTCGACGACGCCGTAGCGACCGACGCCGTCAACGACCTGGAGGCCCTGACCATCGGCATCTCCCAGAAGGTCTGGCAGAAGATACTGCTGCTGCAGGGCTGCGCCGGCGGGGCGGAGCGGTAGCCGGCAAAAAGGCCGCGCGCCGCCTCCGGGCGGCGCGGTCCCCGACACGCCCTTGTCGGGGCGGCATGCTACACTATACACGATGGAACCGGAAGAAGTGCTGAAAAAGCGCTGGGGCTACGCCAGCTTCAAGCCGCTGCAGCGGGAGGCCGTGACGGCCGCGCTGGAGGGGCGCGACGCGCTGGTGGTGCTGCCTACCGGAGGCGGCAAGAGCCTCTGCTACCAGCTGCCGGCCGCGGCCGGCAAAGGGCTGGTGGTCGTGGTCTCGCCGCTGATAGCGCTGATGGACGACCAGGTGGCGGCCGCGCGCGAGGCCGGCCTCGCCGCCGACGCGCTGCATTCCAACCTTAAGGCCGCGCCCAGGCGCGAGGCCTACGACAACCTTAATTCCGGCAGGACCGAACTGCTCTACGTCAGCCCCGAGCGGCTGCTCGCCGGCGACCTGTACGAAGTCCTCTCGAAGCGCCTGGTCCTCGCCGCCGTGGACGAGGCGCACTGCGTCTCGCACTGGGGCCACGAGTTCAGGCCGGAGTACCGCCGCATAAAAGAGGCGCTGGACCGCTTCCCTTCGGCCGCGCGCATGGCGCTGACCGCCACCGCCACTCCGGCCGTGCGCGAGGATATTTTAGCGCAGCTCGGACTGCGGAACCCCGAGGTCCTGATCGGACACCCGGACCGGCCCAACCTGGTCTACCGCGCCTACCCGCGCCGCGACCAGTTCAAACAGGTGCTCGAGGCCGTCCGCCGCCATCCCGGCGAGGGCGGCATAGTATACGCGCAGACCCGCAAGGACGTGGAGCGGCTCGCGGCCAGGCTGAAGGAAGAGGGCGTCTCCTGCGCCCCGTACCACGCCGGGCTCGGCGCCGAGGAACGGCGCCAGGCCCAGCACGATTTCGTCAACGAGCGGCTCGACGTGATAGTGGCCACCATAGCCTTCGGCATGGGCATAGACCGTTCCAACGTGCGCTACGTGATACACGCCAATACGCCCAGGTCGGTGGAGCATTACCAGCAGGAGAGCGGCCGCGCGGGCCGCGACGGCCTGCCGGCGGACTGCACGCTGCTCTTCTCGGCGTCCGACCTGGCCGCTCACCGGTGGCTCGCGCAGAAGGATTTCACTCTGCCGCCGGAGCGCAAGCGCGCGCTGGAAAAGCAGCTGAAGGATATCGGCCGCTACGCCTCCGCCCCGGTATGCCGCCATGGCCTGCTGGCCGCCCATTTCAGCGCCGAGTACCCGACGGCGGCGCAGGGCGGGGAGGGCTGCGGCGCCTGCGACGTCTGTCTCGGCGAGACCAAGGGCCTTCCGGAGGGGGAGGCGCGCCTGACCGCCAAGAAGATACTCAGCGCCGCCTGGCGCTGCGAAGGCCGCTACGGCACCGGTTACGTGGTGAACCTGCTGCTGGGCCGGCCGGGCGAGCGCGTCTCCGCCAACGGCCACGACGGACTGCAGGTCTTCGGCATCCTGCGCGAGGCCGGCGAGCCCGCGGTCCGCGGCTGGATAGACCAACTGATAGTCCAGGAATATTTAGAGGTGACCGAGGACGGCGAGTACCCGCTGTTGCGCATCACGGCCGCCGGCCGCGCGCTGTGCCAGGACCGCGGCGAGATAAAGCTGGGCCTGCCGGCGCAGCCGGCCAAGGGCAGGAAGAAACCGAAAGCCCTGCGGCTGGCCGGAAGCGGGGTCACCGAGGCCGACGAGGCGCTGTTCACCCGCCTGCGCGCGGTGCGCCGCGCGCTGGCCGACAAGGCCGGCATCCCGCCCTACGTCATCTGCCAGGACGCGGCCCTGCTGGAGATGGCGCAGCAACGCCCCTCCACCCCGGAGGCGCTGCTTGCGATCAAGGGCATGGGCGAGAAGAGGGTGCAAAAGTACGGCGGGGTCTTCCTGGACGTGGTGGCCGGGCGCGACGCGCCGGCGGCGGAGTAGCCGGCGCCGGGACGCCCCCCTCGTCAGCGCGGGGAGGAGAGGGACCTGTATTCGGCGCGGGCGCGCTGCAGGTCGTCCAGGGTGGGCTCGTCCGCGGCCGAGAACAGCTCTTCGAACTGCGCCGAATACGCCTCCGTATACGCGGGCGAAGCGGTGTAGAACATGTTCTCGAAATTGTTCTGCTGGGCGTTCGTGGACCAGTTGAAAGAGCCGGTCATCAGGAGCTTCCCGTCCAGGACGGCGAACTTGTTGTGCATCACGCCTTTGCCGGCGAAACCCTTGCTCCAGCGGAACTGGACGCCGGCCTTCACCAGAACGGACCCCACGTCGGACTGGCTGGCCTGCACCCTGTCCACAAGCACCCGCACCTTGACGCCGCGCTTTAGGGCGTTCACCGCCGCCCCGGCTATATCCTCGTCGTAGAAGCTGAAGACGGCGATATCCGCGCTGCTCGCGGCGCGGTCCAGGGCGCTTATCACGTCGGCCTTGGTCTCGCCTCCGGGCGAGAAGGAATAGGCGGGGAACCGCGCCCCGCCGAAGGCGACGGAACGCGCCGGGGCCGCGGGCGGGGGGCCGTAATCCTTCACGTTACCGGCCGGGCCGTCCGCCACCGGCCGGGCAAGGCCCCACATCCACTCGAAATACTTACCGTAGCCGGCCACGGTATCGGCGTCGCGCAGGAACACGGCGTTCTCGCTGTTGGCCTCGTTGGCCGTGACCGCCCAGTTGAACGAGCCTGCCGAGACCAGCCTGCCGTCGTAGATGCCGAGCTTGTTGTGCATGATGCCGTTGCGGCCGGTGCCCCGCAGCGTGCGCATGTCCACGCCCTTGTCGATCAGGAGCTGCACCCCGTCGTCGCGCCGGGTGGTGAAGACGTGGGACTCGTTCATTATCACGCGCACCTTGACGCCGCGGTCCCTGGCGTCCACCAACGCCTGCGCCACGCCGGGCAGCGTCAGCCCGTAGAGAGCCGCCTCCACCGTGAAGCTGGAGGAGCGGATGGCCCCTTCTATTATCGCGGCGATGTCGGTGCTGCCGGAGAAAGCGAGACCGGGGACGGCCTGCTGCGGCTGCGGACCGTGCGGAGGAAGGGGCGCGACGGGACCCGGCACGGCCTGGGGCGGCGGCAGCGAGGGCGGAGGCGGCAGGGCCGGAACGGTCTGGCCGGGTCCGCCGATGTTGAAGGTCGGGAGCTCCTGCGCGGCGGCGGGCAAAGCCCGCGCGGCCAGGAACAGGACGATGAGGCAGCTCTTGATGTATAGGCGCATCTATAGGATTATCCGATAAAACGAGGGGGGCGGGCGAGGGTCCAAGGACCCACCAGGCCCTGGGCCCGGCGGCTAGAACGTGCTCCAGGGCGGGCCGGGCTCCGGCCTTGAGAAAAGGCCGCGCCCCCTGCGCAGCTTCGGGTGAGTGCAATCCACTATGAAATTCCCCCACCGGGGGTCGGCGGGGTCGTTGAAATAGGCCCATCCGCCGGTGTCGCGCGGCTGTTCCCCGCGCGAATAGACAGCGACCCGCGAGGTCGGCCGATGCTCAATCCCCGGCGCGTAGCCCTTAGGCCAGGCCTGGGGCATCTCATGGAGATATTTGCCATCCTTCATAAGGCAGGAAAGGTCGTCCGTGGGGAAACGGCCCTCGTGGTCGCCGTAATATACCTGGAGGGCGGCGCGCACCGAGCTCAAGGCGCCCATATTGCCCGGGCTGTAGGTCCGCCTGATCCCTTCCCCCACCCCCAGCAGGGTCCTCAGCAGCAGCCAGGAGGCCGCGAGGAAGCCGAAGAACAGCGCCCAGATGGCGGGCCTTTTCATGGCCGCGTCAGAGCTGGCGGCGCTGGGCCGCTATCGCGAACAGCTTGATGTAGGCTTCGGCCGACTTGCCCCAGGAATAGTCGCCGCGCATGGCGTTGCGCACCATCATGTTCCAGTTCTCGCGCCAGCCGTACAGGGAGATTATGTGCCCGAGCACGGACTTCAGCTGCCCCTCGTCCGGGTTGTCGATGGCGAAGCCGTTGGAGTCCTTGGGCTCGCCGTTGTAGTAGACCGTGTCCTTCAGGCCGCCGGTGCGGGTGACTACCGGCAGCGAGCCGTAGCGCATGGCTATCATCTGGCTGAGGCCGCAGGGCTCGAAACGCGAAGGCATCACGAAGATGTCGGAGCCGCCGTAGATCCGGTGGGCGAGCTCCTCGTCGAACCCGGTCCTGAACGCCACCCTGCCCGGCTTGGCCTCCGCCAGCGCGGTGAAGGCGTCCGAAAGGCCGGGATCGCCCGCGCCCAGCACCACGAACTGCATCTTGTCCAGGAACTCCGGGGCGGCGCGCAGCAGTACGTCCAGTCCCTTCTGCCTGTCCAGCCTGCTCACCACGCCGGCCAGTATCAGGTCCTTGTTCTCCTCGAGGCCGAGCTCCTTCTGCAGCGCCTTCTTGGCCGCCGCCTTGCCGCGGCCGAAGCTCTTCAGCTCGTAGCCGCGGTCCAGGAAGGTGTCAGTGGCCGGGTCCCAGATCTCCTCGTCGATGCCGTTCAGGATGCCGAACAGGTCGGCGGTGCGGTGCTTCAGCAGGCCTTCCATGCCGTGGCCGAACTCCGGGCGGTACTGTATCTCCCCGGCGTAGGTGGGGCTGACCGTGGTGATCAGGTCCGCGTAGGCGAGGCCCGCCTTCATGAAGTTCACGCCCCCGTAGTACTCCAGCTTCTCCGGGGTGAAGTCCATCCAGGAAAAGCCGGCCTTCAGCAGGGTCTCCTTGGGGAACATGCCCTGGTAGGCGATGTTATGGATGGTGAACACGGAGGCGGTCTTGGAGTAGAACGAGTCTATGCGGTAGAGCGTGCGCATGTAGGCCGGGACCAGGCCGGTCTGCCAGTCGTGGCAGTGGATCACGTCCGGCTTGAAGCCTATGAACTTGGCCCCCTCCAGCACGGCGCGCGAGAAGAAGATGAAGCGCTCGTCGTTGTCCTCGTAGTCGCCCGTCGCGGTGCGGTACAGCCCGGGCCGGTCGAAGAACTTGGGGTTCTCCAGGAAATAGACGGCGACCTTGCCCCACTGCACGCGGCTCATCGTGGCCGTCTCCACGCGGCTGCCCACCGGTATCAGGAAACTGCCCCCGGTGGCCTTGGGCGAGAAGGCCCCGCCGCCCACGTTGCGGTAGCGCGGCAGGAACAGCACCACCTCGGTCTCCGGCATCCGCGAGAATACCTGGGCGAGCGCGCCGGTGACGTCGGCCAGGCCGCCGGTCTTGCAGAACGGGAACGCCTCGCTGGCGGCTATGAGTATCTTCATGTGTTCTCCCTAGGCCCTGAACTTCTTCCCGGAGTTGAGGACGTCGGCGGCCTCCTCCGGGGAGACCGTGTTGATGTAGAAGCCGGTGCCCCACTCGAAACCCGCCACGTGGCTCAGCTTGGGCATGATCTCTATATGCCAGTGGTAATGCTCGGCCGCCGGGTCCTGCACCGGCATCGTGTGCAGGATGAGGTTGTACGACAGGTCCCCCAGCGAGGCCGAGAGCTTGCCGAGCGTGCTCTTGAGCATGGCCGCCAGCGTGGCGGCCTCGCCTTCGGGGGCGTCCTCGAAATGGCTGCGGTGCGCCTTCGGCAGGATCCAGGTCTCGAAAGAGAAGCGGCTGGCGTAGGGCGTCACGGCCAGGAAATCCGCGTTCTCTCCCACGACGCGCCTTCCGGAGGCCGCCTCCTCCCTCGCGACGTCGCAGAACACGCAGGTGCCGCGCTCGTCGTGGTAATCGGCCGCCCCGTCTATCTCCTGCTGCACGCGCAGAGGCGCCATCGGCATGGCTATGATCTGGGAATGGGGATGCTGCAGGCTGGCCCCGGCGTTCCTGCCGTGGTTCTTGAAGATCATCACGTACTTGATGCGGGGGTCTTTCTTGATCTCCCGGAGCCGCAGCATCCAGGCGCGCGCTACGTCGGCTATCTCCTCCGCGGGCAGCTCCTCCAGCACGCGGCCGTGCTCCGGGGTCTCTATGACCACCTCGTGGAAGCCCATGCCGTCCATGCTGTCGTAGATACCGTCCCGCCTGCTGCCGGCGGCCGCGTCCGCGACCAGCGCGGGAAACTTGTTACGGACCACCCGCAGCCTCCAGCCGGAGGCCTTGCCGGGCAGGGAGTAGATCGTGGGCGGGGTAAGGTCCTCGTTGCCGGGGCAGAAGGGGCAGATATAGCCGCCGGGGCCGGGCGACTGGCGGAACTCGTTGGGGCGCAGGCCGCGCTCCGAGGCTATGATGACCCAGCGGCCGAAGACGGGGTCCTTTCTTATTTCAGGCATCCGGGCTAATTGTCGTCCTTCGGCTCTTCCGCGGCGGGCTCTGGCTCGGCCGCTACGGCCTCAGCGGCCGCCTCCGGTTCCGGGTCCTCCGCTGGCGGCTCCTGCATGATCCCGCCGGGAAGCTCGGCCGGGACCTCCGCGGCGGCTTCGGAAGCCGGCTCAGCGGCCGCCGGCGGCTCTTCCGGCGCGGGCCCGGCCGCGGCGGCGGCCTCGCCGGCTTCCAGCGCGGCCTGGGCCGGGTCCTGCGGCGGAGCGCCCTCGGCCACCGGCTCGGGCATGGATTCCTGCTCCACCAGCTCCACGGCGGTGGACTGCGCGGCGGCGGCCACGTTCTCGATGTTGAAGCTCTCCAGCTTAGGCAGGTCGTCGAGCGAATTAAGGCCGAACTGCCGCAGGAACTCGCCGGTGGTGCCGTAGAGGATCGGGCGGCCTATGCTCTCGCGGCGGCCCACGACGGTGATCAGCTTGCGCTGCGTCAGCGTCTCGAGCGGGCCTATCACCTCCACGCCGCGTATCGCCTCTATCTCGGCGCGGGTCAGCGGCTGCTTGTAGGCTATGATACAGAGCGTCTCCAGCGCGGCCTGCGTCAGGCGCACCGTCATCTTGTTCTGGTAGAGCTTGCGCACCCAGAGGCCGTACTCAGGGCGGGTGGCCAGCTGCCAGCCGCCGGCCACCTGCATCACCTGCAGCGTGCGGCCCTGCTCGTCGTATTCCCTGCGCAGCTCCTGCAGCAGGCCCTCCAGGCGCTCCTTGTTCTTTACTTCGCAGAGCTGCGAGATGCGGCCGACCGGCAGCGGAGCGTCGGTTATGAACAGCAGCGTTTCGAGCACTTTCTTCAGTTCGGCGTCTTCCATATTACCTCTCTGACGGTTCTAAATTCAGTTCCGGGGGCCTTCGGAGTCCTGCGCGGCGGCGGCTTCGGCGGGGGCGGGCGTGGCCGCCGGCGCCGGATAGATGCGGATCTCGGTATAGGCCTCGTCCTGCGAGACCAGTATCCTGCGCTGCTTCACCAGCTCGAGCAGGGCCATGAAGCAGGTGATGACGCCCAGGCGCTTCGTCTCGGAGGCGAAGACCTCGTCGAGCAGCAGCCACTCCCGGCCCTCGAGCATCCTGGTTATCTTCTCCACGCGGGATTCGATGGGGAACTTGTCCGCCTCCACCTCGCGCGCGGGCTCGGCCCGCTGGAACGCGCGCTTGACCGCGTCCATCAGCGCGTAGAAATCCAGGTCCAGGTACTTTTCCTCGCTGGAGAACACCGGCGAGCCGCGGTAGAAGGAGTCTTTGAACTTGTTGAAGCGCCCGTTCATGTCCTTGGACGCCTCCTTGTAGCGCTGGTACTCCTCCAGCATGCTTACCAGGGCCCCGCGCGGGTCGGGACCGGTCTCCCCGCCCTCCACCTCGGGCGCGGGCAGCAGCATCTTGGCCTTGATCTGCATCAGCGTGGCGGCCATCACCAGGAACTCCCCGGCCACCTCCAGGTTCAGGCTCTTCATCACATCCAGGTACTGCAGGTATTCCCCGGTGATCTGGGCTATCGGGATGTCGTAGATGTCGAGGTTGTTCTTCCTGATGAGGTGCATCAGAAGGTCGAGCGGACCTTCGAAGTTCTCCAGGTGTATATCTATCGCGTTCATACCAGTCCCGCCGCCTTCGACGCGGCCTTGACCTTCCGGTCCGCCACCGCGGCGGCCTTCGCGGCTCCGGCGGCCAGCACGGCGTCCACTTTCCCGTCGTCCGCCAGGGCGGCCCGGCGGACGCGGAAAGCGCCGACCTCTTTCTCCATCAGCTCGAAGAGCATCTTCTTGCAGGCCCCGCAGCCGGTGGCGCCGGAGCTGCAGGCTTCCTCCTGCCGCTTCCAGTCGGGGTTGTAGAGCTTGTGGAAGGCGCAGACCACGCAGCCCTCCGGGTGGCCTTTGTCGGTAAGGTGCACCTTGAGCGGGTCCGTGTACATGCTGTTTATCTTCTTCTGGAGGCTCTTGGTCTCCTCGCCCAGCAGTATGGCGTTGCCGTAGGACTTGGACATCTTGCGGCCGTCCAGGCCGGGCACC
>JAJZOZ010000028.1 GCA_021811405.1 bacterium | reverse complement strand
AGGTCTGGTTGATCTTGTCGGAACCGTAGTTGCCGGCCGGGTCCTGCTTGAGGCGGCCGGTGTACATCACCCGGCGCCAGTCCACGCCGAAGCTGAACTGCGAGCCGTTCTTGAGCGCCAGCGTCATGGAGGGACTGAGCTCCACGTCCATGTAGCCGTAATAGTCCTTCATGTACTTGCTGCGGGCGGAGTCGTAGGTGCCCTGGTTGGAACTGAGGTAGCCGAACCTGGCGGCGGCCGAAAGGAACAGCGGCTTCAGCGCGCGGCTGGCGGTCAGGCCCACGTTCTGCGCCAGGTCCTTGCGCTTCTCGCTCTTGAACGGGGACTGGCCTGTGGCCGGCTTGGCCGTGACGGCCTGGTCGCCGTAATTCCGGTAGGTAAAGTCGTAAGAGGCCTTCAGGTTCATCGCCTCGGGGAACCACGCGTAGGCCAGGCCCAGCCGCTGGCTGGTGTTGTCCAGCGGATTGGTGCCGGCGTTGGTGGAGAGCTGGTTGAAGGTGGTCGTGTCGTTGAAGACGGACTGGGAGTCGGAGAGAAGCGTGCTGTAGTTCGGATAGGCGACCTTGTAGAAGTCGTAGGACTCGGTGAAAGTGCCGTAAGGCCGCTCCTGCTCCGCCTCGAACCCGGCGGACAGGGTGTTGTAGTCGAACAGGCCGTCCCCCCACTTCTCGTCCTTGGTCTCCTTGATCCTCGCCAGCGAGTAGGAGAGGCGCGGCTTGTACTTGTTGAACTCGTCGGTGTAGACGTACTTGACCGAGAACGTGTGCGTCTGGCGCTTGCGGGTAAGCACGCCGCCGCCGGCCAGCTCCTGGATGTCCTGCGTGCCGGAGTAGTTGCCGGAGTAGACCGGGATCAGGTCCTGGTTCTCGGAGAGGCTCAGGGCCGGGGAGAGGTAGGCGTCCAGCCGGCCCTGGAAGGAGGCGGCGTCGGAATCCAGGTAGTACTTGCCGCCGAGAAGGCTCACGTCGGCTACCGGGGTGATCTTCGTCTCGGCGCCGAGCGGGGAGAGGCAGAGCGCTGCCAGGGGGAGGGCCAGGAAGGCGTTTCTCTTTTTCGTCATGGTCTGTGGTTCACCTTATTTCGGGTCTTCAATGGTCGTCAGAACCGGAGCAGGCCGGCGTCCTTGAGCAGCTTGGCGGAGTACATGACGTTGATGTCGCGGCCGCCGAAAAGCGAGCTGGTGTAGACCCGCTCGAAGTTGAGCTTGTCCGTCACTTCGTTCACCGTGCTGCCCTGTCCGAGGCCGCTGTTGAAGTCCCCGGAGGAGAGGATGCTGCCGTCGTCGAACAGCACGAAATCCTCCGCCGAGATCCAGGTGCCGTCGGCGAAGGTGTTCTTCGTCACCGTGTGGAAGACGCCGGAGCCGGAGGGGCTCGAGGCCTCCAGGACCGGCGCGGTGGGCTGCCCCAGGTAGGAGAGGGAGGCGGTGACCCCGGTGGCCACGTTGTAGCCGGTCTTGGTCCAGATCCATTTGCCAAGCCCGCCGTTGTCGTTGGTTTCGTTCGGGCCGGCGGCGTAGAAGGAATAGTTATTGAACACCAGCTGGTAGGCCGGGCTGGTCAGGCTGCCGTTGTTTACCATCGAGCCGCCGGTGGCGTCCTCGGTGACCTTGTCGGTGGTGTTGCTCATCACGCTGTTCATGTCGGTCAGGTACCACCGCGGCGCGGTCGTCCCGGCCGCGGAGATCATGTTCGCGGTGGCGTCGGAGAGGTTGTCGGGCAGCGCCGCGTTGAAGGTGAACAGGATCTTGCCGAAGTCCAGGCGGTCCCCGCGGGTGTTAAGCACCACGTACTTGAACTGGTTGTCCGCCGGCCGGATAGTATACTCCTCCATGCGCACCCTGTTGCCGAAGGCGTCTATGGCGGTCTTTCTCATCTGGTACTCGGCCGACTGCATCTCCTCCTGCGCCCGGGCTATGACGTCCTCTTTCGATATCTCGCCGTAGATCTCGGCGCGGGCTATCTGGCGCGGGTCGCCTATGGCGGAGTTCATGTCGCTCGGCTCGTTGGGGTTGGTTTTAGGCTCCCCCATCCTGCCGCCGTTGGGGATATCCGAGGCCTGGCCCTCGCGCACCAGCGCGGAATTGCCCTTGCCGTCGCCGGTGAGCACGCTGCCCTCGTACACCTCCACGCGGCTGTTGCCGTCGGCGTCGGCCGACACCATGAAATCCGTGCCGCGCACCGCGCAGACGGCCGAAGGGGTGCGTACCTCGAACTTCTTGGAGAATTTCTTGACCCAGGAGCGGACCCGGCCGAAGAACAGGCCGAGGGAGACCTTCTCGCCGTCCTCGGCGGACATCCTGAAGGCCGAGAGGGGGGCCAGCTTCACCTTGGAGCCGTCGTCCATGAAGAGCACCACGGTGGAGGCCCTCGCGGTGCGCAGTTCGTCTCCGGATTTCAGGTAGACCTTCTCTTCGCCCCCCAGTTCCTGCCAGATGGCGGAACCGTTCTTCTTGAGCTCCACCTTCCCGCGCAGGGAATCAATATAAGCGGCGTCGGCCCGGCAGGCAAAGAAGAGGACCGCCGAAGCAAGTATCAGTTTCATAAATACTCCTTGAAATCCCTTGTTTACAGCCAGAAAAAGGCTCAAACCCCCAAAAAAACACCGCACCTTCATTATAATACCGTGAAGGTGCGGTGTCAACGCAACAAACGTCAATTGTGACCTAAGTAACGAAAACCGCTAGTTCAGGCTGAACTGGTCGGCCGTGGTGGTGGCCTCCTTTTTCTGGGACAGTATCTCCGGGGCGAACAGCACGTCTATGTCCCTGCCCTGGAACAGCGAGGAGTTTATGACCAGCTCCAGGTTGAAGTTCCCCTCCTTCAGGAAGGTGCCGGAGTTGGGACTGCCGGGTATCCCCAGCACGTCGCCCTCGTTGGAGACCAGCAGCTTGCGCGAAACCAGGGTGGAATTGTCCGCGTAGGTGGTGCCCACGCTGTAATCCGCCTTGCCCGGGCCGCTGGGGTAGGTCACCACGGGGTCGCTCGGGTTGACGGTCGGGTCGACCGTGCCGGTGTAGAGACCGCCCTTGTCCACCAGGTCGTTCGTGTAGCCGTATACCGTCACGTCGGCTACGTTCGTGGGATCCAGGGTTATTTTCTCGAGCGTGGTCAGCGCGCCTGCGTTATTGACCACCTTCTGGTCCCAGGTGAACTGGCCGGCGGTGGTCGTGTTATAGTCCTGCTTCAGCTGGAACTGTATCCGCTCGTCCGCGTTAAGACCGCCCGCGCCGGCGCCGGCAGCCAGCGCCACCCCGGGGCCCGACAGTATCTGCTTATAGTCTATCGACCCCGGATAGTACCGGGTCATCGCCGCGCCGCCGTTGTAGCCGGCGAAGTTGATCGGCACCGGGGCGGTGAAGTCTATGGTCTCCTTGATGCTGTCCACGGTATTGGTCAGGTAGACCTCGAAGTACTTCATCCAGTTCGCCGGGGCCGTGGGCGAGAAGTACATGCCGGAGATGATGTCCCCCACCTTGCTGACGTCGTCCGGTATCTTGGCGTTGAACTGCTCTATCAGGTGGCCCCAGTCCAGGCGGTCCTGTTCGGGGCGCTTGCTGAGGAACAGCAGCTTGAACTCCTTGTCGGAAGGGCGCAGCAGGTATTCCTCCAGCCGCACCCGGCGGCCGAAGGCGTCTATGGAATCCTTGCCCAGCATGGCCTCGTTGGCCTTGAGCTCGCGGTTGCGCAGCTCCTCCAGCATGGTCCTGGTGCGCTCGCGGGCCGTGTCGCGCATCACGGCCATAGGCCGCGCGGCTTCGCCGGCCCTCTCGTCCTTGAGCGAGACGGTCTCCGGCTTGGACATGCCGTCCATGCCCACCTTTATCCGCTCCTCGGAGGACACCACGGCCATCTTGCCCTTGGAATCGTTGACCTCGACGAGCCCTTCCTCCACGCTCATCTCGGTGTTGCCGTCGCGCGCCACCTCCACGTCGAACTCGGTGCCGCGCACCGCGCAGACCGCCGACGGGGTCCTCACCTCGAAGCGGCTGGCGAAGTAGCCGCGCACGGCCGCGCGCAGCTTGCCGAACATCAGTTTGAAGCCGGCGCGCTTCTTGGAGGTGTCCTCCACCGCGAACTGGCTGTTGTTGCCCAGCATGAACCGGGAGCCGTCGGAGAACATCACGACGGCCTTGGAATCGCCGTTCGTGCGGATCTCGCCGCCCTGCTCCATCCGGACCGCCTGAGAGACCGGCGTCCAGTCGGCCGAGGGGCCCGGGCGCACCTCCACCTGTCCCTCGGGCTTCAGCACTATGCCGCGCGTCGAGGCGTGGCAGGGGAGAGCGGCCAGGAGTGCCAGTAAAGTCAGGTAATAGCGCATATCAGAACCTCCATTCCAGGCCCGTGAAGTACATGGAGCTGCTGTAGTTGTAGCGGTAGACCTGCTCGTAGCGGTTGTTGGAGCGGGACAGGGCCCAATTGCCCCGCAGCTTTACGTCCAGATGGTCGGAAAGCGGGTAGGCGGCCTCGGCGGTGAAGCCGCCGGAGTACTGCTTGAGTTTCTTCGAGGTGTAGGAGCCGTCGGTCTTCTGCGCCAGGCGGTCCCCGTAGGAGCGCACCGCGAACTCGTAGGCCAGGCTGGCCGTCATCCCGGAGCCTACGAAAGTGAAATAGGCGTTCGGGCCGGCGCGCAGCTCGGAGTAATCGTAGAAAGAGTGGATGTACTTCAGGTGCGCCGGGTCCGTGTCCAGGTGGTTCTGGTTGGAGATCAGGTTGGCGAAGCCGAGCGACATGCCCAGCACCGGCCTGACCCCGCCGAATGCCGCCACGTCGTTGTAGCGCTTGTTGAGCCCCAGGTTCAGGGCCTGGTAGGTGTCGGAGCGCCTGGAAGGCAGGTAGCGGCCGTCGGAATTTATGACCTTCTGGTCCGGGTAGCCTATGACCGAAAGCGCGGCGAAGACGTCGGCGCGCAGGAAGCCGGGCAGGTCGAACTCGCTGTCGTAGGAGAGCTGGTTGGTGACCGTATCCAGCGTGCGGCTGCCCGGGTTCGGGGCCGCGAGCTCCTGGCCGTACTGGCTGGCCAGGGTCTTGAACCTGTCGTAACGGGTGTAATAAGCGTCCCACGAGAGCTGGTAGGTCCACGGTACGGACAGGCCCAGCCTGGTCTTGCGCTCCAGCGTGAGGCCCGCCTCGTAGCGCGTGAAGTCGTAGAGGCCCTTGCCCCACTTCTCGTCCTTGGTCTCGCGGAAAAGCTCCTTCTTGACCCCGACGCGGGGCTTGAGCGACCAGCCGCCCTCGTAGCGCCTGATCCACTTGACGCCCAGGGAGTGGTCCATGCTCTGCTGGAAAAGCGTGCCGCCGCCGGCCAGCTCGTTGACCTGCTTGAAGCCGGTATAGACGGACCGGAGGCTGAAGAAGTAGCCGGAGCTGGAGGAGTTGCTCTTCGCCAGCTGCGCGTCCAGCAGGCCGTAGCCGTTGAAAGCGCCCTTCTGGCCCTGGTAGAAGTACTGGCCGCCTGAAACGTCCACCCTGCCCATGAGCTTGTACGGGGAAGGGGCCTGGGCCTGCGGCTGGGCGGCGGTCTCCGGCTGGGGCTCTTCGGCCGGAGCCGGGGCCGTGGAAATCTCCGGCGCCGCTGCCGCGGCCGGCTCGGCCTGGACCGGCGCCGTGGATACCGTTTGCTGGGCCGACGGGGCCGGCGCGGGCTGAGCGGCCTGGGCGGCGGCCGCGGCGGCTATGGCCTGCATTTTCGCTATAAAGGCCTCGGCCTCGCCGGGTTGGGCAGGCTGGGCGACGGCATCGGCCGCATCAAGCCGAGCGCCGGCGAAAGCCGGCGCCAGGAACAGCAACGAAAGTATTATCCTGTTCAAGATCTCGAACCCTCCAATAGAAACCGGATAGCCGCGCTCAGAACACGAACCCCAGGGTCATCCTGTGGGTGTCCCCCAGGTCCCCGAAAGGCACGTAGGCGTAGTCCAGCGCGAAGCGGTCGAACTTCAGGCCTATGCCGGCCCCTAAGCCCACCAGCCCGCTGCCCAGCTTGTCCTGCGAATGACCGAACTGGTAGCCGGCCCTGAAGGCCAGGTTCTTCGACAGCAGGTACTCGGCGCCGAGGTCCAGGTAGAACCGCTCGTCGTTGGCCAGCCAGTCCACGTCGGCCGCGGCCGAGAGCTTGCCCTGCAGGAAGCCGGTGGAAGCGCCGGCCTTCACGGTCAGCGGCAGCTTGTCCGGGCCTATGCTGCCGCCCAGGTTCTGCACCACGAGGGCGGTCTTCCAGGCCTCGTTGAGCTTGTAGACCGAGCCGAGGTCCACGGCGACGGTCTGGTCGCTGTTGGAGTCCAGCTTGGTGCTGATGTACTTGAGCGAAGCGCCCAGGTCAAGCCCGGAGGCGACCTCGGGCCGCGCGTAGGACAGCGTGTAGGCCGCGTTGGTGTTGTCGAACTTGGAGTCCGCGGCTTCCGTGTCGGTGGCGCGCTTCTCTATGTTGGTCACGGTGAGGTAGTTCACGCCGCCGGCCACCACGCCCGAGCCGCCCGAGAGCGGAGAGGCGTAGCCCAGGAAGCCCTGGGTCTCGTCGAGGAACAGCATGTTGTAGCTGGCGCTCAGGCTCTTGGTCTTGAGCCCGGCCAGGCCGGCCGGGTTCCAGTTCACCGAGTTGGCGCCCTCCGCCAGCACGCTGGCGGCGGAGCCGAGGGCCAGTTCCCTGGCCCCCACTCCCGCTTTGAGGAAGCTGGCCCCGGTGGTGCCGGGACCGGCGGCGAAGGCCGCGGCGCTGACCAGCGTTAAAGCCGCTGAAAGGCTGATTTTCTTGTTCATAGTCTCTCCTCGTCCTTAGGCCGGTCCTATTTCACTACCGCCATCTTGAACGTGGCGTCTTTGAGCGACGGCTTCTTGCCGGACAGCTCGACCACGCCGTAGTAGACGCCGTTGGCCACTTCCTGGCCGCCGCTGTTGTGGCCGTCCCACAGCACGTAGTTGTGGGTGCCCGCGGTGAAGACGGCGCTGATGTCCTTGACCAGCTCGCCGGCCAGCGTGTAGATGCGCACGTGGCCCGCGCCGCCGTTGCCGGCCGGCACCTCCACGTGGATCACGGTGCCGTTGGTGGTACCCGGCAGCGTGGCGCCCTGGTTGTTGGAGATGGCCTTGTCCTTCAGGTTGAAGGGGTTCGGGTAGTTGAACACCTTCAGCTTGGAACCGGAGTAACCGCCGCCGGTCACCACGGAGGGCCTGATCACGGCGAACGTCCCGGACGTGCTGGAGGACGCGGCGGAGGCGCGAGGCCTCACCGAGTACTGCCTGCCGTCGAAGGAGTTCGTCTGTACCGAGCCGGGCCTGGCCAGCACGGAGGCCAGGTTCTTGAGCTTCACCTTCACCGTGCCCTTCAGCGGGTTCACGGTGGCCACGCCGGGCACCTGGTCCCAGCTGCCGGTGCCGTCGTTGTAGCGGGCCACGGTCAGGTCCGTCAGGCTGGCGGTGGTCTTGTCGTAGGCCAGCGTCAGCTCTATGGACTTGTTGTCGTTCGAGGTCACGCTGTCCATCGACACGGTGTACAGGTTGCCGGCGAACGCGTCCGCGCCGAGCGCGGCCACCTTGTCGGCCACGGCGGCGTCGTCCTTTCCCTGGCCCTTGAAGGTACAGGTGGGGATCGCGCCGGTGGAGACCGGCAGCACCGCTCCGGGCGGGAACGCGAGGGCCGACGGGTCGTCGCCGCTGTTGTCCATGGCGGCCTCGTTGTTCTTGCGGCCCTTGTCGTCCTCGCTATCGTCGCCGAGTATGATGTCGTCTATGTTCTGCCTGGTGTTGCCCTTGTAGCCCTTGCCGAACAGCAGCTCGCGCACTACCTGCTTGCCGGAGTAGGACTGGGCCACGCCCTGCAGCACGTAGACCGTGCCGGGCGCCAGCGAGGAGAGCGGGATCTTGCCGGAGAGCTCGCCGCTGGAGAGCTGCGTCAGCGTCATCGTGGACGCCGTGGCCGGGTCATACGGGGCCACGCTCCAGGTGGCCACGCCGCTCTTGAAGTCCTTCGGGTTCAGCACGGTGAACTCGTAGAACTGGTCGCCCTTCCTGGCGAACAGCTCTATGTCCAGCGGCTTGGCCAGCATAGTGAAGTCCACGCCGGCCAGCGTGCCGTCCACCGCGGTGGTGGCCACGCTCAGCGTGTACTTGCCGGTGACCTTCAGGAACACCTTGTACACGTCCCCGGGCACGAGCCCGGAGATCTTGTAGGAGCCGTCGGAGCCGGTCATGGTCTTCAGCAGGGCCAGGGGCTCCGTCGGGTGCAGGCCGTTGTAGGTGTCGTCGTACGCCACTATCTGGGCGCCGGCCTGCACCTTGGCGAACGGCAGCTTCTGCGAGTAGACCGTGCCGGTTATGGAGCCGCCGGCCGCGGTCAGCGCGAAGTTCTTGGTGTAGACGTTGGCGCCCACCAGGGTCTCGTCCACCGAGGCGGGGGCGAAGCCGTCCATGGTCACTTTCACGTTTACCGCTCCCTCCGGGAGGCCTTCGAACTTATAGGCCCCGGTGGAGTCGGTGACGGCGCTGCGGGCGTCTATCCCGTCGCCGGAGAGCTGCACGGACGCGTTGACCAGGCGCACCGCGGAGTTGGTGCTGGTCACCACGCCCTGCACGGTGGCGCCGGAGCCCACGGCGGCGTCCAGGTCCACCGATATAGTGGTGGTGGACTTATCCGCCCCCACGCAGGTCCGGGTCTGGTACGGCGGGTAGTTGGGGGTGGTCACCACGGCCGTGTAGCAGGCCGAGGGCGCCAGGCCCCTGATCTCGAAGCCGAACGAGCCCGCGGAGGCCAGCAGCGTCTGCAGGGCCTGGAAGCCCTGGCCGAAGGCTATGTTGAAGTCCTGGTCGTGCTGCGCTATGAAGGAAGGCGGCGGCACCACCACGCCGGCGGCGCTGAAGGCGCCGTTGGAGTCGTAGAGGGCCACCACGGGCAGGTACTCGAGGAACTTGTCGAAGTCCCCGCCCAGGGCGTCGTAGTCCGCCTGCCTGAAGAAGTGGTTGGCGGCCACGGAACCCTTGAGGGTGGCGTTGCCGCGCCCGGACATGTCGGTCGAAGGCGTGAGGTTCACCACCACGCCGCTGGACTGGCCCATCGTGAACGCGGGGCGCACCAGCGCGTTGGCGTGAGCGTCGTCAACAACCACGTTCTTGCTGGAGGTCAGCAGCGTGAAGTGCGGGTAGGGAGGGCTGACCACCGGCGTAGTGGACGACATATCGCCGAAGTCGCCGGACCGCATCAGGTAGAGGTCGTACACCGCCGGCGAAGGCAGGCTGGCCGCGCAGAAACCGCCGGGCCAGTTATCGCCGCAAGGTCCTGACTGTCCCGCGCCAGTCGGGTTGGAGTAGCGGAACTGCGAATTATCCTCGCCCTTGGCGAAGAGCATGCTGCCTATCGTGTTGCCCTTCATCACGGTGCCGGCCGGCAGCGGGACCACCTTGAAGCCGAGCACGTTGTCGTAACCCCTGGAGACGATAGTGGCGTCGGGCACCTTGGCGGTGTTAAGCTGCACTCCCACGTAGTTGGCCTTCACCAGGTTCAGGTTGATGGTGGAGGTGTTGCCTGCCACGACGGTCACGGTGGGCTGCGGTGAGGGCAGGGAGTAGTTGAAGTTGGTCACGCCGTTAGGCCCGCCGCCGCTCACGTTGATGGAGACGCGGTTGACGCCCGGCAGGATGTTGTTCATGGAGAAGGTGCCGTCCTTCTGCAGCTGGGTGTAGGACCAGCCGTTGTCGCTGCCGACGTTCACGCCTACCCACAGGTTGTTGGACGGGGTAAGCACGGTGCCGTCCGGCTTGTACACGGTGCCGGTAACGGTGCCGGCCGGCTGGAACTCCATGTTCACCACCACGCTGGTGGAACCTTCCAGGTGGATGGTGTCGTTGCCGCCGCCGCGCCTCACGCGGCCCCAGTTGCTGGAGCCCACGTTCATATAGTAGGCGTAGCCGCTGGAGACGTTGACGGTGTAATCGTAGTGGTCGGCGCCGCTGCCGTTTATCAGGGCCATGTTGCCTGACGGGCAGGGATCGCTGGGAGGCCCGAAGGTGCTGACGCTGACGTTATTGCACTGGCCGTACAGCGTTATCACCACCGGATTATTGGTGAGGTCCACAACCCTGGGGAAGGTGATGCGCCCCTTGACCTCGCCGCCGGTGTTGTTGCCGGTGGAGACTATGTAGGTGATGGAGGAGAGGGCCACGTTGGCCAGGTCCTTAACCACGGTGCCGCTGCTGTCGTAGACGTACATGGTCTGGGCCTGCGTGGTGTCCACCGTGACGCGGTAGTCGTCCACGCCGGTGCCGGTGCAGTGGGCCTGCTGCCAGTCGCCGCCGCCGCCGTTCATGCCGGAGTTGGTGAAAGTGCCGTCGGGACCGGCGTTGTACGGGGAGGTCATGCCGCTGGAGAAAGGCGTCCAGGCGTTGATCATGTAGTTGCCGCTGGGCAGCGAATCGAACGTGGCGCAGCCGTCGGCCCCCGTGTTCATGTTGGCGTTGGAGAAGCCGGGGCTGTAGATGTCGTCCGGGGGAGTGCCCCAGTTATGGGAAACGCAGTTCACCCTGCTCCAGGGGGAGCCGTCCGGGTTGAGGTTCACGTTGGAGTTGGGTATCGGGTAGCCGGCCGAGGACTTCACGCAGACCTTTATCTGGCCTATGCTAGGCGGCATCTGGTTCAGGGCTACGGGGTGATAGAGCACGTCGGAGCTGACATAGACTATGTCGTTGGGGGTGACGGTGGAATTGTCCGCGGTGCAGATGTCCTGCGCGGAATACTGCGCGCTGACGTAGGGCTCGTAGCAGTTGCCGGGACCGCTCTGGCTCCAGGTGCAGCCGCCCATCACCTGCAGGTAATAGGTCACCCCGGGGGTGAGGCCGTAGAGCTTGAAGCGGCCGTTCTCGTCGGCATTGGCCCAGGTGTTCCATTCGTAACCCACGCAGGCCTTGACGCCTATGCCCATATAGGGGATAGGCTCGGAATTGGTGCTGACCAGTATGCCTTCCACGCTGGCGCCGGAAGCGGAGCCGCCTCCGCCGGTGTTGTTGTCCACGCGGGCCGGGGGCATCGACTGGTCGAAATCGAGGGTGGCGCCGCCGGTATAGGAGACCGCGTGCACGCCGCCCACCAAGGGGGAGGTGTCGTCCAGGGCCGACATCACGTTGCGGCCTATGCCCTTGTTCTTCTCCGGATCGTAAAGGCCTATATTATAGGTATTGGGGTCTGCGTACGGCACGTTCTCTACTTCCAGGGTGCCCGCGCCCGCGCCGTCGGTTATGACTATGCCGGAGCCGCCGGGCTGCTGGGAGAGCATGTTATATACGCCGCCGAACAGTACCTTGTTCGGGGTGGCGTGAAGGAAAGCCTGCATCAGTTTGCCCACCCCGGTGAGGCCCGAGGTCATGGTAAAGGTGGAATAGACCGGGTCGGAGTTCATGGCCCAGACGTACCTGTTGGGGTCGTATTCCGGGTTGTTGAACTGGTCGGAGATGGTAGGGGAATAGCCCTGCAGGCTGTAGAGGAGGTTATAGCTCTTCTGCTGTTCGATCGTGAAGAGCGCGTCGCCGGAGGCGTTCGTTACGCCCACCTGCGTGTACGTGGACGGGCCGTTCATGCCGAACTCTATGGCCGCCACGTTGACGTTCTGCAGCGCCGCCCCGTTCTGGTCCTTTATGTGGACGTTGAGCGTGGTGGTCGCCGCGGACGCGATTAGGGCGGACGCCGAGAGCGCGGCCGCGATTATAAGTCTAGCTAATGAACGCATGTTCCCTCCGTATGGGCCGGCGCGGGCCGGCCCCGACGTAACCGCAGTCAAAACAGTCTAACTCAAATAGATTAAAACCCAAATCCCGATAAAAGTACCACAAAATCTTGATGTCTGTCAATATTTCCGAGTGTAACTTTCAGCACACAGGCCCGCCCCCCTTCCTGGAATAGGTTAGCGGGGCGTCCTAACAGGAAGTTCAGCGCCTGCTCAGATCTTCCTCAATTCGCCCCGGGAACGCAGGCGTCGCAGGAGGAATTCTCCACCGGCTCGGCCTCCACCTGGAAGACCGTGTGCCTGATGCCGAAGGCCGGCGCCACCGTACAGGTGGCCGCCTTCAGGGCGGCCTGCCTCTTGCCGGGGTCGCTCACCACCAGGTGGGCGCTCAGCGCGTTGAAGCCGGTGGACAGGCTCCAGGCGTGCAGCTCGTGCACGTCGGAGACGCCGTCTATGGCCTTCAGCTCCTTTTCCAGCGCCTTGAGGGACAGCCCCCGCGGCACGCCCTCCATGAGGATATGGAAAGCCTCCAGCAGCAGCCTGGTGGAGCTGAAAAGTATCAGCACTATTATAAGGAGGGAGACTATGGTATCGGCCGGGTACCAGCCGGTGAGATAGATGACCGCGCCCGCGAGCAAAGCCGCCACCGAGCCGGCCAGGTCGCTCATCACGTGCAGGAAGGCCCCCCGGATGTTGATGTTCTCGCCGCTGTGCCCGTGCAGTATCCAGGCGCCGGCTATATTGGCCAGCAGGCCAACCGCCGCGACTATCAGCATCGGGCCGGAAAGCACCGGCACCGGGTTCTGGAAACGGTCGTACACCTCGCGCAGCATGTAACCGGAGAGTATCCACAGCAGCATGGCGTTGGCGAGGGCGGCCACCACCTCGGCGCGGCGGTAGCCGTAGGTGCGAGAGGAATCCGGCCTGAGCTGGGCCAGCCGGGAGGCGAAAAAGCTCATCCCGAGCGCGGCGGCGTCCGTCATCATGTGCAGCGAGTCGCTCAGCAGCGCCATGCTGCGCGTCAGCAGGCCGCCGGCGGCCTCCACCAGCATGAAACCCGCGGTTATGTAGAAGGCGGCGGCTATCGCGCGCCGCTGGGCCGCGGCGCCGCTATGATGATGGTCGCGGCCATGGCCGTGTTCATGGGAGTGTTCGTGCGTATGCGCCATTTCCAATTAGGATTATATTAATTTTAAATGCTAAAATGTTCTTTTGCCCGCTATGACGAAAACCGCCGGCAGCATCGACAATTCCCTGCTCTCCGTCAAGGACCTGATCTCGGCCGAGCTGGCCGGGATCGCCAGGGAAGTCTTCGACTTCGACCTCCACCCCTTCAATTTCATGGGGAAGGCCGCCCGCGCCCGCTTCACGCTGCTGGCCGCGGGAGCCCTGAAGGCGGACATGCCCCTGGCGGTGCGGACCGCAGCCGCCGCCGAGCTGGCCCATACCGCTTCGTTGATGCACGACGACTGCCTGGACATGGCCCGCTATCGCCGCGGCCTGCCCACCCTCTACGACCAGGTGGGCGTGAACGCCGCCATACTGGTGGGCGACCTGTTGATCACCCTGGCCCTGGAGACCGCCGGCCGCGCCGCGCCGGACCTTCCGCAGAGCCTGCTCGGCGCCGTGAGGCGCATGACCGAAGGCGCGCTGATAGAGGAGAACTCCAAGGGCAGGAAGATCTCCCCCGAGCTGGCGCAGAAGATCGTCTCGCTGAAGACCGGCGCGCTGTTCCGCTGGTGCTCGCTGGCCGCCTGCCGCCTGGCCGGCCGCCCTGAGCTGCTGGAGGACTGCGCCCGCATAGGCGAGGACGCCGGCTGCGCCTTCCAGATAATAGACGACGTGCTGGATTTCGAGGGCGACGCCGAGGCCTGCGGCAAGGAAACGCAGCAGGACATCAGGGAGGGCAAATTCACCCTCCCGCTGATACTCGCCCTGAACGACGCTTCCGCCGGCCCCAAAGCCGAGAAACTGCTGGCGGCCATCAAGGCCGGCCCGGAGCCGGACCTGTCCTCCGCCCTCGAGCTGGCGGCCCTGGTGAGGGACGGGGGCTTCTCCGCGGCCGCCCGGAAGGCCGCCGCGGACAAGATAGCCGCCCTCTCGCCGGTCATAGACAGGTTCCCGGCCGCCGAGGAGGCCGCGGCGCTGAAGGCTTTCCTGGCCGCCCTCTCCGAACGCACCGCCTGACCCGCCCCCCCTTATTGTATTAGCCCGTTTTTTTTTATAGATTATTGGCTGAAAAGTAACACGGAGGTCCCGAACAAGATGAAGAAACATTTGCTCCTCGCCTGCGCCCTGCCGCTGCTGGCCGCTTTTGCCCTGTCCGCCTGCAACAAGAAGAACGTCAAGACCGCCGGGGACAACGCGCAGATGGTCACCGAGACCTCCACCCTGCCCACGCTGGACGTGCAGGAAAGCACGGACACCGCCGCGGCCGAGGGCGATATCCGCGGCGGCGAGTTCCAGCCGCTGGATACCCTGAAGACCGTCAACTTCGATTTCGACAAGTACGAGCTCTCGGAAGCCGCCAGGAACACGCTGCAGGCCAACGCCGCGCTGCTCAAGGCGCGCAAGGACTGGAAGGTCCTGGTGGAAGGCTACTGCGACGACCGCGGCACCGTGGAGTACAACCTGGCGCTGGGCCAGAAGCGGGCCAAGACCGTGCGCGACTACTACGCCCGCCTGGGCGTGCCCGAGAGCTCGATGGGGACCATCTCCTACGGCGAGGAAAAACCGGTCTGCGGCGAGGCCACCGAGGCCTGCTGGCTCATGAACCGCCGCGCCGAGACCAAGGTGAAAGGCATATAATGCGTCGCCTGAAGCCCCTGCTGCTGCTTCCCGCCTGCCTGCTGGCCGCCGGCTGCGTGGCCACGCAGCAGGACATGCTGCAGATGCAGAGCCAGATGGACGACCTGAACACCAGCCTGGCCAACATGCAGAAGAACCAGGCCGAGCTCGCCGTCAAGATGGACGAGCTCTCCAGGAACCTCAACGCCTCCTCGGAGAGCATGAAGGACATCTCCTCGCAGATGAACCGCCTCTCCACGCACCTCGACGACCTCGGCACCTCCATGAACAAGCGCGTCAGCGCCATCGACCGGAGCATAAAGACCCAGCAGGAGCAGGTGGAGACCTCGCTGCTGCCGGCCAAGATCTACAACGACGCCTACAACGCCTTCCTGAACAACAACTTCGACGGGGCCGCCACCGGCTTCAGGACCTACCTCTCCAAGTTCCCGGAGGGCGAGACCGCCGAGGGCGCCTATTTCTACCTCGGCGAGTCCCTCTACCTGCGCGGGCACTGGCAGGACGCGGCGCTGGCCTACGCCAACGTGCTCGAGAAGTACCCCAAGAGCACCCGCATCCCGGCGGCGCGGCTCAAGTACGCCCTCTCGCTGCTGAAGATGCCGGAGCCGAAGACGGAAGAGGCCCTCAGGTATCTCCACTCCGTGGTAAAGGACTTCCCCTCCTCGGAGGAGGCGAAGACCGCCAAGGAGAACATCGAAAGGCTCT
The DNA here is from genome assembly GCA_021811405.1 of bacterium. Taxonomy (GTDB): domain Bacteria; phylum Elusimicrobiota; class Elusimicrobia; order Elusimicrobiales; family UBA9959; genus UBA9959. The sequence goes on along the minus strand of JAJZOZ010000028.1, from coordinate 8,701 downwards.
CCCCCAAGACCCAGGCAAAACCGCCCGCCAAGGCGCCCGCCAAGGCCCCGGCCAAGACCCATCCCAAGGCCCCGGCCAAGAAGGGCTGACCGATGCGCGGCAAGCTGCTGGCCGCCGCCCTGCTGGCGCTGGTCGCCCGCGCGGCCTGCGCCGGCGCCGACGTCTACATAGGCGTCTCCCCCGGCACCGAGGCGCCGAAGAACTCCCTCGCCATGGCGCAGTTCCTCCCGGCCGACCCGGCCAGCGAGGAGGACATGGCGCTGGCGCAGTCCTTCCGCGAGATCATCCGCGCCGACCTGCTCTACTCCCGCTATTTCGACATCAAGGAGAACCCGCTGGCCAAGGCCAACCTGGACGAGTCCAAGGAATCGCTGGACTGGTGGAAGGAACTGGCCGGCTACCTGATGACGGCCAAGGCGCGCGACGCCGGCAAGGTCTGGACCTTCAGCGCCCGCCTCTACGACCTTTCCAAGGGCAAGGTCATCATGGAGAAGTTCTACCGCGGCGAGAAGCGCGCGATGCGCCGCGCCGCGCACATGTTCTCCGACGACGTGACGCTGCGCCTCACCGGCAGGACCGGGATAGCCCACTCCAAGATCGCCTTCGCCAACAACGCCACCGGCCGCAAGGAGATCTACATAGCCGATTACGACGGGGAGAGCCTGACCCGCCTGACCTCGGACAACAGCATAGACCTGCTGCCGCGCTGGTCGCAGGATTCCTCCCGCATCTACTACACCACCTACCGCTGGGGCAACCCCGACATGTTCGAGATAGACCTGAAGGCGGGCAAGATCCGCCCGTTCAGCACCTTCCAGGGGCTCAACATCCCCGGCGGCTTCTCGCCCGACGGCATGACGATGGTCATGACGCTGTCGCGCGGCGAAGACCCGGGCATCTACATGCTGGACGTGGTCACGAAGAAGGTCAAGCAGCTGCTGAAGGGCTTCGGCGTCAGTTCCTCCCCCACCTGGGCCCCGGACGGCACGCAGGTGGCCTTCGTCTCCGACCGGGCGGGCAACCCGCAGCTCTACGTGCTGGACGTGCCCAAGGGCGAGACCCGCAGGCTCACGCGCTTCAACTGGTGCGACTCCCCCTCCTGGTCCCCGGACGGCTCCTGGATAGTGTTCGCCGGCAGGGAGACCCGCAAGGAGCCGCTGAACATCTTCATTACCGACGTGAGCGGCAACCAGGTGCGCAGGCTGACCGTCAACGCCGGGGACAACGAGGACCCCTCCTGGTCCCCCGACGGCAGGTTCATCGCCTTCACCTCCACCCGCCGCGGCCGGCGCGAGATCTTCGTAATGGACGCCGACGGCAGCGCCCCCCACCCTCTGACCGAGATGAAGGGCAATTCCTTCACCCCCAACTGGAGCCCGTAGGGTTACGCTAAGCGCCGAGGCGGGGCCGGAACGCATAAAATAAAAAAGCGGAACTGATGTTCCGCTTTTTTTAGAGCCCGCGGCATGTTATTTAAATAAGGCGCTTAGCCTGCCGGCGAGGGCGGCCCAGAAGCCGCCGTCCGCCTGAGCGCCCCGCGGGGCGCGGTAGAACTTCAGGTCCTTGTTGGCCTTCAGGGCGGAGGAGAGTTCCGTTTCCAGCATCGCCATGAACTCCGGCCCCAGGCGCTTGCGCCGTTCCGAGAGCAGCCCGGGGTTCACCATGTCCTCCACGGCGAAGTACTCCTGGCCGCAGAAGGCCTGTACGTACGGGCTTTCCATGAACTCGGTCACGGCGTCCTCGTCGGAAACGTCCTTGAGCTGCTTGACCAGCAGCAGGCCGCAGACCAGCCGGGAATCCTTCGCGGGCCGGCCGTAGCCCGCCGCGAAATATTTGCCGTACTCGGCGTCCAGCTTCTCCCAGGGCAGGGCCTCCGCCAGCCTGAGCCAGCGGTTGCCGTCGGCCAGCTTGGAGCCCAGGTGGAACAGCTTGCCGAACAGCGTGGGGTTGAATTTCTCCGAGCGGTACATTTTATTTTTCCGGCTGGAAGCACTTGCGGCAGCGAGCTTCGTACTTGTCGCCCGCGCCCACCACGATGCGCTTGCCGGAATCCGTCAGGCGCTGGCTGAAATGGGCCGGGTTGCCGCAGACCATGCAGATGGCCAGGTTCTTCGTGACGAACTCGGCCACCGCCATCAGCTTGGCCATGTTGTCGAAAGGCTCGCCGCGGTAGTCCTGGTCGAGACCCGCCACTATCACGCGGCGGCCGCTGTCGGCCAGCTTCTGGGCCACGCCGACTATCTCGGGCCCGAAGAAATGCGCCTCGTCTATGCCCACCACCTGCGTGTCCTTCTCCACCGCCTTGAGGATCTCCTTGGCGGTCTTCACCGGGTGGGCGGCCAGCGTGGACTTGTCGTGGGAGACCAGGTGCTCCTTGGCGTAGCGGACGTCGAGGTGCGAGTTGAAGACCTGCACTTTCTGGCGGGCTATGTTGGCGAGCTTGAGCCGGCGTATCAGTTCCTGCGTCTTGCCCGAGAACATGCTGCCGCAGACCACCTCTATCCAGCCGGAAGAGGCCGAGACGTTGAATATCATTTCTTCCCCCGGCTGGCCGAGAAATAGTCCCAGGTCAGCTCCAGCCCGCGGCCGAAGGAGACCAGCGGCCTGTAGCCCAGCAGCTTGCGGGCCAGCGTGATGTCCGAGTAGGTCTTGCGGATGTCGCCCTGGCGCTTAGGGAGGAAGCGCTTTTCGGCCTTCCTGCCGGTGATCTTCTCCAGCCCGCGCGCGATGTCCAGCAGCGAGATATTGGTGCCGGTGGCCACGTTTATGACGCGGCCCGAGACCTTGGCGGCCGGGGCCAGCGCGGCGCGGATGTTGCCGTCCACGACGTTGGCCACGTAGGTGAAGTCGCGCGACTGCCTGCCGTCCCAGTGGATCTCCAGCGGCTTGCCTTCCGCCATCAGCTCCATGAACTTGGGGATCACGGCGGAATACTTGGACTCCGGGTTCTGCCGCGGACCGAACACGTTGAAGTAGCGCAGCGCCACCGTCTCCAGGCCGAAGGTCCTGGCGTAGACGCGGCAGTAGTTCTCTCCGGCCAGCTTGCTGACGGCGTACGGGGAGATCGGGGCGGTGGGCAGGTCCTCGGTCTGCGGGAAGACGGCGCAGTCGCCGTAGGCCGAGCTGGTGGCGGCGTAGACGAAGCGCTTCACGCCCGCGTCCTTGGCGGCCATCAGCGCGTTCAGCGTGCCGGTGGCGTTGTTGTCGTTGGCGGCGCGCGGGTTGTCCACGGATTTGGGCACGGAACGGAACGCCGCCTGGTGCAGCACGTAGGTCACGCCCTTCATCGCCTTCGCGCAGTCCTTGGGCTCGCGCAGGTCGCCCTTCACCAGCTCCAACTTCCCCTTGAAAGGCTCCAGGTTCTCCTTCCTGCCGGTGGAGAAATTGTCGAACACGCGCACGCGCTCGCCGCGCCTTACCAGCTCCTCCACGATGTTGGAGCCTATGAACCCGGCCCCTCCGGTAACCAGCCAAATCGGTTTTTTCATGGTTTCATCCCTTTCCTAATACCCAAAGTTTATCATTTTTCAAATTTACATGTTAAACCAATAACCACTCCTCCGCGGCAGGCTAATAACCGGAGCGGGTGGCGAGCGGTTTGCCTCGGAAGGACTTCGCGCAGGCCCGAGCTTGCATAGCGCGAGGGCCGAGTGAGGAGCGGCGCGCACGGTGGCCGCTTGATGCGCATAGCGCCTAATGCGGCACGGCCATAGGCCAGTGCTTGACCGCGTGCCTGACGAGGCAAATCCTCGCCAGGACCCGCGAACCTGCAGGCCTGCCGCCCCTAGTCCCTTACCGCGCCTTCCTTGCGCCACGGGTGCCAGAACTCCCTGGACTTCTCCTCCAGGCTGTCGTAGCGCACCGGGTCGTTCATCTTCAGGTTCACGAAGAAGAAGAACTCCTTCACCCCTCCCGACCTCTCCCTGAAGTCCCAGCGCGTCCTGAAATCGTGGAAGTCGCGGTAAAGCGTGACCGCCTTCTCGAAGAACCTGAAGGATTCCAGCTTCGTCGCCCCGTCCGGCACCAGCCGGTAGCGCAGCACGGCCTCCGCGCGCCATTTGGAGTTCCGCCACGGCCTGAAGCCGAAGGTGTTGTTCAGCACCCACGCTTCCTTATCGGAGCTGTAATTGGCCACGCCGGCACCGAAATATCTCTCCCCGCCCCCGAACGTGGCCTGCGTGACGAAGCTCCGGTTGCCGGACAGGAAGCTGTAGGAATCCTCGGCGTAGAGGTCCAGCGTGGGCCTGGGGGCGTAATAGACCTCCGCCGTCATGGGGCCGAGGCGGTGCGAGAAGGAGGCGGCGTAGTAGTTCCTGAGGTCGTAGGAGGTGCGCGCCCTGAAATAGGCGTTGTGGCGCGGCATGATGAAGAGGTCCGCGTAGAGGGCCTCCAGCTCCTGTCCCTTGTCCGAGGAGCTGCGGTCCACCGCGAACGCGTTCTCGCGCAGGCGGCGGGTAACGGAGTAGCGCAGGTCCAGCGAACCCCACGGCCTGTCGTAGCGCATGTTCATGCTGCCGCCGTAGCGCCCCACCCAGGCGTCGTCCATCGCCGGGGCCGTGGAGAGGTTTACCGACTGGTCGTAGAACACCGACGGTGAGAGGATCACGCGGCGGCTGAGCGGGACCGTTTTGGAGACGGTCCAGCTGCCGCGGCCCTTCTTCTGGTAATAGGGGAGGCCGGACTCCTTGGCGTTCTCTAAGTAGCCGGTGAAGGAGTTAAGCACCGGCAGCCCGCCGATCCTGAACGGCACGGTGTTGAAGTCCAGCCGGGGAGCCGACTCGTAATCCTTTACGAATTTTTCCGAGTTCGCGGACGAGATCCTGTCCCTGCCGTAGGCGCTCAGGCGCGTCACGGTATAGTTGCTCTTGCGCGTGAAGGCTATGCTGGCCTGCTTGTCCGGGCTGACGGCGAAGGGATTGGTGCGGAAGAAGTCGTTGTTGAAGAACGGGTCCGACAGCAGGCGGAAGAAGGACTGGCTGTAGTACTGGGCAGGGTCGGACTCGCTGAAACGGTTCAGCAGGTGCCAGTAGCCGCCGTTCAAGCCCCAGCGGTCGGTCTCCCTGTTGTACTCGCGTATGCGGTAGGCGGACAGGTTCGTGATGTTCTTGCCGGGCTTGCGATAGTCCACTTCGCCGCCGGTACCGAGGCCGCGCTTGTCGAAATAGTCCAGGTAGGCCTTCACCCGCAGGTCCGGGTTCACCCGGTAGACGTAGTTGGACTTGACGAAGAGGCCGTTGCGCTCGTCGTAGCCCGGGTAGAAGCTGCTGACGAAAGGCGTGCCCCTGCCCATCGGCTTGTAGATGACGGGGAAGTAGAAGATAGGTATCTTGCCGAGGAAGAAAAAAGTGTTGTACGCCAGGAAATAGCGGCCCGGGGCCAGGTAGATGCGCGAGGCCCGCAGGCGGTAATGCGGCGGTTCCTGGTCGCAGCTGGTAAGGCTGGCCTTCCTGTAGACGTAGCCGTCGGGGCCCAGGCTGACCGAGCGGCCGCGGAAGATGAAGTTCAGGTGCTGGAAGCGCCCGTCGTTGATATAGCCGGTGTCGTTGCCGTAATCGAAGAAGGCGCTCTTGCCGTACGCGGTGCCGGTATCGTCGTCCAGCACGAAGTCCGACGGGGCGGTCACGGTGCGGCTGGCCATGTTGACCACCAGCTCCCTGGCGCGGATCAGCTTGAGCTGCTTGCCCTGCGGCGAGAGCTCCTCCAGCCTGACGTTCCCCTGCAGCCCTATCACGCGCGTGTATTCGTTGAAGCTGGCCTGGTCGGCCTCGAACCGCACCCGGTGCGTGCCGGTGGACGAAGGCAGGTCGTAGGCGCCGGCCGGGATGGCCGCCGCCGCAAAGACCGCCGCTAGTATCAGCTCCTTCGCCACTATGCCGCTCCTTGTCCTCTTAAGCCTTAAGCGCCCGGTCCAGCCCGAACAGGGCCGCCCCGTGCGAACCCAGGTCCGCGTCGTCCGAGATGCGTATCTTAACCTTCGAGAAAGGGGTCTTAAGCTGCTGCTCGCGGAGCACCTTCTTCATGGCCGGCAGGAACCACTTCCTGGCCCTGGATACGCCGCCGGTAAGCACGACGCAGCCGGGGTTCAGCATCAGGATAAGCGAGGCGAGCCCCCGGCCCAGGAAAGTCCCCGTCTCCTCCCAGATGCGCCTGGCGGCCGGGTTGCCGGCGGCGGCGGCGTTGGTGAGGCAGATGGTGTTGAACCGCTCCTTGCCCGGCGCGGCGTACCTTCTTATCATCGCGGCCTCGTCCTTTATCAGCTCCCGGGCCCGGGCCATTATCGCCCTGCTGCCGCAGTAGGCTTCCAGGCAGCCGCGGCCTCCGCAGCCGCAGAGGCGGCCGCCCGGCTCTATCTTCATGTGGCCGGCCTCGCCGGCCGTGCCCGTGGCCCCGTGGTAAAGTTTGCCGCCCAGTATCATGCCGGAGCCGATGCCGGTGCCCAGCGTCAGGGTCAGCACGTCCTCGTACCTGCGCTTGAGCTCTATCTCGTAGGCGCCCCAGGCGGCCATGTTGGCGTCGTTCTCCATGAAGCAGGGCAGCTTGGTGAGCTTCTCGAGGGGGCCGGTGAGGCTCACGTTCTCCCAGCGCAGGTTGGGGGCGAAGCGCAGCACCCCGCGCTCCGGGTCCACGTCGCCGGCCGCGCCCATGCCTATGGAGACCAGCTGGCGGCCGTAATCGCGCCGTAAAGAGTCCACCGCCGCGCCGAGGCGCTTCAGGAAAGCGCGGGGCCCCTTCTCCGCCTCGGTCTTGAACCTGTCCTGCGCCAGCAGCTTGCCGGCGCGGTTCACCACGACCAGCTTGGTATTGGTGCCGCCTATGTCTATGCCTATGCCCAGCATTAAGCCTCCATTGTCGCACCCCGCGCAAGGCATGCGCGGGGCCGTTCTACTCAATCGGCCCGGCCTTCGTCGGCCGGGTGCCTGAACACTGAATTGTGTCGCGAGCTTCGCCCGCTCCACCCCACAAGGGGAACCTAAGGTTCCCCGTTTCATCGTCGCTACGCCTTTGCCATACGGCTCAGGCTGCGCTGAACCCCTCCTAAGAGGAGTTGCTCACACCCAATATACCCAGCACGGAGCCCGCGAGATAAAAAGAGCCCAGCACCGCCACCGGGCCTCCGCCGGCCGCGGCGGCCGCCAGCGCGGGGGCCAGGTCGTCGTTTACCTCGGCGTCGGCGTCCGGCCTGACGGCCAGCAGCTCGTCGGCCAGCGCGCACGGGTCCGCCGCGCGCGGCGATTCCGGCCTTGTCAGGACGAATTTCTTCGCCAGCGGGGCCAGCATGGCGAGCAGCTCGCCGCGCTCCTTGTCCTGCAGCATGCCCAGCACGAAGACCGCCTTGCCTGTATCGAAAGGGGAAGCCTTCCAGGTGGAGACGAAGGCCGCGGCCGCCTCGGGATTGTGCGCCCCGTCCACCACGAACAGGGAGCCGCGGAAAGCGGGGCCGCCGCGCAGCACCTGGAACCTGGCCGGCCAGCGCACCGAGGCGAAGCCCGCGGCGGCGTGGGCCCTGCTGATGGGCCAGCCGCGGCCGCGCATTATCTCCAGCCCCTCCCAGGCCAGCGTGGCGTTATTGACCTGGCTCTCTCCGAGGATGCCGTAGTCGTACAGCTCGCCGGTCTTCTTGTGGCGCAGCGAGAGCCGCCCTTTCTCCCAGTCCCTCTCCGCCACTTCGAAGACCGGGGCGAAGAAATGACACTGGGCGCCCTTGGCCGCGGCCTCGGCGGAGATCTCGCGCCTGGCGTCAGCGGGCAGCAGCGGGGCCAGGCAGACTCCGGACTGCTTTATTATCCCGGCTTTCTGGGACGCTATCTCGGCTATAGTGCCGCCCAGGTATTTCTTGTGGTCGTAGTCCACGGAGGTTATCACGCTGAGCTCCGGGGAAGGGAGCACGTTCGTCGTATCCAGCCTGCCGCCTATGCCCACCTCTATGACGGCCAGTTCCACGCCGCTGCGGTCGAAATGCAGGAAGGCCATGCAGGTAAGCAGCTCGAAGAAGCTCAGGTCCGGCCCCGCCTCGAACACTTCCACGAAGAGGCGCGCGAAGTCGTCCTCGGTTATCTCGACCCCGTTCACCTGGATGCGCTCGGTCATCCTGATGAGGTGCGGGGAGATGAAGAGCCCGGTCTTCAGGCCGGCGGCGCGGGCCGCGGCCTCGAACAGCGCGCAGACAGAGCCCTTGCCGTTGGTGCCGGTCACGTGGACGGCCTTCAGCCTGTTCTGCGGGTTCCCGAGCTTCCCCAGGCAGGCGTAGACCCTGCCGAAGCCTTCCTTCTTTACGTAATCCTGCCGCGAGACCAGCGTTCTTTCAGCTTCCGCGAAAGTCATGCGAACCGGCCGGCTTGGGCTTCGCCCGGCCATCCTCCGGTACGGCCCTACGCCTTCACCCGGGACGCGTCCACGCCCAGGTCCTTGAGCTTGTGTTCCAGCTTCTCGTAGCCGCGGTCAATGTGGTAGATGCGGCGTATCACGGATCTCCCCTTCGCGGCCGCGGCCGCGACCACCATGGCCGCCCCGGCGCGTATGTCCGAGCACATCACCGGCGCGCCCAGCAGCTGCGGCACGCCGCGCACCACGGCCTTCCGGTCGTGCACGGTGATGTCGGCGCCCATGCGCACCAGCTCGGGCGCGTGCATAAAGCGGTTCTCGAAGATATGCTCGTGCACCTCGCTCGTCCCGTTGGCCCGCGCCATGAAGACCATCAATG
>JAJZOZ010000185.1 GCA_021811405.1 bacterium | reverse complement strand
GATCAGACTTTCGTCCATTGTCCAAAATTCCCCACTGCTGCCTCCCGTAGGAGTAGGGCCCGTGTCTCAGTGCCCTTGTGGCCGGTCATCCTTTTAGATCGGCTACCCGTCATAGCCTTGGTGGTCTTTTACACCGCCAACTAGCTGATAGGCCGCAAACTCCTCCTCGAACGGATTGCTCCTTTCATCCTCCTGAGATGCCTCAAGAGGATTGTATGGGGTATTAGCCAAACTTTCGCTTGGTTGTCTCCCACTCGAGGGCAGATTGTTTACGTGTTACTCACCCGTCTGCCGCTAGGTCGTACAGACCCTCGCTCGACTTGCATGTGTTAGGCACGCCGCCAGCGTTAACTCTGAGCCAGGATCAAACTCTCCAAAAATCCGTAACCGTTAACAGCAGACATCGCTGCGAGCAGTTAGCATTTACGGAGCGTTCTAATTAGCTCTTAATTACTTTGTATAACCTACTTTGGTTATCACACCTTAAGGTAATTGCGTTTCGTTGATTCACCATCAACATGTTCCACAGGATCTTTTAAAAGTTCAGACCGGTTTTAAGGCCGGGCCTCTTTTAACTTCCCCTGCTTCTCACGTTCAGGGTGCCCATTCATACATAATTTTTTAGAGAGCAAACCCTATTCCCGTTTCGTGGATCCCACTCCACGGGTTTGAGGGTCTTTTGGTACCGTCGCGGCTTGTGTTCGCGACCGTACGGAAATATTATCACAAAACTGCGGACCTTGTCAACTACTTTTTTTCTCGTCGGAGAAACCGTTTTTCTTGACTTGCGTTTTCGAAAAAACTTTTTTTCCGAACCGTTGTTTTTGCGTTTGAAAGATCAGTGTAGTTGCTTCAGTTCCGCCGCTCTTTTTGAGGAGCGTTCTGCGACAACACGATTAGTATAGCACAAAATAAAAAAATCTGTCAACTGATTTTTGGCCGGGCGGGCAGGGCGGGGGTATGCGGCCGTCAGGCACGGGGTCGCGCACACCGTGCGCGCCCCTCCTCACTCCCTCGCCGCGCTACGCAAGCGGTTCGGTCCGCGAAGGCCTTCCGGCCACATACCCCCGCCCTGTCCCAGACACCTATTAGTCGCCCCTTGCCAGCCACAAAGCGAAAGGCCGGCTTGCTGCCGGCCTTCCTGGCTTTTTTTGAGGTATATATAAATATATTCGGGAATATATTTATATAATTATGGAAGGCCTATCCTGCCGCTTTTTTTGAGAGCGGCGTCTATGGCGTCCATGCGCCTGGCTATCACCTCGAAGGCCGAATATTTGGCCTCCAGGGCCTTCAGCTTGCGCTCGGTGACGGTGGCGTAATCGTCCGACAGGCGCAGCAGGTTCTCCCGCAGCCAGCCCAGCTGGCCGTCTATGCTCTTGAGCTGCGGCTCCACGCTCTTGCGCAGGCGCTCCTCGGCCTCGGTGAACATCTTCTTGTAGAGCACCTCGTTGGCCTTCAGCCTGCCGGAGAGCTCGGTCAGGCCGGCGTGCATGGCCGTCTCGGCGGCGGCGAGCTTCTCGTTGAGCCTGGCGACGGTCTCCTTGAGATACTCGCCGAACTGCTCGGCGCCCTTGTCCTGCTCGGCGGCCTTCGCCAGGCCCTGCACCTCGCCGACGGCCTTGTGGCACCGCCTCTCGACGGCGGCGAACTCCTCGGCGAACTGCGCGAAGCGCTGCTTGATCTCGCCGGCGGCGGCCGACGCGGCGGCCACCCCGACGCGCAGCGAGTCCACCTCTTCTTTGGGCGCCAGCTCGTCCAGGCCGGACTTCAGCCTGGCCTGTTCGCCTGCGAGCGCGGTCTTCAGCTCGGCCACGGAGGTCTCGGCCCGCTCCAGGCGGGCGGCCAACTCCCCCTCGCGCGCGAACGTGCGCCTGAGGCCCTCCAGCAGGCCGGCCAGGTCGCCCAGCCTGATGTCGAGGTTCTTAACCTCGTCCTTGTTCACGGACCTCTCCAGTCCCGCGCGCGACGCGGCCTCCACTCCGGCCAGCTGGCGCCCGAGTTCCGCGAGCAGCCCCTCCGCGCGGCCGAGCCGGAAGGAGAAATCCTCTCCTTCCTGCGGCGGAGGCGGCAGCTCTACTGGAGGCCTGCTCTTCAGAGCTTCTATCTCGGCGCGCAGGGCGGCGAGTTCCTCGCGCACGGCCCCGGCGGCCGCGTCCGGCGCGCGCTGCGCGGGGGCCGGAGGAGGGGGCGGGGCCTGGGGCGGCTGGGCGGCGGCCGGAGGCTGGGCTGCCGGCGACGCCGGAGGAGGGGGCGGGGGCGGCTGCGCCGGAGCGGCAGGCTTGGCCGCCTCGGCCGGGGCGCCGGCCTTCTTCTTGAACCTGGAGAATATCGAACCTGAGTTCTCTTCTGGCATATTACCCCCAATCGTCCTTGTCCGGGGCCGCCGGAGCGGCCGCCTTCGGCTTGAACCTGGGCCTGGTCACCAGCCCTTTGGCGGAAAGCTTCTCTACCAGCTCTATGAAAGAGGCGGCGGCGGCCTCCTTCTCGGCGGTCTTCGGCGCGCGCGGCAGAGCCTTCTCCAGCTCCGCCGCGGCCTTGTCCTTGTAAGCGCCCTTCAGCCTGCCCCTGAGCTTCTCCGGGAGCGCGGGCAGGAAGCGGGCCATGTCGGCGGGCCGCACCGCGCCGGCGAGCGCGCGTACGTCCTTGTCGGAAAGCGCTTCGAGGTCCTCCTCGAGCAGGAACATGCCGCGCAGGTCGTTGCCGGCCTTGTCCCCCCTTGAGGCCAGCTGCTGCAGCACGGTCCTGCGCTCCGGCCGGGGCAGGGCCCGTATCAGCGAGGCGGCCTGGTCCGCGCCGCCCACGCTGCCGTAAAGCCTGTTCTCCAGCTCCGCCTTCATGCCGCGCAGCAGCTCCAGGTCCACCTGCCTCGGCACGGCCAGGCCGGCCAGCAGGTCAGCGCGCCGCGGCGGCTCCAGCACCGAGAGCAGGGCCGCGGCGGTGTCCTCGCGCAGGCAGGACACCACTATGGCGGTATCCTCCGGGGATTCTTTCGCCAGCAGCGCCGCCAGCGACGGCGCCAGCGACGGAGGGAAATCGAAGATCATCCCCCGGCGTTCTTCCGCGGGCTTGCGCTCCTCCGGAGCCTGCGCCTGTTCGCCGGCGGAGGGCCGGACGCGGGAGAAGAGTACCGGGGCCAGCAGCCAGATGGAGACGCAGGTCACGGCGGCCACGGACAGCGAGGCCAGGCCGATCACCATGACGTAGTTGATGTAGTTCAGGGACATTCTTCCTCCGGATATATTATCTGATTATAGGGTAAAAACCGTATTTCAGAAAAATGAATGAAATATTTCGCCTGCCGGGGCGCTAATTACTATAATCCCGTTATGACGGACAGCGGGAATTTCGCGTCCCACCTGATCAAGGCCAGGACCGCGGCCGGCTTCGACACGGCCTACAAGTTCTACCACCGCAACGGAGGCCGGAAGCACTTCGGCTGCACGTTCGTGCACTACATGCGCGTGGAGAAGGGCGAGTCGGTGCCGAAGCCGGAATGGCTCGAGCGCATCATGATCGCCCTGCGCCTGCTGCCGACGCAGGCGGAAGCGCGCGACCTGCTGATGAGCTACCTGCGGGATTCGCTCGGCGGCGGCAGGACGGCCGACTACGTCCTGAACCCGCTGTTCTCAGGGCAGCCCCAGGCGGCAGGCGGTCCCGACGCCATGACCTGGATGAAAGCCCATTCCTCGGTGCATCTGACTCCGGAGGAATTTTCTGCTATGGCGGCGAGCGAGACGGCCTACTGGTGCGCCGAGGCCCTCTGCAGCGACTCGGGAGCCTGGACCCCCGAAGAGCTGGCGAAGAAACTGGGGCTCGCCCCGAAGAAGGCCGCGAAGGCGCTGGAGTCGCTGAAGGAGTGCGGCCTCGCGGTGAGGACCGCGGCGGGCAGGTACAAATGCCGCCACCGGGGCAAGTTCTTCACTTATCCCGGCCGGCTGGAGGGCATGGGCCCTCAGCTCGACGCGGTGAATTCCTACCTGGAGAAGGCCGGCACCGCCGACTTCTTCGAACGGCTGGAGCTGGTGCGCGCCGAGGAAGGCGCGATGACCAATTACCGGCTGCAGCTAGCGCAGGCGATGGACGGCGCCAACGCCTACGCGGCCCACGCGGCCGGCCGGAACACCGGCTTCTACCTGATAAAGCTCCGCATGCGCCGGCTGAAGAAGTTCTGAGGAAGCCTCTCCCGCGCCTATAAGGCCGCGGCCTTTTCGCCTCCGCTTTGCCCCCCCCCCGCGCACCGATCTGTTCCCCGTCTCCGGTGGGAGTTATCCGGCTTCCGGGGTCAGGCTAACATTTCCTGTTACTAAAAACCCCTCCGGGACACCGGGACCGTTATAGTTCCAAATCCC
>JAJZOZ010000184.1 GCA_021811405.1 bacterium | reverse complement strand
CTGCGGCGCCTGCCTGAAGAAGCTGCATATCCCCGGCGAGGTAAGGGCCGAGGCCAGGCTCCGCAGGACGCTGGCCTCCTCCGGGGCCGCCGCCGGGGCGGAGCGCGCGGCCCTTCCCGCGGTGACCCCGGCCCGGCTCTGGGCCAGGGCGGCCGCGGCGGCCGGGCTCTTCCTGTTCTACACCCGCTGGCTGGCGAAGGAGAACTATTTTTCCCCGCTCGACTACGTCAACCTGGCCTTCCACGAGGCCGGCCACGTCTTCCTGGGCCTGTTCCCCCGCTTCATCATGATGCTGGGCGGCACCATTTTCCAGCTGGCCGTCCCCGCGGTCTGCCTGGTCCACCTGCGGCGCCGCGGCGCCAACCTCGGCTGGCAGCTCTGCCTGTTCTGGCTGGGCGAGAACCTGCTGAACATAAGCATCTACGCCGGCGACGCCATAAGGCAGGCGCTGCCGCTGGTGGGCGGCGGCGAGCACGACTGGACCTACCTGCTGACCGAGACCGGGCTGATAGCGCACACCGCCGGCGTGGAGAAATTCATTTTCCTCTGCGGCTCCGCGGTCGTCTTCTGGAGCCTCTACCTGATAGGCCGCGACGCGCTGGCCCGCGCGCCGCTAGAACTCGGCTCCTCCGGGGGCCCGCTTTGAGAGGGCTGCTGCTGGCGCTGCTGCTGCCGGCCGGCGCGGCCGCGCAGGGCCTGGGGCCAGGCGCGGACCCCTACCGGGCGGACATCCGGCGCCCGTTCGTCGCGGCCGGCGCCGGCTATTCCGACGCCGAGGGCCTCAGGCACCGCTCGGCGCGGGTGTCCGGCAACGCCGTGCTGCGCCCAGGGCTGACCCTGGAGGCCGGCTTCTCCGACCACCGCATCCTGCGCGACGGCTGGCTGCCCGGAGAGCTCTACACCGCTGACCTGCGCCTCAACGCCCGCACCCGCAGGTACGCCTTTTCCGCGGGCGTCAGGTCGTCTTCCGACCGGCTCTTCTACTCCGCCTCCGAGACCGACCTGTCGCTCAACGCGGCCAAGGTGCTCTCCGCGGAAGGGCGCCACCGCCTCTCCTTCGGCCTGGCCTATTCCTCCCGGCGCAGCTTCGCCCGCGGCTATCCTTTCCCGTACCTGCTCTACACCTACCGCACCGAAACGCTGGTCTTCAACCTGCCTTTCTCGGCCCTCTGGCGCCCGTCCCCGGACTACGAGGTCTCGGCCTCGTACATGCCGCCCAAGTACTGCAAGCTGGGCCTGGCCCGCCGGCTGACCGCCGAAGTGAAACTGGGGGCGGAATATTCCTTCTCGGCGCTGCAGTACGACCTGGCGCACCGGCAGGACAAGTCGGCCTCCACCTATATCGAGCAGCGCAGCGCCGGCCTGACGGCGGACTACGCGCCCGCGGGGGATTACCGCCTGGCGGCCTGGGCCGGCTGGGCGCTGAGGGGCCGCTACTACGACGGCAGGACCTACGACGAACACCGCGACGCGGTGACCACCAGGCCGGGCCCCGCCCTGGCGCTGAACTTTTACCGCCTGTTCTGACACTAACCCTTAGGACCTATTAATTTAAGGGAAAACCGGCCCTGTCGGCCCGGCCGGCAAGGCGCCATAATATGAACATGCTGAAATTAGCCCTCGCGCTCCTGCTCGCCGCGCCTTCCGCTTTCGCGGAGGGGCTGCCCGCTTTCGACCTCGACAGGGTCAGCGTGAAGGACCTCCTGGGCAACACCCCCAACGCCGAGATCCTGGAGGGCGCGCGCGACTACGACCTGCGCGGCGCCCCGGAACCGGTCTGCGGCCGCGCCGACGGCCTGCCGCTGCCGCCCGGCCTGCCGCTCAAGGCGGCGGAAGCCGCGGCCCAGGCCTGGCGCACCTACGACGGCCCCGACGAGTACCCGCTGCCCGGCCGCGCCGGCTACGTGCAGATAAATTCCTCCACCCGCCTGAAGTTCAGCCGCGAGAAGGGCGAGCTCGCGGTGACCTTCCCCGACGTGGATTTCGTGGGCGGCGGCCTCGGCGACCGGGCCGACCTGTTCGTCAAGATGACCGGGACGCCCGAAGAGCCGGCCGTCTCCTGGGCCACCGTGATCTGCTCCGGCGGCTCCTACCTCGGCTACAAGGGGGCCAACGTCGGCCTGCCCGCCAAGAGCGGCAGCTTCTCCATCGGCGAGACGCTCGCGATGGGCGCGCCGAAGGCCCTGATAGCGCGGACCCACCGCTGGCTGACGGCCGGCATGATAGCGCTGGAGGACCTCTGTTCCGAAGATTTCAGGGAAAGGATGAAGGACGCCCGCGCCGGCAGCCTGCCGGAGAAGCTCGGCCCGTACGCCTTCGATTACAACGCCAGCCGCGGCACCCTAAAAGTGAAGTGGGAAACGAAGTAAGAAAAAAAGGGGACAGGCTACTTTTTCCCCCGGCACTCGGCCTTAAAAAAACGTCTTGTTTAATAATGATTTTTTTAATCGGGCATGGGCTTTTTGAAAAGTAGCCTGTCCCCTTTTTTATTTTTGGGCGGTTTGGCGGAGGGCTTCGTAGAGGGCCACGCCGGCCGAGGTGGAGAGGTTGAGGGACCTCACGCGGTCCGACCACATAGGGATGCGGTAGAGCCGGTCCGCGTACCGCTCGTAGATCTCGTCGGGGAAGCCGGCGGTCTCGGCGCCGAAGATCAGGCAGGAATCCTCCCGGTAGGGGGCCTCCCAGTAGCTCTTCCCGCCGCGCGTGGAGAAGAAGACCAGCGACGGGTCCGGCGGCAGCGACGCGAGGAAGGTCCCGAAGTCCTTGTGCACGGAGTATTTCAGGAACTGCCAGTAATCCAGCCCCGAGCGGCGGATCTCCTTGTCGCTCAGCTCGAAGCCCATCTTGCCGACGAAGCAGAGCTCAGTGCCGGTGGCCACGCAGGTGCGCCCTATGTTGCCGGCGTTCCAGGGAATATCGGGGTTTATAAGTACGATCTTCATAGCGCCGGGACACCCTGCCGGCCGGATAAGAAAAACCGTGCCGGAAGCCCGAGCTTGCGTAAGCGCGAGGGCTGAGGCAACGGAAGGGCGAGCACGGTGTGCGAGACCCTGTTTTTTCGTTCCGGCCGGCAGGGAGTCCCGTTCACAATTTAAAATCCGGGGCGAACTGGCCGTGCCAGAGCTCCAGCATCAGCAGCGCCCACAGCCGGTAGCCGTGGTCGCGCGCGCCGCGCTGGTGCTCGTCCCACAGCCGGCGCAGCTCGGCCTCGCGGAAATAGCCGCGCGAAAGCGCCTTTTGCGACAGGCAGCGGTCCGCCCAGTAGCCCCTGAGCTCGCCGCGGAACCACGGCCCCAGCGGGATGCCGAAGCCCATCTTGCCGCGCCGGTAGATCTTCGGCGGCAGCATCTCCTTGAAAGCTTCCTTCAGGATCCACTTGGTGCCGGTAAAGCCGCGCAGCTTCATATTGTCCGGCAGCAGGTGCGCGAACTCCACCACCTTGTGGTCCAGCAGCGGCGAGCGCGTCTCCAGCGAGTTGGCCATCGACGCGATGTCCATCTTCGTCATCAGGCACTCCGGCAGGTAGGACCGCAGGTCGGTGTACATCAGCTTCTCGGTCAGCGACCCCTCGGCCTCGTTGAACAGCCCGCCGATATAGCGCTCCGGATAATTAATATCCTTGCCGAGCGCGTTGACGAAGGCCGGCGACAGCAGCCGCGCCTTCTCGTCGGCCTTGAAATAGGACACCGTGGACAGGTACGTCATCGCGAGGTCGCGCTGCGAGACCGCCTGCAGGAACTTGCGCAGCCGCCAGACCGTGTTGAACGGGGCGGTCTTCTCGGGGAAAGGCTCCATCGCCGCGAGCGCCGCCCGCCTGGCCCAGGCCGGCAGCGCGCGGAAATAGCCGGCCGCCTTCATGGCCTGGTAGCGGATATAGCCGCCGAAGTTCTCGTCGCCGCCGTCGCCGTTCAGGGCTACGGTCACGGCCCGGCGGGTCTGCTGCGAGACGAAGTAGGACGGCAGCGCGCTGGAATCCGCGTACGGCTCGGAATAGTGCCACGCCAGCTTCTCGAGCACCGAGGCCATCTCGGCCTCCACCACGAACTCGGTATGCTTCGTGCCGTACATCTCGGCCACCTGCTTGGCGTAGCCGAGCTCCGAGAACTCGGCCTCCTTGAAGCCTATCGAGAAGGTCTTTACCGGCTCGGAAGAAGCGCGGGCCATCAGCGCCACGACCACCGAGGAATCTATGCCGCCCGACAGGAAGGCGCCCAGCGGCACCTCCGAGATCAGGCGGATCTTTACCGCCTCGGAGAGCTCGGCGCGCAGGCGCTCCTTGAGCTCCTCCACGGGCGTACCGTCCAGCTTGCGCTCGCCGAGCGGGAGGTTCCAGTACCGCTGCGTCTTCAGCTTGC
>JAJZOZ010000183.1 GCA_021811405.1 bacterium | reverse complement strand
CGGCGGCTTCAGGGCGCTGCAGGTCTTCAAGGCCCTGCTGCTGGCGGGCGTCCTGCTGACCTTCCGCTCGACGCTGCTCCTCTACGGCCGCCGCTCCGCTCTGCCGCTGCTGCTGCCGTTCTTCGCGCTGGGTCTGATGTCCAACTGCGACCTGCGCCCGGAGAACTTCACGCTGCTCTTCTTTGCGCTCTCGCTGCTGGCCCTGGAGCGGTACCGCCTCGGCGGGAAGCTCCCGGGACTGCCGGCGACGGCCGCTTTCTTCGCCCTCTGGGCCAACCTGCACGCCGGCTTCGCCTACGGGCTGGCGCTGACAGGGCTGTACGCCGCCGGCGAGGCTTTCTCGGAACAGCTCCCGTACGTCTACGGCCGGGGCCCGCTGGCAAAGCCGGGCCGCAGCCTTGGATACCTTAAGGCCCTGGGCGCGGGGCTGGCGGCCAGCCTGGCCAACCCCTACGGCTGGAAGATATACCCGGTGATGCTGGACCACCAGCGGCACATGGCGGAGCTGCAGGCTCACATGCAGGAATGGGGGAGGGTGACCTTCTCCACGCCGTACCAGTGGCCCTTCGCGCTGGCGCTGGCCGGCGCCTTCGGCTCGGCGGCCTATTTCCTGCTAAAGCGCGGGCACGTGGTCTACCAGCATATCGCCGCGCTGATGTTCTTTTCTCTTGCGGCTTCCGGCCACGCCCGGCATATCCCGTTCTTCATAATGACGGCCTGCGCCTTCACGGCGGCGCTGCCCTGGAAAGAGGCCGGCTCCCGGGCCAGGAGGGCCCCCGCCGCCGCCGCGGTGCTGCTGCTGGCCGGTATGGCCTGGTTCTTCCCGGCGCGGGTCTGGTCCAACTATTCGGCCGAGCCGCGCGTCTACCGCTGGCGCTCCGACGGACTGGCCGCCTTCCTCAGGGCCAACAGGGCCGAGCTGTCCGGCCTGAAGCTTTTCAACGAATGGGGCTGGGGCGGCTGGATAGGCTGGGAGCTCGGCCCCGATTACCGGCCTTTCGTGGACGGGCGCTATCTTTTCCATGACCGCGTAGGCGACATGGCCGGCCTGCGGCTGGACGCCCGCAGCTGGGACAGGCTGGCCGGGCGCTACGGTTTCGACCTCGCGCTGCTGCCCAACGACAGCCCGCTGGTGCCGGTGAGGCAGGTGGTGCCGGGGGCTGGCGAACGGGTGCTGTGGCGGCCGGCCTACCTGTTCTATATGCCGAACCGGGACTGGGCCGTGGTCTACTGGGACCGCGATATCATAGCGCTGGCGCGGCGCGGCGCCGTACCGGCCGGCTGGCTGGCCGAGCACGAGTTCCGCTGGCTTAGGCCGGGCGACATCCTTAACGTGACGCTGCCGCTCATTGGCGGCAAGCTGCCGCTGTCGGTGCTGGTGGACGAGGCGGAGAGATACGAGAAATACTGCGGCGGCCGCGGCCCGGCCCCCTACAGCGCGGCCAGGCTGATGAGGAACCTCGAAGAGTTGTGCTCCAGGAAGGGGGTAAAATGCGCGCGCTGAAGGACCAGGTTCTCGCCCACCCGCTGGCGCTGTTCCCCGATTTCAGGCGGATGTTCGCCGGGCGCGTGGTATCGGCGGTGGGCGACAAGTTCTTCTCCATAGCCATAGCCTGGTGGGTGCTCTCCAGCGGCGGAGAGAACTCGAAGCTGCACCTGGGGCTCGTGATGGCGATGAACGTGGTGCCGGTGGTGCTCTTCGGGCCGCTGCTGGGCACGCTGTCCGACCGCTCCGACAAGCGGCGCGTCATGCTGGCCGCCGACGGGGCCCGCGCGGCGCTCGTGCTGGTGCTGGTGGCCCTGCTCTGGGGCGGCCGGCTGACGCTGCCTGCGCTGTACGCTCTCTGCTTCTGCATCTCCGGCTTCGGGCCGCTGTTCGAGTCGGCCGAGGCGGCCTCCATACTGCGGCTGACCTCGGAGGAGCGGATGCCGCAGGCCGTGGCCGCGGACTCCTCCATACTGCAGCTGTCCAACGTGGTCGGCTCGGCGCTGGGCAGCGTGCTGATGGCCGCGGCCGGGGTGGCCGGGGCCTTCCTGTTCAACGCCGGCGGCTATCTGCTCTCGTTCGCGGCCATCTGGGGCATCAGGACGGAGCTGAAGCCGGAGGCCCGCACGGAGAGCTCCTTCGTGGCGGAGTTCCGCGAGGGCCTGGCCTACATACTGGGCAACAGGCCGGTGCTTGCCCTGATACTGACGTTCGCCTTCTTCAACTTCTTCGTCGGGCCGATACTGATCCTGATACCGATGATAGTGAAGTTCACGCTGAAGGAGTCCGTCACCTGGCTGGCCGTCTTCGAGACCTTCTTCGCTGCCGGCTCCGCCGCGCTGGCGGTGGCCATGAGCTTCAAGAGCTCCTACGGCGGCATCTACGGCTGGTTCTTCGCTTCGGTGCTGGCGGTGGGGTTGTCGTTCGGCGGGCTGTATTTCGCAGCGGACAAGTACGCCATCTGCGCGCTGCTGTTCGCGGCCGGCGCGGCGCTCGGGGCCGGCAACGCCGTGGTGCTGACGCTGTTCCAGTCCGTGGTGCCGGACGCGATGAAGGGCCGCTTCTTCTCGGTGCTGACCACGCTGGCCTACGCCGTGCTGCCGGTGACCTTCATGGTCAACGGCATGCTGGCCGAGAAGTACTCCGTCGGCTTCTGCATAGCCATGAACGCCTCCGCCGTCCTGCTGCTCTCCTTCCTCGTCCTGCTGCTGCCGCGGGCCGAATACAAGGCATAAAGAAACCCGCGCTCCCCGCGGGTTTTTTGTTTCCTCGAGTGGCGCTGTCAGGCCCGGACTATCCTGGTGTTCGTCAGCAGGTCATGCCAGGTCAGTCCGTCCTTCTCGAAAAAAGCCCAGATGTAGCCCAGCCCTAACGGCACCGCCGATACCACTCCCAGCGCGGCGCGCCAGAGCGTTTTTCCCGGAGTTTCTCCGGTCGCCGCGTCCACCAGCTTCAGCTTCATTATCATCATGCCCGGGGTGGCGCCCTTGCGCTTAAGGAAGAACGAAATGCAGAACACCCAGATCATGATCTTTATCGGAGACAGAACGGCGCCTAAAAAGAGGATCTGCCTGGTCAGGATCGAAGCGACGCTCATGAAAAGCACCAGGTCGAGCAGAAGTGAAACGGCGCGCAGGGAGATAGGGGCGGGCGCGCCCGGAACGGCTGGCGGCCGCGACGCGGGGGCTACCGGGCTGCCGTGGGAGGGGGGTTCCTGGGCCTCGCCGGGAGGCTGGGAACCTACTGGCACCTCGCGCAGCACGCGGAAGACCTTGATCTTCTCCGGTATGCCCTTGAACTGGCGGTAGCCTATCTCGCTGGACGGCACCTCGCGCTTGTTCATGGAAAGGTAGACGGCCTCGGTGAAGAAGACCTCGCCGGCCTCGGCTATGCTCTCGAGGCGGGACGTGATGTTGACCGGGTCGCCGTAGATGTCGCCGTCGTCGTGCACCGCCACCTCGCCGGCGTTGATCGCGATGCGGATCTCGATCTTGTCCGGGGCCGCCTTCTCGGCGTTATGGGCCTTCAGCACGGCCTGTATCTCCATGCCGCAGATGACGGCGTCCGTGGGGCTGTTGAAGACCACGAGGAAGGCGTCGCCGATGGTCTTGACCAGCCGCCCGCCGAACTTCTCTATGACCGGCAGCACCAGTTCGCGGTGCCGCGTCAGCAGCTCCTGCGTCTGGGCCCGGGAGAAGCTCGCCGTCTTGGACGTGAAGCCCTTTATGTCCGTCAGCATTATCGCGAGGTTGCGCGTTTCCATGTTATCTCCGTTCTGCGGGCCGGTCTCAGGAGGGGTTGGGAATGTCTATGAACTCCGTCTTTACCCTGAACTTCTTTTCCAGCACCTCGGCCAGGGCCTGCACGCCGGGCTTCTCGGTGTTGTAATGGCCGGCCGCAATGAAGTTGCAGCGGGCCTCGCGGGCGTACTCCTGCACCGGCTCTCCGGTCTCGCCGGTCAGGAAAAGGTCCAGGCCGGCCTCGGCTGCCTGGTCGAACATGCGCGCGGCGCCCCCGCTGACCGCTCCGACGGTGCGTATCTTCTCGGTCCCGAACCTGAAGCAGAGGGGCTCGGCGTCCAGCTTGATGGCCAGCTTCGCGGCGATATCGCCGATGGAGAGCGGCCTGGGCAGGTTCCCCCGGAAGCCGATGTGCTGCCCGTCGTAATGGCCGAACGGCCTGAGCGACTTCGCCCCGAGCATTTGCAGCAGGCGGGCGTTATTGCCGACCTTGGGGTGGGCGTCGAGCGGCAGGTGCCACGCGCAGAGGGACAGGCCGCCGCCGAACAGCGCCTCCAGCTTGCGCTTGAACGGGCCGGCGAACGCCTGCGAACGGCCCCAGAGCAGGCCGTGGTGCACTATCAGCATGTCGGCGCCGCAGGCGGCCG
>JAJZOZ010000027.1 GCA_021811405.1 bacterium | reverse complement strand
AGGCCCTCGCGCTGGCGGCCGCCGCGGCGGCCGCCGATCCCGCCGGTTTCCCGCGAAATCTCAAATTTAGTAGCATATACTCCGGCCTCGACTCCGTCTTCGAAGCGCTGGAGCGTTGCGCCGGATCCCTTTACCTTATATAAGGAGCCTCGATGAAAAAGCTGCTTACCGCCCTGCTTCTCTCCCTGCCCCTGTCCGCCTGGTCGCTGACCGTGGACGTCTACCACACCAGCGACGTGCACGGCTGGTACTTCTCCCGCCCGGCCAAATGGGACAAGGAGAACTCCACCCGCACCATCGGAGGCTTCGCGGCGCTCTCGGCGCTGGTCGGCGCGGACAAGAACCCGCACATCCTCCTGGATTCCGGCGACACCTTCCAGGGCACTCCCGAAGGCACGCTGACCAAGGGCATGGCGACGGCCGCGATGATGAACCTGCTCGGCTACTCCGCCAGCGACGTCGGCAACCACGACTACGACTACACCGAGGCCAGCCTCCGCGACATGGTCAAAGCCTCCAGCTTCCCCTGGCTGGGCGCCAACGTCTACGTGAAGGAGACCGGCAAGGCCCCGGATTATCTTAAGCCCTACACCGTGGTCACGGCGGGCGGCAAGCGCATAGCCGTGCTCGGCATAGCCGGCAAGCACACCGCCACCACCACGCTCCCCGCCAACGTGAAGCACCTGGAGTTCCGGGACGAGAGCCAGGAGGCCGCCCGCTGGGCGAAGATCATCCGGGAGACCGAGAAGCCCGACGCGCTGATCGTGCTCTCCCACACGGGCTTCGGCCTCGGCCTCTCCGGCAAGAAGGACCTGACCGGCAAGGTATACGACGGGGAGATCCCCCCGGACAGCACCCTCGCGATCGCCAGGGCCTCGGGGGCCGACGTGGTGATAGGCGGCCACAACCACGCCGGCATAACGCGCGGCTACCGGGACCCGGTAAGCGGCGCGCTGATAGCCGAAAGCTACTGGGGCCTCACCGACGTCAGCAGGATCTCGCTGTATTTCGACGACAAGACCGGCAAGCTCTCCGGGGACTCCGACGAGCTGGTGCCGCTCTGGACCGACGTCACCGGCGAGGACCAGAAGGTGACCGCGGCGCTGAAGCCCTTCAGCGCGCGCGTGGACAAGGAGATGGGCAAGGTGATAGGCCGCTCCGACGTGGACCTGGGCGCCTCCCGGGCCGGCCTCGACTCCGACATAGGCAACTGGTTCACCGACGCGCTGCGCAGGCAGTCCGGCGCCGACGTCGCGTTCCAGAACAGCCCCGGCATCCGCTCGGACCTGAAGGCGGGCGACGTCACTATGCGCGACATCTTCCAGGTCATGCCCTTCGAGAACACCCTGGTCACGCTGACGCTGACCGGCGGGCAGCTGCGCCGCCTGATGGCGGACAACCTGCCCGGCGGCTACTCCAAGCTGCAGGTCTCCGGCCTCAAGGTGACGTTCAAGGCCCCTTCCGACGACCCGGCCAATATAACGCTGGAGCGCGGCGGCAAGCCGGTGAAGGACGGCGACAGGCTTAAGGTGGCCACCAACAACTACCTCACCACCGGAGGCACCGGCGGCGCCGTCTTCTCCGAGGCCAAGGACCTGGAGGATACGATGATGCCTATACGCGACCTCCTGATCAAGGACATCACGGCCAACCCGGTCAAGGCCCGCCCCGAAGGAGGGAGGATAGTACGTCTCGAATAGCGGCGGCGGCGCTGGCGGCCCTGCTGCTGGCGGGCTGCGGCAAAAAGGAGCAGCTCGTCATCTTCGCCACTGCCCGGTCCCAGGGCAGGGTCTGGGCGGAGAAAGGCACGGGCGGTTTCGCCGCCTTCAAGAACCTTTACGATTCCGAGCGGAAACCCAAGCTGGCGGTGGACCTGGGCAACTGGATCTCGCCGACCCCGGAAGGCAGGCTGATCGGCGGCGGCGCCGCGGCAGAGTGCGTCGCGGCCGTCCCCTATTCGGCGGCGGCGGCCGGCATGGAGGAGCTTTCGCTGTCTCCAGAAGAGTTTAAGAGCCTGGCCGGGGCGGCTGCCGTCCCGGTGCTGGCGTCCAACCTCTACCTCCGCAGCGACAGGAAACCGGATTTTTTGAAGAGCTGGAGCGTCTCCCAGGCGGGCGGCCGGAAGATCGGCTTTTTCTCGCTGCTGGTGAACTCCCCAGACAAGCCCGACTCGCGGAAATACTTCTCCAACTACAAGCTGGAGAAGGAGACCTACGAGGCCGAAAAGGCTATCCGCTCGCTCCGGGAAGCCGGAGCCCAGCTCATAGTGCTGCTCCTGGACATAAACCCGGCCTCCCCGGCCGGCGAGGAATACTTCCGCGCCTTCCTTTCCAGGCTGCCCAGGGTGGACCTGGTGATCACCGACGAGCCTTCGGTAAGGAAGCCTTTCAAGGTCAAGCATACCTGGGTGGCGGGCTCCGGCCAGGGCATGCTGGCAGCGGCCAGGATCGCCCTTTCCCTCGACCCGGAAACGGGCCGGGTTACGGGCCTGAAATGGAAAGAGGTGGAGCTGGACGCCGGGAAGCTGGGGGAGTCTCCGGCCGTGCTCAAGGTAGCGGATAAGCACCGGAAGGCGGCCGAGGCCCATTTCGGGAAAAAGATCGGTTTCCTCTCCTCCCCGCTCCCGCTGCAGTCCGGGGACGGCTATCCGGCCGCCGATTTCACGGCGGACTGCATGCGCCGCTGGGCCAGGACCAACGCCGCCATAATAGGCATAGACGAGGTGGCCGCGCCGCTCTCCAGCGGGCCGGTCACCGTCGGCGACCTCTACTCCTCTTTCCCGCGGGAATCCAGCCTGGTCTTCGTCAAGATCCGCGGCGAGGACCTGGAGCGGGCGCTGGACGGCCTGCATTCCTACGGCATCACCGTCTCCGGGCTGAGGCTCTTCCTGCGCGGCCAGGCCCTCGAGAAAGCGGAGGGCGAGAACGGCCCGCTGGTGCCGGGCAGGGTCTACCACATAGCCGTGCCGGACTCTCTGGCCAGCGGCAGGGACAACCCGGTGCTCTCGAGCGCGATGGAATTCGCCAACTCCAAGCACCGGCTGCGCGACGCGGTGCGCTGGTGCCTGGCGCGCCAGGGAGTTACCGCCCCCCCGGCCGGAGGCCGGCTCGTCAGGGCCAAGGCGGACTGATGTTCCAGGCCTTGCGCGACTTCTTTTCCAGGTGGTTCGGCAGGTTCCGCGCCTTCGCCATGCTGGCCGGCGCCTGGGGCGTCATCTTCAGCGTCAACACGCTGATAGGCTTCCGGGCCGGCTTCGAGTACGACGACGGGCTCGTCTACTCCACCCCTGCTTTCCAGGCGGCGGCCAGGGACAAGCTGCAGCCCGGGACGCCGGACTACTGGAACTCGGTCAACCGCTCCTACGGCTTCGAGCGGCTGAAGCCGGTGCCCTGGCTGACCGCCTGGGCGCTGCGCGCGCTGGGCATAAAGGTCGCTTTCTTCCTGGACCGGGGGCCGGAAGGGGCCGACAGCCTGGAGGCCTCCTGGAGGAAACTGGCGGATGAATTCCTCTTCACCCCCACCGAGGACGCCAAATACCGCGCCCTGGAAAAAGGCCGCTTCGTCCTTTACGCCTCCCCCTCCGACTCCGGCATCATCCAGGCCCGGAAAGCCGGGGTCTGGCCGCTGCGGATATCCCGTAGCAGGAAGTCCGTCAGCCCTCTGGAAAGCAACCCCGGCAAGTTCGGAGAGAGGGTGCTGCCGCTCTCCCGCTTCTGACCGCGGATTTGCCCTCGCCCCCTTTAAAATAATAAAATATAAGTGAATGGCGGACTGTATATTCTGCAAGATAGCGTCCGGGGAGATAAACTCCAAGGTCGTGTACGAAGACGAGGACACGCTGGCCTTCCTGGACCTTAACCCGCAGGCCCCCACTCACGTTCTTATCATCCCGCGCCGGCACATAGACAGGCTTTCAACCGCGGCGGACTCGGACGCGGAGCTGCTCGGCAAGCTGCAGCTGGCCGCCGTGAAGATCGCTAAGCGGCTCAACGTGGAGAGCGGCTTCCGCCTGGTGACCAACAACGGCAAGGCCGCCGGGCAGGCCGTGGACCATATCCACTATCACCTGCTCGCCGGCAGGAAGATGCTGTGGCCCCCCGGCTAGCCGGGGAAAGATTTCAAAGTCTGCATACCTAAAGGTGGTGATCAGCGTGGTATTTGTCAAAGTAAGGGACGAAGAGAGCATAGAAGAGGCGCTCAGACGCTTCAAGCACGACTGCGAGCGCAACGGCATCCTCAAGGAGATAAAGCGCCGCGAGCACTACATGCCCCCGAGCATGAAGCGCAAGATAAAGTCGCAGGAAGCCCGCCGCAAGGTCCGCAGGGGCCGCAGGGCTTACTAAGCGCCGAACACGCGATCAGCCGCGCGGGCCACGGTCCGCGCGGCTTTTTACCTGCCGCCGCCGCCGCGGACGTAAAGTCTTTTTGTTAATTAATGAGTTCTTCGCCCATTATAGAGCTTATCAGGGAGAAACTGGACATCGTCGAGGTGGTCCGGGAGTACGTGCCGTCCCTGAAAAGGGCGGGGCGCAGCTATAAGGCCAACTGCCCTTTCCACAACGAGAAGACCCCCTCCTTCACCGTCAACCCGGACAAGAAGATCTTCTTCTGCTTCGGCTGCAGCGCCGGCGGGGATATCTTCAAGTTCGTGATGGACATCGAAGGGCTGACCTTCCCCGAGGCCGCGCGCAAGCTGGCCCAGAAGGCGGGCGTGGAGTACGGCGACGAAAGGGCCCACGTCATCTCCCCCGAGGACCGGGAGCGCCTGGAACTCAAGAAGATCATGAAGGCCGCGGCCGCCTTCTACCACAAGCAGCTGTTCTCCCCTGCCGGGGAGAAAGCCAAGCTCTACCTCGGCGAGCGCCGCCTGAGCAAGGCCACCGTGGAGAAATTCGAACTGGGCTGGGCGCCGGCCGGCGGCAAAGCCCTGATGGACGAGCTTAAGCAGGCCGGCTGGAGCCGCGACCTGGCGCTCAAGGCAGGCCTGATAACCGAGCGCGAGGGCGGCCGCGTGGCCGACACCTTCCGGGGCCGCGTGATCTTCCCGATCAAGAGCCAGTCGGGCGAGGTGATAGCCTTCGGCGGCCGCGTACTGGACCCGGAGGGGATGCCGAAATACCTGAACTCCCCGGAGACCCCGCTGTTCTCCAAGCGCAAGACCCTCTACGGCCTGCACGAGGCCCTGCCGCAGATAAGGCGCAGCGGCAGGCTGCTGCTGCTCGAGGGCTACATGGACGTGATAGGAGCGCACCAGCACGGCGTGGACTGGGCCGTGGCGCCGCTGGGCACGAACCTGACGCTGGAGCACTCCGGCATAGTCAAGCGCTACGCCAGGGACACCGTGGTGATGTTCGACGACGACCGCGCCGGCATCCAGGCCTCGGTCAAGGCGGCCGAGACCTTCATGGAGGCCGGCCTCTACGTGCGCCTGGCGAGCCTGGCCGGCGGGCTGGACCCGGACGAATACCTCAACGAGCACGGCCGCGCCGAGTTCGAGAAGCGGCTGGCGGAGGCCGCCGACCCGCTGGAGTTCCGCATCAACCTTTTTTTCAAGGCACGCCCCGCCCCGACCGCGCAGGAGAAGGCGCAGGCCATCGGCGTGCTGCTGGAGACGGTGGCGCGCCAGACCGACGAGATACTCAAGAGCGAATGGGTGAAGACCCTCGCCTCCCGCTTCGGCGTGGAGGAAGCATCCGTACTCAAGCAGCTGCGCAAGGCCGCGGTGGCGCTCCCCAGGCGGCAGGAGGGGCCGCGCGCCGCGCCGCCCGCCATGCCGCAGCTGGAGCGCGATTACCTGCAGCTGCTGCTGCGGGACCCGGCCATGCTGGAGAGCTCCGGGGCCGTGAAGCCGGAATATTTCTCCAGCCCCGCCGCGCGCAGGATCTACGGCGCGCTGCTGGCGCTGCCCCCGGAGGAGCGCGCCGACGCGCCGGCCCGCCTCTCGGCCTCGCTGCCGGAGGACGCCGCCCTGGTGATGCAGCTGGCCGTCACCGACGTCGGCGCCGACGCGGGCCAGTCGGCCCAGACGGCCGCGGGCGCGGCCCGCATGCTCAAGCGCTTCGCGCTGGAGCGCCGCCTGAAGGAATTGAAGTCCGGCGCGATGACGCCGGAGCAGCTGCAGGAATACAGCCGCATAACGTCCGAGCTGAAGAGCGCGGGCAGGGAATGATCCAGAAACAGTCAGACAGGAGAACAAGATGGCACAGCCTAAGAAAGCTTTAAGGGACCTCGTGGAACTCGGCAAGGAACACGGCTACATCACCCTCGAGGAGATGAACCGCTCGCTCACCAACGCTTCGATGTCCAGCGAGGAGATAGACACGCTGATGGGCACGCTGGAGGACCTCGGCATCGCCGTGGTGGACCGCAAGAAGTTCAAGATGGTGGCCGCCTCCGAGCGCGAGGCCTACACCGAGGAGTGGAGCGCCACCCCCGACGTTTCCAACTCCATCCGCATGTACCTTTCCGAGATGGGCAAGGTGCCGCTGCTGACCCGCGACGAGGAGGTCACGCTGGCCCGCAACATCCGCGAGCGCGAGCGCGAGCTGCGCATGCTGGTGCTCGAATCCCCGATCACGATGCGCGAGATCCGCAACTGGGAGACGCTGATCGAGCAGGACGAGATGACGACCAAGGAGCTGATGCCCCGCGGCCGCAAGTCCAACCAGGAACTGTCGGCGATGAAGCGCAAGATGAAGAACATCGCCAGGCTCATCACGCGCAGCGAGAAAGAGATCTCCAAGCTGTCCGAGCGCATGAACAAGCCCAAGCTCTCCAACGAGATGCGCAAGAAGATCGGCGCGGTGATAGACAAGAAGCGCAAGGACATCGTCAAGAACATCCTGAACCTGAACCTCAACCAGGAGAAGATCAAGCGCCTGACCAATAAGATCAAAAACCTCGCGCACAAGATCAAGGAGTACCGCCTTGAGCTGGACAAGTACGAGAAGCTCTACGGCGACCTCGTTAAGCTGCAGCACGACCACGAGCTCGTGGGCCGCAAGCGCCTGACGCCGGCCGCCTTCAGGAGCAAGTGGGGCTACAACCCGAACGAGGTGGAGGCCGCGCTGCAGAACGTGGCCGCGGTCAAGGAGCGCGAGCATCACCTGGTGCGCACGCTGCCTATAGACCCCGACGACTTCATGTCGCTCAACGACAAGATCACGTTCCTCGAGGACCAGATCCTGCAGGACAAGCTGAAGCTGATCAAGGCTAACCTCCGCCTCGTCGTGTCGATCGCCAAGAAGCACGTGAACTCGAACCTGGAGCTGTCCGACCTGATCCAGGAGGGCGGCCTCGGCCTGATGAAGGCCGTCGAGAAGTTCGAGTACAAGCGCGGCTTCAAGTTCTCGACCTACGCCACCTGGTGGATCCGCCAGTCCATCAACCGCGCGATCGCCGACCAGGCCCGCACGATCCGCATCCCGGTGCACATGAAGGAGCTCGTCAGCAAGCTGATGAAGGTCACGCGCAAGTACCGCCAGGAGTTCGGCCGCGACCCGCTGATCGAGGAATACAGCAAGCACATGCACATCTCGATGGACAAGGTGAAGAACGCGCTGAAGATCATGCAGGACCCGATCTCGCTGTCCACCCCCATCGGCGAGGACGAGGACTCGCACCTCGAGGACTTCATCGAGGACAAGGGCGGGCTGCCGCCGTCCTACTCGGCGATCGAGCTGCTGCGCCGCCGCGAGGTGACGAAGATCCTCGACACGCTGACCGACCGCGAGGCCAAGATCATCAAGCTGCGCTTCGGCATCGAGACCGGCTACCCGCGCACGCTCGAGGAAGTGGGCAAGATCTTCCGCGTCACGCGCGAGCGCGTGCGCCAGATCGAGGCCAAGGCCATAAGGAAGCTGCGCCACCCCAGCCGCAGCAAGATGCTCAGGGACTACATCGACTAGCCCGACGGCGACGGAGCGCAAAACGCAAGGTCTTTTGCCGACCCGGCGCCAGCTCACGGCGGCATAATCAAAAAAGAAAAGCCCGGGAAGTCCCGGGCTTTTTCCTTTCTCGGGCGAGAGGTTAGTCGGGCTTGCCCTCTTCCTTGTTCTCGGTGAGGAGGTTCTTCAGGATGTCGTGGGCGATGTCCTTGGCGCCCAGGCCGACGGCTATAGCGAAGGCGAGGCCGAGCGCGGCGAACATGATGTTGATGCCGCCGATGATCATCTTCATCTTGATGCCCAGCTGCTCAATGGCGGTTATCATCGTCAGCACGACGATAATGAAGTTGACCATCTTGGACAGCGAGCGCCCGCCCTTCAGGTTGTTGGCGGTGGCCGAGTTCATCACGACGTTCGCCATGAAGCGGGCGAACATCAGCCCGCCGAAGCCTATGAAGATGGCGGCCAGCAGGTTGGGCAGGAAGTTTATGAAGCGCTGCAGGATGTCGGCTATTACGGTGAGGTCGAGGATCTTGGAGGCCGTCACCAGGAAGACCAGCAGCAGCGCCCAGTAGACCAGGAAGGAGACCACGTGGGCAGGGGATTTGCCGAAGCCGAAACGGATGAAGAGCTCGTTGATGCCGACGCTGCTGGTGTACTTGTCCAGCTTTATCCGGCGCAGGAACTGCTCCAGCAGCGAGCTGACTATACGGGCTATGAACAGGCCGAACAGGACGAAAGCGAAGGCGGCGACCAGCTTGGGGAGGTAGGAGGACATGTGCTGCCACAGGTCCATCACAGGCTCCAGGAAGGGCTCCGTTACGAAGGCAAGCTTTTCGTGTATCATATCGCTCCTCCAGCGCTGACGGACTTTATTCTATTAATTATGCCCGCCTAAAGCAAAACCCCCGCCAGGCGGGGGTTCGCGCGCAGGGAGCGGGAAAAGCCGGTCAGAGCGCCCTCTTCTCCTTGAGGGGATCGGCGTGCAGCGGCTTCTTCGCCCTGGTCTTCTTCAGGCGGAGCTCCTTGCCGGCCGCGGGAGCGCCCCCCTCCTTTTTCTTCGAGACGGGGGCGTCGCGCATCACGGGAGCCTTTTTTTTGGCCTCGGTCTCGCTCTTCACCTCCTGCTCGAGCAGGCTGAGAGAGCCTTCCCTGTAAAGCGGGTCGGTGACGCTGAGCGCGTCGAAATCCCCGGCCTGCATGACCGGGGCCTGCGCGGTGGCCGGCTGCGAAAGCCCGGCGAGGATGCGGCTGGCCGGCCCGGGGCCCGGCAGGGCGGCCCGGGACGTGAGCGGCGACAGGAGCGCGGCCAGGAAAGCGGCCGCGAAAGCACAGCGAAATTTCATGAGCGTGTCCGCGCGATGCTGAGGTTCCATGCCTATATTATGGTAAATTCAGGCGCCGGGGCGGAAGCGTCTAAAGTCCCGCGCCCCTATGGGCCCGAAGGCCCAGCGCCCACCCGCGGGGATATCATTGCCTCGGGAACGCTTTTTTGCTAATATATATCCACTATGTACGCAATCATCGAAACAGGCGGCAAGCAGTACTGGGTAGTTCCGGGCGAGATCCTGCAGGTGGAGAAGCTCACCGGCCAGGAAGGCACAGAAGTGACCTTCAAGGCCCTGTGGTCCGCTTCTCAGGAAGCTAAGGACGCCGCGGCTGCCAAGACTCCCTCCGCCAAAGTGACCGCCCGGATAATCCGGCACCTCAGAGGCCCCAAGATCATCGTTTTCCGCAAGAAAACCAAGAAAGCCTACGAGAAGGCTTCGGGGCACCGCCAGGAACTCACCGAGATAGAAGTGAAGGACATTCAGCTGTCTTAAGGTTTTTGGCCCGGCCGCGACAGCGGCATTAGACAACAGAGGATATTATGGCGCATACTAAAGGACAAGGTTCAACCAGCAACGGCCGCGACAGCAAGGGCCAGCGCCTTGGCGTGAAACGCTACGGCATGCAGACGGTCAACGCGGGCGAGATACTGGTCCGCCAGCGCGGCACCAAGTTCCTGCCCGGCAACAACGTCAGGCGGGCCTCGGACGACACGCTGTTCGCTATCGTCACCGGCGTGGTCAAGTTCGAATGGGCCAAGCGCGGCAAGAAGCAGATCAGCGTTTACCCCGCCGCGAAGTAAGCACCCGAAAGGAAAAGGCCTCCCGGGCGTAGAACGTTCGGGAGGCTTTTCATTATAACCATATGCCCAAACCCAGGTCCTCGCACGAGTTCATAGACACCGCCCACGTTTACCTCAAGGCGGGCAAGGGCGGCAACGGCGCCTCCTCCTTCCGCAGGGAGAAGTTCATCCCGTACGGCGGCCCCGACGGCGGCCACGGCGGAAGGGGCGGCAGCATCTGGTTCGTGGCCTCGGCCAACATCACGACGCTGAGGGAGATAGCCTTCCACCCCCACATCACGGCGGGCGACGCCGCCCCCGGCGGCGGCAACAAGCGCGACGGGGCCGACGGCGAGGACAAGACCCTTTACGTCCCGCTAGGCACCGTGGTAAAGCGAGAGGGGGCCGTGCTGGCGGACCTCAAGGAGGACGGGCAGCGCTTCCTGGCCGCGCAGGGCGGCCGGGGCGGGCGCGGCAACACGGCCTTCAAGACGCGCTTCAACACCGCGCCCAAGATCTCGGAGAACGGCGAGCCGGGAGAGGAATACGAGGCCTGGCTGGAGCTGAGCGTGCTGGCCGACGTGGGCCTGGTCGGCTTCCCCAACGCCGGCAAATCCACGCTGCTGGCGGCGGTCTCCGCCGCGCGGCCTAAAATAGCGGGCTACCCTTTCACCACGCTGAACCCCAACATCGGCATGGTGACGCACAAGGGCAAAAGCTTCGCCGCCGCCGACATCCCCGGCCTGATAGAGGGCGCGCACGAGGGCCGCGGCCTGGGGGACCTGTTCCTGAAGCACGTGCTGCGCACCAAGCTGCTCGTGCACCTGGTGGACCCGGCCGGCTTCGGGGACCTGAAGCCGGAGCAGGCCGTGCGCGTCATCGAGAAGGAGCTTAAGAACTACCACCCGCTGCTGGCCAGGAAGACCGCCATCCTGGCGGTGAACAAAGCGGACCTCCCCGGCGCCGACAAGGTGCAGGAAGCCCTGCAGAAGAAGTTCAGGAAAAAGGATATCTTCCTGATCTCCGCGGCGACGGGCAAGGGCGTGACCCGCCTGCTGGACAGGATCATCAAGCTGCTGCCGGCCATAAAGGAAGAGGAACTGTACCGGCCCTCGGAAGGGGCCGCGGCCTTCCGCCTGCCCACCGAGGGCTTCC
The DNA here is from genome assembly GCA_021811405.1 of bacterium. Classification (GTDB taxonomy): domain Bacteria; phylum Elusimicrobiota; class Elusimicrobia; order Elusimicrobiales; family UBA9959; genus UBA9959. The sequence goes on along the minus strand of JAJZOZ010000027.1, from coordinate 13,408 downwards.
GCGTCGGCAAGGACCACACCGGCGCCTTCGTGGTGACCGGGACCAAGGTGGAGAAACTTATAGCGATGACCAACTTCTCCCAGCCCGATTCCTGGGACCGCCTGCGCCGCATCTTCAAGACCATAGGCCTGGACAAGGCCCTTAAGAAGGCGGGCGCCGCCGCCGGAGACCTGGTCCGGATAGTGGACCGGGAGTTCGAGTGGAGCGACGAGAAGCTGCCCGAGGGCAGGCAGGGCAAGTTCGCCTACAAGTACAGGAAATACAAGCAGGACTACGGCGACTGACGACGGGTGTGGAGCCGGCTTACCTCGTCAGGCACGCTATCGGCCACACAGTGGCCGCGCTCCCGCACTGCGGTGTCGCTTCGCTCCACCCGGCCCTCGCGCTACGCAAGCTCGGGCCTGCGCGAGGGCCTGCCTCGGCAAACCAGCTCCACCCCCGATACACCTTTAAAAATTAAAAAGCCCCGGCGCGCCGGGGCTTTTTAATTTCCGGGCGGCCCGGCTCAGTACACCGTTCCCCAGTCGCGGGTGGTTATGCGGAACTCCACGCGCCGGTTGAGCGCGCGGGCCTCCGGGGTCTTCTCCGGCACCGCCGGCCTGGTCTCCCCGTAGCCGTAGATGCGGATGTAGTCGGGATAGACGCCCTTGGTGGCCAGGTACATCTTCACCGAGTTCGCGCGGCGCAGCGAAAGGTCCTGGTTGTATTCGGCGGAGCCCACGTCGTCGGTGTGCCCCTCCACTATCAGCTTCAGGCGGTTCTTGTTGATCAGTATCTCGGCTATGCGGTCCAGAAGCTCGTACGAGGAGGGCTTCAGCCTGGCCGAGCCGGTCTCGAAATCTATCGGCGGGATCTGCCTGTTCTTGACCATGTCCATAACGCCGGCCAGCTCCATGTCCGCGCGCCTGGCCTCCTCCCTCTCGGCGGGCGTCAGCTGCCTGGCACAGGCGCAGGCCGCCAGCATGGCGGCGAAAAGAAGCGATCCTTTCATAACGGCCTCCCCTCGTAGTTTCCCCCGGTTATGGCGCCTATCAGCGTCTCGCGGCGGAAACGGTAGCCGCGGGCGAAGGCGGTATTGCTGAGCAGCAGCGGCGGGGTGGCCGCTATGGTGCCGTAGATGCGGCCGCGGCCGACCTTCGGGCGGTCGGCCGGGTCGAGCAGATTGGAGCGCACCACTTCCTCCAGCGTGTCCATGGACCAGTAGACCGGCCAGATGGCGGCGGCGCGCAGCGCGGCCTCGGTCTTGGGTATGGCGGAGACGAAGGCCTCGCTCTGGTCCAGGCGGTCAACCGCCCACATGACCCACTTCAGGACTATTTCCCGCAGCCGGCCCATGTTGGCCTTGTCCAGCAGGTCCCCGGGCTTCATGTTCCGGGTGTCCAGGTCCTCCTGCGGCATATAGCAGCGGCCGTTCCTGAGGTCGGCGGACATGTCCTTGAGTATGTTCGTCATCTGCAGGGCCGCGCCGATCATCTCCGCGTCCTTTTCGGCCGGGAAGCCGCCGCGGGTGGAGCGCCTTATGGCCTGCCGGTAAAGACGGGCCCAGAATATGCCGGGGACGCCGCCGATCAGGGCGCAGTAGCGCTCCAGGTCGGCGGCGTGGGGCAGCGCGGCGGGCGCTCCGCCCGGGAAGGAGCGCACGTCCATCTCCATGCCGGAGGCTATCCCGCCCAGCAGGTCCGTGAACAGCGGCTTATCCTCCGCCGGGAGGGCGGCGAAGAGGTCGAGCACCTTGCCGAACTTCAGCAGCAGCTCTCGCTCCCCCTGCGGGGCCGGGAAGGCGGAGAGCGCCCTTAGCCTGTCGAGCAGGGCGCCGCGGGAACCTGGGTCGTTGAGGGCGCGGGCCAGGGAAAGTATCTTCAGCTTGTCGGAAGCCGGTATCCCGGCGGTATCGACGGCGGTGTCGAGCGCGCGGCAGAGCAGGTAGCCCAGGCCCATGCAGGTGCGCACGGGCTCCGGCAGCACGGCCACGCTGAGATAAAGCGTGCGCGAGACCTTTTTCAGTATGGTCTTGATCTCTCCGGAAAGGGCCGCGGCCCCGTGCTTTTCCATGCTGTTGAAATTCTACAAAAATTCGGCGCCCGGAGCCCCGACGTCAGTCCTCCGGGGGCGCGGTGAGCTCGGCGGCCGATTCCAGGCCGGCGGCCACCTCCGGCGCTATCCCCAGCCGGCGGAAAACCGGCGCCACGCTCTCTCGGATCGACCCGAGGCGGGTATAGAACACCGCCGCGCCCAGCACGGAGAGGATGCCGCTGAGCATTATGGTACGCTGCACTCCGATATGGGTTGCGCCCCAGCCGGCAAGTATGCTGCCGAATGGCATCATGCCCATGAAGGACATGGCGTAGATCGCCATCACGCGGCCGCGCTTGTCGTCGTCCACCACGGTCTGGATGATGGTGTTGGAGGAGGCCATCTGGCTGATCATGCCGAAGCTGGCCAACGCTATCGCTGCTGCGGCGGCGGGAAAGCCTGGCGCCGCGGAGATCAGCAGCAGGCCCAGGCCGAAAACAAGGGTGGAAAGAGGAATGCGGGCCTCCAGCCCGGCCGCGCTCCTGCGCGAGGCCAGCACCACGGCCGACAGCAGGGCGCCGGCTCCGGAGAAGGCCATCAGGAAGCCCAGCGTGCCGGGACCGCCGTGCAGCACCTGCTTGACGTAGACCGGCATCAGCACGGTGTAAGGCATGCCGGTCAGGCTGGTGAGCGCGAGCAGCAGGATTATGAATTTTATCGGGGCAAAGCCGAAAGCGTAGCCGAAACCATCCCGCAGGCGCCGGAGCACCGGCTCCCCGGCGGGTTTCGGCTTTGGGGCAGGGACCTTCATGGCCAGCAGGGCCGCTATCACCGCCAGATAGCTGACGCCGTCGAGCAGGAAGCAGACGCCCTCGCCGGTCAGGCCTATCAGCACGCCCGCCACGGAAGGGCCGACGAGGCGGGCGCCGTTGAACATCGAGGAGTTCAGGGCTATCGCGTTGCCGAGGTCCTCCTTGCGCTCCACCATGTCTATGACGAAGGACTGCCGCGCCGGGATGTCGAAAGCGTTGACCAGGCCGAGGAAGGAGCTGATGGCTATGATATGCCACACCTGCACGCGGCCCGACAGGGTCAGCCAGGCCATGGTCATCGCCTGCAGCATTGCGAGCGTCTGCGTGGCGAGCAGTATCCTGTGCCTGTCGAAACGGTCGGCCAGCACGCCCGCTATCGGCGAGAGAAGGAAGGTGGGTATCTGCCCGCAGAAGCCTACCACGCCGAGCAGCATGGCCGAGCCGGTGAGCCGGTACACCAGCCAGCTCATGGCTATGCGCTGCATCCAGGTCCCGATGAGCGAGATCCCCTGCCCGCCGAAGAAGAGCCGGTAGTTGCGGTACTTGAAAGCCCGCATCATCAGGGACAGCGTCCCCTGGCGGGAAGCGGGACGCCCTTTCATGGCGCGGGGCGCAGCAGCTTGCCGAGCACCCTGCGGCCGCGGGCGCCGGTGGCGGCGGGGCAATGGTTGGGCCTGCCTTTCAGGGCCAGCAACGCCAGCAGCGCGAAGCAGGCCGGCTCTTTGGCCAGCGGGTGCATGCCCAGCTCGGCGGCCGAGCGGGTCCTGACGCCGGCCGGAGCGAGCAGGCGGGAAATATTGGCCAGCAGCACCGGGTTCAGCGCCCCCCCGCCGCTGACGATGAGCTCCGCGGTTCCGCGCGGCGCGAAGCGGGCGAAGGCCTCCTTAACGGAGGCGGCGGTAAAAAGGTTCAGCGTGGCCAGCAGGTCCGGGGCCCCCCGGCGGTCCAGCCGCCGGCCGAAGCGCTTCTTCAAAAAGGCCAGCGCGTACTCGCTGCGGTCAAGGGACTTAGGAGGCCGCCTCCGGAAGAACGGGGCCTTCAGCAGCTCGCGCACTTTCCCCTCGTCGGGCCTGCCGGCCGCGGCCAGCGCGCCGTCCCTGTCGAAAGCCAGAAGCCCGCGCGATACCAGCACGGCGGCCGTGTCCATCAGCGAGTTCCCGGGGCCGGTGTCGAAGCCGCGGGTCCTGACGCCCCTGCCCACGAAGGAGATGTTCCCCACCCCGCCTATGTTCTGCAGCGCGGTAGGTTTGCCGCCGCCGTAAAGATACTCGTCCAGGAACGGCACCAGCGGGGCGCCCTCCCCGCCGGCAGCCATATCGGCGGGCCGGAAGTCGCAAACCACCGGGCGGCCGGTCTCCTCGGCGATGAAAGAGGCCTCGCCGATCTGCAGCGTATGGCCGCCCCGCCCGGGGGAATGCCAAACCGTCTGGCCGTGCGAGCCGATCACGGCGATATCCCGGTAGCGGACGCGGCGCGCGGAGCAGAAATCCCTGACCATGCCGGCCCAGAGGCGCCCCAGCTCGAAGTTCAAGGCCGATAGTTCCGGTGCCGCGAGGTCCTTGGCGGCCAGTATCCTGGCCCGCAGCGCCGCGGCATAAGGGTAGTCGCGGAATCCGAGCACTTCCAGCCGGCGCCCCGAAAAGGAGCAGAGGGCCAGCGCGAGCCCGTCGGCGGAAGTGCCGCTCATAAGTCCTAGAGCCAGTGAGGGTTTGGGCATAAGATCGCTCTGAAGCGGGAATAACGCTCGGCGGCCGGATGCTATCATGCCTGCCGGCCGGTTACGCCTCGACGTCAGGCGCGCCCCCGCAGCCGGGGCTTCGGGCCGCCGCTCAATACTTCTCCACGCTGTACTTCACGAGCCGGCCGCCGCGGTAATGGAATTTCCCGGAAAAATGACCGCGCCGGCGCAGCAGCGGCAGGAAGACCCTGTCCCCCTCCCAGAGGTTCAGCTTGAGCAGGCCCCGGTCCGGGATCCAGCGCAGCTCCCCTTCCGGGGAATCTGTCAGCCGGCCGCCGAACCTGGAGGCGGCGAACACGAAAACGTACCAGTCCTCGCCCTTCGCGAAGTCGGGGAAAGTGAGCACGCCCTTTAGTACCGGCGCCTCTATCCGGAGGCCGGACTCCTCCAGCACCTCCCGCGCGACGCATTCCTCGGGGCTTTCACCGCGTTCCAGCTTGCCGCCGAGGCCGTTCCATTTCCCCTCGTGCACGTCGTCCTTCTTCTTGGTCCGGTGCAGCATCAGCGTGCGGCCGTTCCTGCGGACGTAGCAGAGGGTGGCGAGCTTCATCGGGCCGGGCCCCCCTGCGGCGGAAGCTCGTCGAAAAGCCAGGTGCTCAGGTAGCGCTCTCCGGTATCAGGCAATACGGCCACTATGGTCTTGCCTGCGGACTCGGGCCGGCGCGCCACGATAACGGCCGCGTGGATGGCCGCGCCGGAGGAGATACCCGCCAGGATGCCCTCTTCCTTCATCAGCCTCCGGGCGGCTACGCCCGCGTCGGCGTCCGCCACCGGCAGCACCTCGTCGACCAGCGAGCGGTCCAGGTTCTCCGGTATGAAATTGGCGCCGATGCCCTGTATGCGGTGAGGGGCGGGCTTGCCGCCTGACAGTATGGGCGAGGCGGCCGGCTCCACGGCCACGATCCTCACCCCTGGCTTGCGCTTCTTGAGACCCCGCGCCACCCCGGTAACGGTACCGCCGGTGCCGACCCCCGCCACCACTATATCCACTTTGCCTTCGGTATCCCGCCAGATCTCTTCGGCGGTGGTGCGCTCGTGGATGGCCGGGTTGGCCGGGTTGGCGAACTGCCGCGGCATGAAGGCCCCGGCCCTGGACGCGAGCAACTCCTCGGCCTTGCGCACCGCGCCGGCCATGCCTTCCGTGCCCGGGGTCAGGACTATATCCGCGCCGAAAGCGTGAAGGATCTTGCGCCTCTCCACGCTCATGGTGTCCGGCATAGTGAGGACCAGCCGGTAGCCCTTTATCGCGCAGAGCCAGGCCAGGCCTATGCCGGTATTGCCGCTGGTGGGCTCCACCACCGTGGCGCCGGGCTTCAGGAGCCCCTTTTCCTCGGCCGCCGCCAGCATCCCGAGCGCGGCCCGGTCCTTGACGCTGGACGACGGGTTGAAGAACTCGAGCTTGGCCAGCAGCAAGGCCCCCCCGGCGCAGCAGAGCCTGTTTATCCGCACCAGCGGGGTGCCCCCCACCAGCCCGGACATATCTTCGGCGTATTTCATTTTTCGGAAAGCTCCTTCTTTAGCATCTCTATCTCGGCGCGCACCCGGCGCATCTCCTCGCTGCAGTAGTCGGGCAGCTTATTATGGTCCAGCTGGGTCCCGCCCTTGCCGGACCTGCCTCCGTGCGCCGGCACTCCGAAGACGGTGGTATCGGCCGGCACGTCCTGCAGCACCACGGAGCCCGCCCCTATGCGCGACCTGTCGCCTATCTTTATGGCCCCCAGCACGGTGGCGCCGGCCCCCACCACCACCCCGTTGCCGAGAGTGGGGTGGCGCTTCTTGTGCTGCAGCGAGGTCCCGCCCAGCACCACGCCCTGGTAGATCAGCACGTCGTCGCCTATCTCCGTAGTCTCGCCTATGACCACGCCCATGCCGTGGTCTATGAAGAAACGCCGGCCTATAGTGGCCCCGGGGTGTATCTCAATCCCGGTGAGGAAGCGCGCGAAGTGGGAAAGCAGCCTGGCCGGCAGCAGCAGGCCTGCCCGCCACAGGCGGTTGGCCAGCCGGTATATCCAGACCGCGTGCAGGCCCGGGTAGCAGGTAAGCACCTCTATGGTGCCGCGGGCGGCCGGGTCCTTCTCGAACACGGTCCTTATGTCTTCTGAAATGGGCATTTTAACCTTCTCCGGGGCGCTCCCCGTCCTTCCATTATATAATTTTAGGCCCGGCGCGCCCGAAAAAGAGAAGGGCCGGGTTTCCCCGGCCCTTCCAGTCCGCCAGCCCCGGCTCAGAGCCTGTAGACCGAGAACTTCGCACCGTCCAGCATGAAACCGAAGCCCTTCTCGAAAGAGGGGAAGGTCACCCCGGAAGGCCTGATGTCGGAGGCGTTGAAGATGTAGTAGGAGGACGCGTCCACAACCGGGAACGGTATCATCAGCAGCAGCATCTTGGCGGTGAACCTGGCGCCCTGCCCCCCCTGCACGATCTCGTTGCCGTAGGCGAGCTTGTAGCTCTTGCCGAGCTTAACGTCCACGCCCTTCTCCGCCACCGCGTCACCGACGGCCTTCAGGCTGGAGCTCAGCGCCACGCCCCGGGGGCCCTTTATCTCCAGTTTGCTGTTGGCCGGGTCGGAGGCGTTGGCGTACACCTTGACCACGTAGTTCTCGCCGTCTATGGACACCGTCTTCGAGCCGCTCATGAAAATGCCCCAGTTGAGTATCTCCATGGCCCTGACGAAGTAGCTCTCGTTGCGTTCGGTGGTGAGCACGAGGAAGAACTTCTCCTTGTCCTTGCAGGAATTGCCGCCGTCGGGGCAGTTGGAGGCCTTGGTGCCGCTGACGTGGACGCGCGTGCCCCGGCCCGTAAGGAAGGAGATCTTAGGCTTGAGGTAGGCGTTCTTTATGGCCCCGAGGTCCTGCGAGAAGACCACGTCCTCCACCCCTTTCATGCCTTTTTCCCCGAAAAGCTGCTCGGCTTCCGGCGACCTGCCGTAGCCGAAATAGCCGAAGAAGTCTATGTCCGGCGGCTGACCGCCCCGCAGTTCCCGGCCAGGGGCGGGAACGGCCTGCGCCGGCTGGCCTTCCAGCGCCAGGCCGGCGGAACCGAGCGCGCGGTTCTCCGCCGCCCGGGACGGGACCGGCAGACAGGAAGAAAGGGTCAAAACTGCGGCAGACAGGAGATATCCGTTCATGACGTCCTCCGGCTGATCTTTTCTCTACATTGTATACCACGCGGAAAGCCGCCGCGCAAGCCCCCCCCCGGTCCGCGCGGCCAACGCCAGCGCCGCGCGTCGGGGCCCTTCCGGGCGGAAACCCCTTTGCATCGCGGCCGCAAATAATATAAATTATCGTTTATTGAACGGGGGAACGATGGAACAGACTACCCTTTTAAAGACGCTCACCGGTCACGCGGACGGAGTCCTCGCGCTGGCTTTCTCCCCTTGCGGGAAGTTCCTGGCCACAGCGGGAGAGGACAATTACCTGAGGCTCTGGGACGCCGCCGCCGGCATAGAGATACAGTCCATAGAGGCGCATAAGGGCGACGTCAGGGCCGTGGTTTTCGACTCGGACGGCGACCTCTTCGCCACGGCCTCCTGGGACAGGACCGTCAAGATCTGGAAGACGGCCGACTGCTCCCTGCTGGGCCAGGCCGAAAAGCACAGCGCTCCGGTGAACTGCCTGGCCTTCTCCCCGGACGATAAGCTGCTCTATTCCGGCTCGGACGACGCGCAGATCGGCGTCTTTTCCTCCCCTTCCTGCTCCCATAAGGGCGTCATCAAGCCCAAGATAGGCGATATCAAGGCCCTGGCCGTATCCCCGCACGGGGTCATAGCCGCGGGCGGCGTGGAGCTCCGCCTCCTGTCCGCCTCGGGGGACCTGCTGAAGGACAACGATTCCTACATGTACGGGGTGCGCGGCCTGGCCTTCTCCCCGGACGGCAAGCGCCTGGCCGTGGCCACCGGCATGGAGAAGCGCCTGGAGATCTGGGACATGGACCGGCTGCTGGAACTGGGCTCGGTCAAGGACAACGACTGGATCAACTGCGCGGTCTTCACGCGCGACGGGAAATACGTGGCCACCGGCGGCGGCTCGGCCGTGAAGCTCTGGGACCCGGCCACGGGGACCTGCCTGAAGACCTTCGAGGGGCATTCCGACGAGATCTACGGAGTGGACGTCTCCCCCGACGGCAGGTACATAGCCTCGGCTTCCAACGACAAGACGGTCAAGCTCTGGTCGCTCTCTTAACTTAAGTCAAGGGCGGCCTTGCTTTTTGTATAATTTTCGGTAAGAAGCGAAATCAGTCAGGAGGAAATAGATGAAGATATCAGCATCCGTAATGGCGGTGATCGTGGGCGCGGCGGTTTCCGCCAACGCCGCGGGCTTCCGCCTCGCAGAGCAGGACGCGAAAGCCAACGGCATGGGCAACGCCTTCGTGGCCGTGGCGGACAACGCCTCGGCGGCCTGGTACAACCCGGCGGCGATCACCTCCCTGGAAGGCACCAACCTCTCCCTGGGCTCGGTCATGATCATGCCCTCGATGGAACACCACGTCTCCCCCGGCACTATAGACAAGATCAAGAGCACCACGCATATCCCCCCGCACTTCTACGCCACCCACAAGCTCAGCGACAAGTTCTCCCTGGGCCTGGGCGTCAACGCGCCGTTCGGCCTCTCTACCGAGTGGAACAAGAACACCGCGGCCACCCGCACCATAGCCACCAAGTCCGAGATCAAGACCGTGAACGCCAACCTCAGCGGCGCCTACAAGGTCAGCGACGGCTTCTCCGTGGCCGCCGGCGTCAGCTACGTCAAGATAGACGCGACCCTCAACAAGTGGATCTACATACCCGCCAACACCTACTACGGCGGCCAGCCCGTCATCCAGTTCGAGCAGACGCTCAAGGGCGACGGCAACGGCGTGGGCTATAACCTGGCCCTGAAGTACGACGTGGACAAGGTCTCCTGGGGTGCCAGCTACCGCGCCCCGGTCAAGATCAACGTGGACGGCAAGATCAACGCTCCTCTTCCGGCCCCGCTGACCGCCAACGGCGCCACGGACAGGGACGCCAGCACCAAGCTGACCCTGCCGGACATGCTGCAGCTGGGCATGGCCTACCGCTACAGCGACAAGGGCCTGTTCACCGCCGAGCTGGACTACACCGACTGGGCGACCTATCACCAGGTAGTCATAGACTACACCAAGGACAGCGGCGCCGCCGCCCAGTCCATAGACCACAAGAACTGGGAGAGCGTCTGGGCCGTGCGCCTCGGCACCGAGTACAAGTACTCGGACGCCTGGAAGCTCCGCTTCGGCACCTTCCTCGACCAGACCCCGGTCAAGGAGAAGTACTTCGAGACCCGCGTCCCGGACTCCAACCGCCTGGCCTTCGCCGCCGGCGCCGGCTGGAACAAGAGCAACATCACCGTGGACTGCTCGCTGATGTACCTGCGCTTCATGGAGCGCCGGATCGGCTCGCACGCTTCCTCGAGCCTGCTGAAGGGCAAGTATAACTCCTACGCCTGGCTGCCCGGCATCACCCTGGGCTACAAGTTCTAAGGAACCGGCAAGGCAAAAAAGACCCGCGTCCGCAAGGGCGCGGGTTTTTTTATCCCTTTTACAGGGAATTTACACATAGCGCCCGCGCGAATTTATATAATTTACGCATCCAGCGGATTTACAGGAGCTAAAAATGTCAGAGATCCCCCAGCATCCCCCCGAATACCGCCGCAGGCGCTTCCTGAACTGGTTCCCGCTCGGCCTCACCTACGCCACCTTCTACATGGGCCGCTACAACCTGAACGTGGCTTCCAAGGGCATGATGGACATGTTCCACCTCAGCAAGGGAGAGTTCGGCATCATCGCCACCGCCGGCTTCTGGACCTACGCGCTCTCCGTCATGTTCAACGGCCCGCTGGCCGACCGCATAGGCGGCAAGAAGGCGATACTCTTCGGCGCGCTGGGCGCTTCGGCCCTGAACCTCGTCATCGGCCTGCTGTTCCTGAACGGCTGGACCACCAAGATCATAGTGGGCATGTCGCTGCTCTACGCCGTGAACCAGTACTTCCAGTCCTTCGGCGCGCTCAGCGTGGTGAAGGTCAACGCCCCATGGTTCCACGTAAAGGAGCGCGGCGTGTTCGGCGGCATCTTCGGCATCATGATCTCCGGCGGCTACTTCCTCGCGATGACCGTGGGCGGCTGGATACTCTCCTACTTCCCCTGGTACATGGTGTTCCTGATACCGGCCGCGGCCATCTTCCTGATGTTCCTCGTAGATCTCTTCCTCGTCAAGGACAAGCCCAGCGAGGCCGGCTTCACCGACTTCAACACCGGCGACGCCACCTCACACGAGACGCACGCCGAGCCGCCAAAGTTCGGCGAGCTGATGCAGCGCGTCTTCACCAACCCGGTCATCGTGACGCTGATCTTCTCCGAGTTCTGCACCGGCTTCGTGCGGCAGGGCCTGCTGCTGTGGTTCGTGCCGTTCCTCTCCGAGGTCCACAAGATAGAGCACGGCAGCGCGCTGTTCTCCATAGCCAGCGCCGGCATAACCGTGGGAGGCATAGTCGGCGGAATGCTCTGCGGCGTGATCTCCGACAAGCTCTTCCAGAGCCGCCGCCCGCCGGTGGCCTTCATCTTCTACCTGGGCCAGATAGCGGCCATGTTCTGGCTCGGGCATACGCACAGCCCGGCCGTGGCCTCCTACCTGATAGGCTTCGCCTGCATGTGGATCTTCGGGGTGCACGGCATGCTCACCGGCACCGCGTCGATGGACTTCGGCGGCACGCGCGCGGCCTCCACCGTGGCCGGCATGCTGGACGGCGTGCAGTACCTGGCCAGCGGCCTTACCGGCTTCCTGATGGGACACTTCCTCGACAAATGGGGCTGGGGCTCCTGGGTGTGGATGATCATGCCCTTCTCGCTCATCGGCGCGCTGCTGATGACCAGGCTCTGGCACGAGACACCGCTGAAGAAGCCGGTCCCCGCCGAGGGCACGCTCGAGGAGCACCGCCCTCTCGTGGAAGACGAGGCGTAACCCCCCCCCGGCTCAGGGAAATAAAAACCGCGGGAAAGCCCGCGGTTTTTTATTTGCGCCGGCTGTTTCAGGCGCGCGCGGTCACCTCCGGCGCCGGGAACCAGCCGCGGGTGCGCACGCAGACCGAGCAGACCGACAGCATCACCGGCACCTCCACCAGCACGCCCACCACGGTGGCGAGCGCCGCCCCGGAGCCGGGGCCGAACAGCGCTATCGCCGTGGCTACTGCCAGCTCGAAGAAGTTGCTCGCGCCTATCAGCGCGCCCGGAGCGGCCACCGGGTACTCCACCTTGAACTTCCTCATCAGCCAGTAGACGAGCCCCGAGTTGAAATAGACCTGCAGGGTTATCGGCACGGCTATCAGCAGCACGTGCGAGAAGCGCGAGGTGATGTTCTCGGCCTGGAAGGCGAAGATGAAGACCAGCGTGGCCAGCAGCGCTATCACGCTGACCGGGTGGAACTTCGGCATGAAGGCGGCCTCGAACCAGTCCTTCCCGCGCGACTTCACCAGCGTAAAGCGGGTCAGCGCCCCGGCCGACAGCGGGATCACGATGAAGATGAACACCGCCCACAGCAGCACGGAGAAAGGCACCACCAGCGACGAGGCCCCGCTGACCAGGAACTTCACTATGGGCGCGAAGGCGGCCAGCATGATGAGGTCGTTGACGGCCACCTGCACCAGCGTGTAGGCCGGGTCCCCGTCGGTGAGGTAGCTCCAGACGAAGACCATCGCCGTGCAAGGCGCCGCGGCCAGTATTATGACGCCGGCTATGTACTGTTCGGCCAGCTCCGGGCCTATCCACGGGGTAAAGATATGCTTGAAGAACACCCAGCCCAGCAGCGCCATGCTGAAAGGCTTGACCAGCCAGTTCACGACCAGCGTGATGAGCAGCCCCTTCGGCTTGCGCCCTACGTTGGAGAGCGAGCCGAAGTCTATCTTGAGCATCATCGGGTAGATCATCAGCCACAGCAGCACGGCTATCGGGATATTGATATGCGACTCCGTGCCGAACTCCATGCGCCGCAGCCAGTCTACCAAGCCGGGCGCCGCCTTGCCGATCAGCACGCCGACGCCCATGCAGGCCGCTACCCAGACGGTGAGGTACCGCTCGAAGACGTTCAGCCTCTTTTCGCTCATATCTCCAGTCCTTTAACGAATTCCCTTATCTCGTCCCGCACGCGGCGGTATACCGGCAGGGCCGCCTCGTCCGCGCTTCCCTTCCCGGCCACCGTCCCAGGGTCGTCGAAGCCGCGGTGCAGTTTCCGGCCACTGCCCCAGTAGGCCGGGCAGGTTCTTTCGGCGTTGGAACAGACCGTGACTACGAGGTCGAAAGTCATGTCCTTGAACTCTCCGACGCTCTTGGGCCGGCCCCCGGAGATGTCGATCCCGGCCTCGGCCATCACCTTTATCGCGCGGGTATCTACCGCGTCGCCGGGCGCAGTGCCGGCGGAGAAGGCCCGGGCCTTCCCCGCCAGCAGGGCGTTCGCCCATCCCTCGGCCATCTGACTGCGGCAGGAGTTGCCGGTGCAGAGAAAAAGTATCCTCTTCATTCCGCCCTCTTCAGCGCCGGCAGCAGCCAGCGCAGCGCGGCCCGGCGCTCGCCTTTGGGCGAAGACGGCAGCCGGCAGTGCACCCAGCGTCCGAGCTTCCGGGTCTCTATCAGCCCGGCGGCCTCCAGTATCGACAGGTGCTTCGAGACGGTGGAAGGGGCCAGCTTGAGGCCTTCGGTGATGTGGCAGACGCAGAGCTCCCCGCGGAGCAGCAGGCCGAGTATCTTCAGGCGGCTGTCGTCCGCCGCCGCCTTGGCTATGGTCAGTATATCGCGCATCGGGCTCCCTTTGCTCCGCCGGAGACTATCATTTCGTCATTTCGCC
>JAJZOZ010000026.1 GCA_021811405.1 bacterium | reverse complement strand
CTCCTGCGACTCGCTGTAGGCTGTGATCTGCCGGAGGACGGCCGGCAGCTGGCCGGAAACCTCGCCGGCCTGCACCAGCGAGACCCAGATCTCGTCGAAGACCTTGGGATGCTTCTCGAGGGCCTTGTGGAAGGCGCCTCCGGCGGAGACCTCCTTGGTGACCGAGGAGAGCACCGCGCCCAGGGCCTTGTTCTCGGCGTGCTCGGAGAGCAGTGAAAGGGCGCGCACCAGCGGGATGCCGCCGCCGATCAGCGTGGACATCTGCTCGCCGAAGAAGACCATCTCGCGGCCCGAGATGCTCCCCCCGCGGAGCTTCTTGATGTTGAGCAGGCCCTTGGACTTGGTGTCCTCGGCCTGGATGGAAAGTATGAAGAGGCCCTTGGTCTGAAGGGCCTGTACCGCGCCGTCCTCGTCCTCGGCGTCCACGGCGCCGGTGGTCACCGTGCCCTGAGCGTCCTGGACCGTGTATATGAACCTGCCCATATATATAATAACTTAACAGAAAAACCGCGTTTTATCAATGGCTATTATTTTTCCGTCATCGTGATGGAAAGCATGTCCTCTGCGGAGGTGACCCCGGTCATGACCTTCCTCCAGCCGCTGGCGCGCAGGTCCCAGGCGCCGCTCTTGGCCACGGCCTCGCGGAGCTTGGGGATATCCGCGTCCTTGGAGACTATGCGCTTCATCTCCTCGGTGATGAAGAAGACCTCGTAGATGGCCTTGCGGCCCTTGTAGCCCATGTTGTTGCACTTGGGGCAGCCCTTGGGCTTGTAGAAGGTGAGGCGCGTCAGGTCCGGCATAGGGCTGAGGTAGGACTCCTTCGAGAACTGGTCCAGCTCCTCAGGGGTCGGGCGGTACGGCACCTTGCATTCGGGGCACAGCACGCGCACCAGGCGCTGCGCCGCCACCAGCAGCAGCGTGCTGGCCAGCAGGTACGGCTCGATCTCCATGTCGATGAGGCGCGGGATGGCCTCGAGCGCGCTGTTCGTGTGCAGCGTCGAGAGCACGAGGTGGCCGGTCATGGCCGCCTTGAGGCAGGCCTCGGCGGTCTCGTTGTCGCGGGTCTCGCCGACCAGGATCACGTCGGGGTCCTGGCGGAGGAAGGAGCGCAGGCCGCTGGCGAAGGTCAGACCGATCTGCGGCCGGATCTGCACCTGGCTGATGCCCTCCATCTTGACCTCGACCGGGTCCTCCAGCGTCATGATGTTGATCTCCGGCGACTTGATGGTGTTCAGCACGGCGTTGAGCGTGGTGGTCTTGCCGGAGCCGGTTGGGCCGGTCAGCAGGATCAGGCCGTGCGGAGCGGTGGCCGCCTTCAGGAAGTCCTCCTTCTGGCGCATCTCGAAGCCGATCTTGTCCACGTTGAACTCGACGTTGCCCTTGTCGAGCAGACGCATGACCAGCTTCTCGCCGAACACCGTCGGGCAGATGCTGACGCGGGTCTCGATGTTGCGGTTCTGGAAGCGTATAGTGAAGCTGCCGTCCTGCGGCAGGCGGCGCTCCGAGATGTCGAGCTTGGAGAGGATCTTCACGCGCGAGATGATGGCGTCGAAGAGGTCGGACTGCGGGGCGCTCCTCTCGTAGAGCGAGCCGTCTATGCGGAAGCGCAGCGCCACCTTCTCGTCGTACTTCTCCAGGTGGATGTCGCTGCAGCGCTCGGAGATGGCCTGCTTGATGATGGCGTTGACGAGCTTGATGGACTGCGCGCCGGAGGAGGAGCCGATGATGACCTTGTCCAGGTCCAGCTTGCCGTCCGCGGTCATCACGTCCGCGTCCGAGCCGCCGCCGTCGCCGGAGCCGGCCTTGTCGAGGACCGTGTCGATCAGGCTGCCCTGCCCGGAATAGAAGGCGTCGATGACCTTCAGGATCTGGGCCTTGGTGGAGATGAACGGCGTGATCTCCATGCCGGAGACCAGCTTCAGGTTATCCACCGTAATGATGTTGGTCGGGTCCGTCATCGCGACGGCGAGCGTGTTGTCCTCGATGAACAGCGGGACCACGGCGCTGTCGCGGGCGAACTTCTCCGGGATGAGCTTCTCCAGGCCCTGCGTCTTCTCCGGGCTGAGGATCTGGTTCTCGCGGGAGGCGTACGGGATGCCCAGCTGCTTGCCCAGCGCCTGCGCCACCTGCTCCTCGCTGGCGTAGCGCAGCTTGATCAGGCATTCCCCGATCAGCCCCCCCTGCTGCTGCTGGAACTTCAGCGCCTTGGCCAGCTGGTCTTCGGTGATCCACTTCGCCTGAACCATTATTTCGCCGAGGAGCTTTTGAGCCATAGAGCGTTCCTGTTCCTTGATCCTGTATTTCCGGGCCTTAGTCCACCAGTATGGTAGGCGTGAGGAAGATCACCAGGTCGGTGTTGGTGCGCCTGGAGCTCACGCTGGTGAAGAGCCAGCCGATGATCGGTATGTAGCCCAGCAGCGGGACCTTCTTAATGGTCTTGGTCTCGGTGGAGGCGAGCATGCCGCCGATCACGACCGTCTGCCCGTTCTTGACGCGCACCATCGTGGAGGCGCCGCGGCTCACCGGGTCGTAGACGGTGGAGCCCTGCACGGTGATGGCCGAGGCCACCACGTCGGAATAGGAGGGCTGCACCACCATCGTGATATAGCCTTCCTTGTTGACCTGCGGGGTCACCCTGAGGGTCAGGCCCACGCGGCGCCGCTCGGTGCCGGTGCTGGTGGTGCCGGAGTTGCCGCCCACGGAGGAGACGGTGCTGGTGGTGCCCATGGCCGCGTCCTTCGAGATCTGGATCAGCGCGGTCTTGTTGTTCATCGCGACGATCTTGGGCTTGCCGAGGTAGCGGCCCTCGCCCTTGGAGATCAGCGCGCGGAAGATGGCCTGCAGCTGCGCCAGGCTGAAGATGCCGTAATAGACGCCCTTCGAGCTCTGCTGGCCGGTGGCCAGTATCGGGTCTATCCCGCCGCCGCCGCCCCCGCCGCCGGAACTGCCTCCGCTGGAACCGCCGGAGCCGCCGCCTCCGAAATCGGTTGTGTTAGGGAAGAACTTCTTCCACTGGTCGCCGGAATAGAAGCCGGGCCTCAGGCCGTAGTCTGTCATGCGGGCCGGGCCGGCGAAGTAGGCCATCTCTCCGCGGGAGCCGCCCCACTCGATGCCGAGCTCGTTCATACGGTCGGTGTTGATCTCCACGATCTGGGCCTCGATCAGGATCTGCGGGGCCTTCTTGTCCAGCTCGGAGATGATCTGCTCCACCTGCGGGAAGACCTCGGGCACGTCGGTGATGATCAGGGTGTTGGTGCGCGGGTCCACGGCGAGCTGCCCGTTGTTCCTGGTCAGCACGCTCTTGATGATGTTGATGATGGCTATGGGGCTCTGCTGCTGCTGGCCGCCCCCGGGGCCGCCCTGCTGGCCGCCCTGCTGCTGGCCGCCCTGGTTGCCGCCCTGCTCCATCCCGCCGGAGGAGACGTCCTGGGAAGTGATGGAGGCCACTTCCTCCCCCACGGAAGAGATCGGTATCAGCGGGATGTAATTGAGCGTATAGATCTTGGTGATGAGGTTAGGGGTGCTGGCGGAGCGCTTCTGCACGACGTAAGTCTGGCTCTTGCCGATGCGCTGGTAGGTCAGGCCCTTCACCCGGAGCAGCAGCTCCAGTGCCTCGCGCACGGTGGTCTTGCGCAGGAAGACCGTTATCGTCTTGGTCTCGAGGCCCTCGGTGATGATGAAGTTGACCTTGGACTGGGCCGAGACCACGTCCAGGAACGTGGACAGCGGGGCCGCTTTCAGCCTGATGGGGCCGATCTTGCGGTCGAGCGGGGAGACGGCCTCCACCTCCTCGTACATCGGGGCGTCCTTTGGCGTCCCCCCTATCTGCACGGATTCGACCGGGGTGCCGGGGGTCTGCGCCTGCGGCATGGTCGCGGGCGGCGCGGCCTCGCCGCCGTCCAGTATCGGTCCGCCCTCGTCGCCGCCGGCCGGAGCCTGCAGGTCCTGCGCGAAATTCTTGTCGGAATCTGCGGTCCCCTGCGCGTACAGGGAGGCGACCGGGAACAGAAGAGGGTCGGCAGCCAGTGTGAACGCCAGCAGGATCTTGATAATCTTCATAAGAACTCCTCCGTACCTGACCGAGTATATACTTGCCACGCGCCGCGGGGAACGCGGCCGTCAGCGCATGACCTTTTTGAACCGCTTGCCCTTGTATTCGCAGATAATGTAGTCCGTCCCTATCTTCAGGATCTTGATGCCTTTGACCTTCTGTCCGGCGGTATACATGTCGTCGTTGATTATAGCAGAGTTGCCGACTATGCCCTGCAGCCGGATCAGCGTCTCGGGGCCGGGCTCCCTGGGCTTCTGGCGCTGCATCAGCTCGTACTGCCTCTCCGACTCTTCCTTGGCCCGCTTGGCGGCCGCGATGCGGCGGTAATCCTCCGGGGTAAGAGTGGGATCCCTCTCGCTGGTAGGGGAGTAATACGATACCGGCTTGGGAGCGGTGGAAACGGCCACCGCCGCGCTTCCGGAGGGGTCCTGCTGCGCGGCCGCGGCGGCCGTGGAGGCGGATACCGGCTTCGCGGCGGCCGGGGCGGAGGGCGGCTTCTGTACGTCCTGGGAGGCCGCGTCGGGCGCGGGCTCCCCGTCGGCCTCCTCGCCGGTCTCCTCGTCGCCGGTTTCCGGCGCGTTGGCGGCCGCGGAAGGCTTCTCCTGCGCCTGCGCGGCCGCGGGCACGGCGGCCGGGGCCTGCGGAGCGGCGGCCGGCGGAGCGGACGGAGAGGCCTGTTTGGTAAAAACGTTGGCGGACACCGGCGCCTGGGCTACCTCGAGCGACGCCTGCTTCTTGCCCTTGCTCCACCAGTTATAGAACAGGAAAGAAGGCACCGCGAGCACGGCCAGCAGCAGCAGCCACGAAAGGACGGAGGAGAAGCTCTTCATATCAGGCCCCTCCTCCCCCCCCGCCCGGACGCGGAAAGACGGTGGAGATGGTGAAAGTCACCTTCACCATGCCGGGCGAGTTGTCGGGCCGGCTCATCTGCAGGTCGGTGATGCGCACGAAGATCGGCGAGTTCTCTATGTCCGCCAGCCATCTCCCCAGGGAGGCGTAGGTGGTGGTGGTGGAGACCTCGCGGGAGACGACCAGATAGGAGGAGACCTCGGTCTCCGTCTGGGCGGTGCGGGACTCGATGGAGACGCCGGCCTTCCTGGAGGTCTCGGTCAGCAGGTAATTGAGCCACTCGCCCTTGTCCGCTATCCTCGGGAGCCTGCGCTGCAGGGAGGCCAGGCGCGTCTTGGAATTTTCGTAATCCTCCGCGTACTGCGCCACCGCCTCCATGCTCACTATGCTGCGCCGGGTCTTGGCGAGCTTGGAGGTGATGGGGCTGTAGACGGCCGCGTAAAGCAGCAGCAGGGAGGGGCCGGCTATGGTCAGCGGGCGCTTGAAAGGGGCGAAGCCCTTCTCGCCGTATATGATCATGATATCGGCGAGCATATCCTTGAAGTAGGACTTGATCTTCTCGAGCAGCGGCATAGTCCCGTCTCCCATGGTCATTTCCTCTTGAGCCGGCATACCACGGCGAAGCTGGTGGTCCGTCGGCGGCCCGGGTCGTTGGCGAAAGGAGAATCCGCGGCGCCCTCTTCGGTGGTGCTGTCCACGGTCCCGAAAGGAGGCCTGAACGCCTTGAACGCGTCGGACTTCTTGATATCCGCTGTAAAGGCGTCGACCAGGCGGCTCTTGCCCTGCCCCTTGAGGAAGGTCTCGCCGGAGATGGTGAACTCGCGCTCGGAGGACTGGGCCTCTGACAGCGAGAAAGGGTTGGAATAGGAGAAGCCGGTCACCCAGAGCTCGGCCGGGATGAGGTCGGCGATGGCGGACATTTTAGGGGCGAAAGGGTCCACGTCGGAGACCAGGCCGTCGAGCACCTGCCCGCCCGTCTGCATCGCGGTGATGCGGGCCTTTATGGTGTCCGGGTCCAGGCCGTCCAGCTCGGGGACGTTCATCACCTTGTTCCTGAGAGAAGAGACCCTGGACGAGGCCATGAAAAGCCGCGTCTGGCCCATTATCGAGAAAAGCAGCAGTACGCCGCCGAGCAGGAACGTGATGTTCCAGACGTAGGACTGCACCTTCTTCTCGAGGTTCGCCGCCGTGCTGATGCCGGAGATGTCCGGCAGCGCGGGGCCGGGCACGCGCCCCCGCAGCGCCGCCGCCGAGGCGAACAGCGCCGCCGCGTCGTTGTCCTTCAGGCCCATCAGCGCGGAGGCGTTCCAGGTCTCCACCGGGATGGGGGCCGCCTCCTTCGACACCGAGCCCTGCCAGACGTCGCAGCCGTCGCCGCTCAGCATCACCGCCTTGTAGTCCTTGCCGCCCACGTAGCGGTCCACGAACTGCACCGCGCCCTTGATGTCGAGGCGCTTGCGCTCGCTCATCGAGCCGCCGGCCTCTGTCTCGGTCTCGCGGTACAGCACCGGGAAGCCGGCGTGCGAGAAGACCATGTAGCTGGTGTTCTCGCTGAAATGGACGTAGCCCTTGGAGTCGTGGGCCTCCTTGTCCAGGAAGGCCGAGGCCCTCTCCAGGGAGACAGGGGTGGTCTCCACGGCCGCCAGCGCAAGGCCGGCGGACTTCAGGGTCTCGACGAGGAACTCCACGCTCTTGCGCTGGGTAAGGCCGAAGAGCACGCCGAGCTTCTTCCCCCCGTCGGCCGGGACCGCGCGGTAGTCGTAGACGACCTCGTCGAAGGAGACCGGGATGTACTTCTTGGACTCCAGCGGGATGGACTTGCTCCAGAACCTCCGCTCCACGGCCGGCATCACGAAATAGCGGAGGATGGCGAAATGCTGGGAGAGCGTGACCACGGCCGCGCTGGAATCCCAGCTGACGCGCTTGACCGCCTGCTTGAAGGCGTCCACCCACGGGGCTTTTTCGCTGAAGAACTCGTGGTTCAGGGAGAGCGGGCGCAGCATCCCTTCCTTGACCTGGAACTCCGTCGGGAACTTGACGAGGTGCTCCACCTCGGGCTTGGAGGCCTTGCCTATCTTGACCTGGGAGATGCATATCTCCTTCGGGGAGATATATATGCCCAGGTAGTTCTGTCCCGCCGCTTTCGCCATAAATATATTTATTTTACTATAAAGTGCCCGCTGTTGCGATACCGGGCCGCTACTGGCCGCCCGCCAGTTTTATCTCCACCATCGGCTTGGTGGACTCGGTCACCTTCGAATTCAGTTCCATCCTGGACTTGTCTATGCTGTACTTCTCCGAGAGCCTGGAGGCCACCTTGTTGACGCGGTTGTCGGCGACGGCATCGGCGTTGGGCTCCCCCGAATAGGCGTAGCCGGTAAGACGTATCCTGGCCATCGGGTAATAGCCCATGGTCTCGGCCACCTGCGCGAGACGCTTCTCGCTGGCGCTGGTAAGCGAGTTGTTGTTCATGAAGAAGATGCGGTAGCTCACCTGGCCAGAAAGCTGCCCCTGGGGGGCGGCCTCTCCGGCGTCGGAGGACTCCTGCCCGCCGGACGCCCCCTTTTCTCCGGCCGGCTCCTGGTCCCCGGCCGGTTCCTGGTCGGCGGCCGGCTCCTCCGCCTGCTTGGCCTTCGTTTTCGCGGCGGGCTTAGCCTTTACGGCGGGCCGGCTCTTCTTGGGAGGGCCTTTCCTGGCGGGCTTCCTGAGCACCTTGCCCGACTTGCCGCCGGGCACGCCTTTCTTTGAAAGCGCATGAGTCTTCACTCCCGAAGGGAGCACCGTCTCCTTCGGAGGCTGTTTGCGCGCCGCGGCCGCCCGCAGCGCCTCCTCCTCTTCCGGGGTAGGCTTCACTACCAGCAGGCGGCTGACCGTGGTCTCGCGGCCTTCCACGTCCGCGGCCGTGACGGTGAACATATAGCGGCCGGAAGGATAAGAGGCGCCGAAGAACTTCTTGCGGCCGTTCCAGAAACTCTGGTTGTACATCGGGCCGGAACCCGAGAGCTCCTGCAGCAGCAGCTTGGTACCGTCCTTCATTACCTGGAAGATCTGGAACTTCCAGCTCGGCGTACCGACCGGCGACTCGAAGACGGAAAACTCCACTATGGCCCCCTCGTTCTTGAAAACCGAGATGGCGGTAGGGTAGATGCCCAGCGAGACCTTGGGGCCCTTGGTCTGGAGGTCCTCGGTATCCTTGAGGCGCTGCTGCTTATCGTAATCAAAAAGTATGATGATACCGCTTATGCTGGTCAGCTCCTTGGGGAACTGCACGTCGGTGCCGGTCAGGTTGACGTCCAGCCGGGACTTGGAGATGCCCCGCGACTCGAAATAGGAGTTCAGCGCCAGCGCCCGGCGGATGTTCTGGATCTTCACGTCGCCGCCGGCGGAGCCCTCGGGGAGGATCAGGACGCCGGCCTTGCCCAGCGTGAACAGCAGGCCGGCCACGTCCGAAAGGGCCTTCTCGGTGCCGGGGCGGAAGGAGGTCTCGTTCGCGAAGAAGTAGCTGCCGTCCAGCGTGATGGCCTTAGGCACCCCGTCGCCCATGTAGACCTTCACCGGGCGCGAGCGGCCGAGTTCCAGGAGTATGTCGCGGCGCATCTCGGCGATCTTGGTGTTTATCCTGTCGGAAATGTCGGCCCGCTGGTCCGCCGGCTGGTCCTGGGAATCCTCGTTGACGTCCACCGGGGGCGCCGCCTCGGGGCGGTCCTGGGCTTTCTCGCCCTCCGGCTTGGCCGCGGGATGGGAGATCTCGGCGAGGCCGCTCGGCTCGGCGCCGCGGTCCTTGATCGTGTTCACGCCGGTGTTCATGCGCAGCGTGATCTTGGAGATGTACTCGTTGGCCAGCGCCTTCTCGGAAGGGCTGCCCTTCACGAGGATGTCCATGAAGCGGTCCATCGCCTCGGTGTTCTCCCCCTCGTGGTAAAGCCTTATCGCCTGCTCCATGGAGCGGCTTATCCCGCCGGCAGGAGCGGCGGCCTGCGCCAGGAGAGAAGGCACCGCCGGTCCGGCAGCCGAGATGAACAGCGCTAAAAGGCCGGTGACAGCCGTGCTAAAAGCTTTTCTTGTTTTCATAACGCGACCTATCGCCCAACGTTCGCCTGCGTTATATTAAACTTATTCCTGTTTGCCTAAATATTGCAGGATTGTTACAAATTTGGCACGCCGGCTCAGCGCAGCCCCTCCAGCCTGGCCCGGACGGCCGAATTGCCGGGCTCGAAGCGGAGGAAGTCCTCCCAGGCCGCCCTCGCGAGGTCCCGTTTCCCCTCCTTCTCGTAGATGACGGCCAGCCCGTAGCGGGCCTGGTTGTCGGAATCCCTCTCCCTGAGCAGCTCCAGCAGGGCGGCGCGCGCCTCGTCGAGACGGCCGGCCTTGAAATAAAGCTTCGCCCTCAGCATCCTGGCCGGGCGGGAATCGGGCCTCGTCCCGCGCAGGGCGTCCGCGGCTGCGATGTCGGCGGCGGAAACGGCGGCTGACGGGGCGCTCCTGGCCAGGCGCTGGTACTCGGCCAGCCATTTGATGTAGGGGTCGTCCTTCATGCCCAGCTGGCGGGATACCCCCACCAGGTTCTCGGCGAGGACGCGGTCGTCGGGCGCGGCCGAGGCGCCGTTGAAGTAATCGTCCCTGGCGGCGCGGAAGTCCTTCAGCAGCGTGTGGAAATAACCGAGCGTGTTCCACATGGAAGGGTCCTCCGGGAAGACGGAGACTGCCTCCCTGAAATCCTTTACCGCGGCCGCAGCGGCGGCCGCCTTGTCGGGCATGGAGACGTAGATCTCGGCCATGGCCTGCCAGGCAGTGAGGTTGAGAGGGTTTATCTCCGAGGAGACCCGCAGGTAGTCGAGGGCCTCACGCTGCCTGCCCAGCCTCTTGAGCACTATGGCCAGGTTGAAATAGATCTCGTCGTAGCCGGCGTTGGACTTGAGCGCCTCCCCGTAGGCCCAGACGCCTTTCTGCAGGTCCCCGGAGCGCACGTAGGCGTTGGCGTACTCGTAATCGGCGTTCACGTCCCGGGGGTGGGCCTGCCAGGCGGCGCGCAGGGCCTCGACGGCGGCGGGCACGGCGTTGGCGCGCATCGCGCGGAAACCCTTGAAGTAGAAGTACTCCCGCTCGAACTGCCTCTCCCAGGACCAGGCGCCGGCCGCGCAGAGGGCTATCAGCGCCCAGGCCGCCGCGGCGGCGGCCCGCGGGCGCTTCCATTCCGGATAGGAGGAGGAACCGGTGGTCTTCAGGGCCAGCGCGCCGGCCACCCACCAGAAGGCGGCCGCCGGCACGGCGAAGTGCAGCGATACGTTGAGCATGTTGTCCGCCAGCGCCCCGGCCAGGCCCGCCGCCAGCGGGACGGCGGAATAGCGCGCGTCCTCCGGAGCGGAACGGTAATAGCGCAGGAAACCGGCGAAGAGCGCCGCCAGGAACCAGACGTAAACGCCGAGCCCTATCAGGCCCGCCTGGGAGAACTGCTCGAGCACCTCGTTATGGGCGTTGTTGGCGTGCGTGCGCAGGTTGCGTATCACCGGGTAGTTGACCAGCAGCCGCCCCTGGAAGAAAGGGTAGAAGAGCTCGAACTGGCCCCAGCCGTTGCCGAGCAGCGGGTTCTGCAGCCCCATCTGCCAGGCGCTGGTCCAGATCAGGAGGCGCTGGTGGAATGAGGAGTAGATGCGGCCGTTGTCTCCGGAGAGGCTCACCGCCGCCGGCGTGCCGATGCCGGAGGCCGCCTCGCTGACGCGCTCAGCCAGACCGGAGCTGAGCGGCTTGAGGTTGTCGGCCGGCCAGAAGAAGAGCAGCAGCAGGGCAGCGGCGAAGAAAGGGTAGAGGAACTTCCTGTTGGCCTTAAGCCGCGCGCGGTGGGAGGCGAAGGCGAAGAGGAAGGCGAAAGCCGCTGCAGCGCCTATCCACGACGAGCGGGTCAGGCTGGCCATCAGCATGCCCTCGTACGACAGGAACACCAGGCCATAGTAGACCCGCTTGACCGTCGTATCCGCCCTCATCAGCAGCGAGGCCGCCAGCGGCATGAAGATGACCACGTAGGTCGAGATGAAATTGGGGTTGCCGAACGTCGAGACCGAGCGGTTGCCGTAGGGGTTGAGGAGTTTGGCCCAGACCAGCTCCAGCCTGAAGTACTGCAGGATGCCGTAGAGCGAGGCCACGGCGCCCGCCGTCATCGCCAGGTGCAGGATGTCCTCCTGCCGGCACCGCCTTATCAGCAGCCAGACCGCCGTGATCCCGGAGGTCCACACCAGGAAGCCGTACGGGTCGAAGAAATGGTCGAAGAACGAGTCCCCGGCGGGCGGGACCTTCAGCCAGGGGAACAGGAACCAGAGCAGGCCCCAGACGGCGATGAAGGCCAGCCACTTGCCGGCCGGCGGCTCGTCCTTGCCGGAATACGGCAGCGCCAGCGCCAGGTAGAATGCCCCGAGACAGTTCGTCAGGAAGAACATGGCCGCCTTCAGGCCCTCCGACTGCATCGCGGGGCGGAAGAACGGCCGGTGCCCCAGCCAGGACCAGGCGAAGGAGAACAGGTATACCAGCGCGAGCGCGGCCAGCGGCTTGGAGAGATAGGAGGAGGGCAGCAGCCAGCGGCCGCGCTTCACGGAATAGAACAGGAAAAGCGCGGCGGCCCCCAGGAAGGACCAGTTGACCAGGGCGATCTGGAGGAAGTAGGGGTTGCGCGTCAGGCCGGTGAAGAACAGTATCGGCGAGACCAGGAAGGCGGCCGCCAGCAGGAGCGCCAGCGGGCCGCGGGGTACCGGGAAGTCGTCTTGCTGGTCCGCCATCTTGTAAGCGGGCTAGCGGGGCTTGCCGGCCTCGACGCGCTTTATCTGCACGGCGGCAGCCGCCGGCATCCGGCTGCGGATGACGGCCAGGTTGTTAAGCGCCTGCTGATAGCCGGAGTCCAGCTCGAGGGCCTTGGTATAGCTTTCGGCGGCCTCCCGGAACTTGCCCAGCGCGTACTGTACGTTGCCGAGCAGGGTGTAGCCTTCCGGCGTGCCGTGGTTGTGGTCCTTCTGGTAGCATTTCCAGGCGGTCACGTTGTGGAGGTATTCCTCCTCGGCGGATTTCAGGTCGTGGCGCAGCACGTAGATCTGGGCCTTGCGGTAGTAGTTGGGCGCGTAAACCGGGTCGAGGTTCTCGTAGAGGTTGTAGCGTGCCAGCGCCTTGTCCAGGAACCGCTGAGCCTCCTGGGGCTTGCCCTGGCGCGTCTCGTAGTCGTACATCTTAAGGTAGAGGTTGCCGACCTGGTGGTGCATCTGCACGTAGTTAGGGGCGATGCTGCGCACGTACTCGTACGCCTCCATCGCCCTGTCGTAGTCCGTACGCGGCACGTCGTTGGTGTCCCCCCACTCAGGGTGGTAGGACTTCTCCATGTTGAACCTGTCGTTGAAGACGTTGCCGGTGAAATAGTACGGCATGATGAAGAACTTGTTGAGCTTGTTCACCTTGTGGTAATAGGAGATAGCGTCCTCCCACTTGCCCTGCTTCGAGAAGAAGATGGCCATGTTGTGGTAGACGTCGCCCTTGAACCAGCCCCAGAAATAGTACATCGGCAGCAGCGTCAGCAGTACCACCACCGGCACCGCGGCGGAGACGCCTTTCAGCGCCACTCCCGCGAAAGAATAGGCCGCGTAACCCACGCAGGCCAGCATCAGCAGCCAGGAGAGGCGCCACTGCAGTATCTCGCCGGGGGCCACGTAGTTGCGCAGCGGCCCCTGCAGGCCGGCGAATTCGTAGAGCACCAGGTAGGCGGCGTAGAGCACGCCCGCGACGGCGGCGGCCCTTAACACCCAGACCGCCCACAAGTAGGCGGCGCCGGGCTCCTGTTTCTCCTCATGGTGGGACAGCGCGGCGTGCGCCTCTTCCTTGTAATGCAGCTCCCAGAGCGCGTGACCCCGCGCCAGGTTGATGATCACGCCCGGCAGCAGGCCGAAGAAGATGCCGGAAGAGACGAAGCGCATGCTCACGTCGGTGAAATTGTGGGCCAGCATGCCCAGCAGAGCCGTCAGGTAACCGAGCAGGTCGTAGGCCACCGGGGGCGGCCGCGAGCCTTTGAGGTTATCCGTCAGGGAGGCGAGCCCCCTCAAGCCCACGGTGGTCACGAAGGCTATTATCCAGATGTAGAGGCCGAAGCCTATCAGGCCGTTGTCCATCCACTGTTCGAGGTGCTCGTCCTCGGCGTGGTCGGTCTCGGTGTTGTGCTTGCCCTCTATATGGAAGATGGCCGGCCGGCGGTAGGCCGGGTAGATGATCTTGAAGCTGCCCACGCCGATGCCCGTCAGCGGGTGAGACTCCACCATCTCCCAGGTGGACAGCCAGGTGTTGACGCGGAAGCTGTAGGAGAGCGCGTTGCCCAGCTTATAGATGGTGAAGAAGGCCATGATGGGGATGATGGAGGCCAGGCCCAGGAAAGCCGCCTTGCTCATCTTCAGCTTCTCGCGCAGGAAGAAGTAGCCGTAGAACACGGCGAACAGGAAGGCCGAGATGCCGAAGCCGAGGAAGGCTCCCTTGGTCTGCGTGGCGTACAGGCAGATCAGGTCCATTATGATCAGCGGCAGCAGCAGGATGGACCGCCGCTTCATGAACTGCGTGACGATGATGGGGAGTATCAGCACCAGGAAGTTGCCGAAGAAGTTAGGGTTGCCGTAGGTGGAGAAGACGCGCGGCCCGAACGCCCAGCGCCAGACGAACGGGTCCAGGCCCGGCCCCATGTCCTTGGGCGGGAAGAACCTCGTATCGAGGAACTGTATTATGCCGTAGCCGATGGCTATATAGGCCGTGACCAGCAGCACGGTAGTGAGCCGGTCTATGGCCTTCGCCGTGAACTCGCGGATCACTATCAGCGTCACCGACATGTAGAGCAGGTAGCGCACGAAGTCGTCCACACTGGGGCCCTTGTAGGGGGCGCTGGCGAACGAGATCAAAATATAGGCCAGGTAGGCGAAGAAAGGCGCCAGGAAGATGAAGTCTTCCTTGCGGAAGGCGCGCTTGCCCTCGAGTATCAGCAGCGAGACCCAGAGGCCCAGGAGGCCTATGCCGCCCATCTGCAGCAGGGTTATCTTGACCTGCGCGGAATCGTAGGTGCGCAGGTAGAAGGTGTCGGAGATCAGCAGGTAGAGCATGGGCAGCCACCACCAGATGGCCTTCCTGGCGAAGCTGACCCCCGGAGCGAAACTCATGCCTTCGAACTCTGACTCTGGGAGGTTGTATTTTTTTGCCATGATTAACGGAGGTAGGGAGCGGAATGAAAGGGACCGACCGGCGCGGAAAAATTTCAGCCGAGGATGGGACTTGAACCCACAACCTATCGCTTACGAAGCGAGTGCTCTACCGTTGAGCTACCTCGGCACCGGTACAATTATAAATAATTTTACAGGGAAAGCAAAGGCCGCGCCGCATAAGAAGGCTAGCCATGTTGACGGCGGTTGCGGGGAGGAAGGCCGTCGCGGAGGGAGGAGCTTGCGTAAGCGCGGCGACTGGATGGAGCGAAGCGACAGGTCTGCGTGACGAGGGGCGAGCACGGTGGCCGCTTGATGAGCATAGCTCCTGATGCGGCACGACCACAGGCCTGTGCGCGCGGCCAGGACACTTTCTTGACCCCGCGCCTGACTCGCCGGAACCGCCGGCATAAACCCGCGCCCGCCATGAGCGTGCGGCAAACCAGCCCGCGCCTATTTCCGTTGTACGCAGCCGGAGTCGGAATAGTCGCAGGGCGGCGATTGCTGCGCCTGCACCGCCACCTTTGACCTGAGCGCGGCACAGCCCAAAAGGAAGATCAGCGCCGCCAGCGCCGGCCCGAAGAGCCTCATTTGTGTCATAACTCCCCCCCAAGGCGAGTATAGCAAAACTCCCGGCCCCGGCGCCGCCAATTTTTGTATATTATCAGGGTCGAGAATTTCCCTACTGGAGCGCCCCGTGACCACAACGACAGCAGTCCCGGCCGGCATGGCCGCCGAATCCCTCAAGGATATCCCGAGACAGCAGACAAATCCCCGCCGCTGGGACGGCGAGAGCTGGGCGGATTTCGTCTCAGCGCTGCGGGCGGCCGGAGTGGAAGTGTCCGAGAAGAAGCCGGTGCTGGCCGTCTACTCCGTGGACAGCGGCGGCCTGGCCTGCGGCATGCCGCACGGCGTGACGCTGGCCCGCACCTCGGAGCAGGTTTCCGAGATACTGAAGGCCGCCCAGCGCTACCGCGTGCCGGTGACCACGCGCGGCGGAGGTCTCACCACCGAGGGCGAGACCGTGGCCTACGGCGGCCTGCTGCTGGATATGCGCGGCATGAGCAAGGTGCTTGCCATCGACGCCGGCAAGATGACGGTCCGCACGGAGGCCGGCATCTACTGGCATTCCCTCGCCGAGGCGCTGCGCCGCGAGGGGCTGGATTACCTCTCCGCCCCGCTCAACATGACCTCCTCCGTCGGCGGCACGCTGCAGGTAGGCGGGATAGACATCAACTCGCCGCGCCTGGGCTGCAGCGCGGACCAGGCCGTATGGATGAAAGTGGTCACCCCCACCGGCGAGATAAAGGAATGCTCGGAAGACATGAACCCGGAACTCTTCGAGCGCGTCCTGCTGGGCTACGGGCAGTTCGGCGTGATAACCGAGGCCGAACTGAAGGTGCGCAGGTTCACACCCATCACGATGCACTACCTTTATTACAGCTCTCTCGCGCTCGCGATGGAAGACCTCAAGATGCTGATAAAGGCGGACGCCGCGGACTACTGCGGCATCCTGACCATAATGGACAAGGCCATCAACCTGCTGGTGGCGTTCGACTCCGACGAGCGGGAAAAGGCCTTCTTCGCGGACTGGCGGCGGAAGCTGCGCGGCCACGGGGAAGCGGGCTTCGCCCTGCGCATGGCCGCCCACTACGCCCTGCGGCCCTGGAAGTTCCGCGAGGCGCTCTACCTGCTGGACCGCAAGAACACCATGCAGCCGGAGTTCTTCCCCTCCCACCACATGGAGAAGGGCAGGATAGTGGACCGCACCGTGGTCTTCAGCAACGCCGTCTGGAAGTTCTGGGGCGGCAGGAAGATGGTTATCCCGGACCTGGCCACCAGCGAGGAAAAGTTCGTGGAGGCGATACTCCGCGGCAACGCCGTCTGCAAGAAGTATTTCGACCACTACACGCTGTACTGCGTGGGCATAAAACTGCGCGGCCGCCTGCCGCGTTACGAGATGTCCTGCGTGCCGCCCGACGCCGAGGGCTACGCCTACGGCTGCGAATTCGAGCCCATGCTCGAGGGAAAGGAGTACAGCCGGGACTACCTGCAGAGCTTCAAGAACGAGATCTACGACATCGGCGCCGACATGAAGACCAGCTACTACCGATTCGGCGGGGTGATGAAGGGCTACATCCGCCGCGTTTTCGGAGACGAAGTGGTCGACCGCCACCTGGCCATGAAGCGCGAGGCCGACCCGGCCATGATCCTCAACCCCGACGTGATATTCTGACCATGAAAAAGAACGAGAAGAACGGATACGAGAGCTGCACCGGCTGCGCGGTATGCGTCCTGTCCTGCCCCGTCTGGGCCCAGACGCACGACCTGATGATGACCAACGCCGGGCGGGCCAAGGCCCTGCAGGCCGGCGCCGCGCCCGAGGATATACGCGAGTCGCTGGAGGCCTGCCTGCTCTGCGGCTCCTGCGCCCCGGTCTGTCCTTCCGGGGTGGACACCCTGACGCTGACGGCCTCGCTGAGGGCCGGGCTTGGCCGCAAGGCCGTGCCAGCGGCGCCCGGCAGCGCTTCGTTCCCGGCTTCAGGGCTCAAGCTCTTCATCCCCGGCCCCGCGCTCCGCTCGGAGGGGCGGCTGCTGGCCAGGACCGCCGCCGCGCTGGAGAAGGCCGGCTTCTCCGTTTCCCCCGACGACGCCCTCTCCGCCCTGGGGGCCGACGTGGACGCGGGCCTTGCGCCGTCCAAGGAAGCGGTGGCCGCGGCCCTGGCTTGCGGCGCCGGTGCGGCCGCTTTCGTATCCGGGGAGGGTTTCCTGCTGCGCTACCTGCGCACCTGGTTCCCCGGCGTGAAGGCCATAGGCATCGGCGAGGCCGTGCTTTCCGCCGGAGGCCGCAAGGCGCTCAAGCGGGGAGACTTCTACGTGGTGGACGCGCGCGCCTTCAATGCCGACCAGGCCCGCCTCGTCAAGTTCTACGACTCCGTACGCAAGAGCGCCGGCTGCTCCATGAGCACCACGCTGCAGCGCGCCGCCATGCCGGCGGGTCCCACCCTGGCGCAGAAGAGCCGCCTGCCGGGGAACTTCGATGCCGCCGCCCAGGCACGCTGGCTGCTGGGCAAGGCCGGCTCCCCCGCCAGGGTGGTGGCGGAATCGGCCGAGGACATGCAAGCGCTGCGCGCCGCAGGCGCGGCTTCCGTGCTGCACGTCTCGGAGCTGCTGTGAGGACGATAAAGGCCGACGCCATAGTGGTAGGCTCCGGCCCCTCGGGGGCGGCCGCGGCCAAACGCCTCTCCGACGCCGGCTACGAGGCGGTAATCCTCGAGCGGCAGGCCCTGCCCCGCCACAAGCCCTGCAGCGGCATAGTCTCCCCCCGCGGGCACCGCTTCCTGATAGAGAACTTCGGGCCGCTGCCCGAAGAGACTATGCACGCCCCGCAGTACTGCCGCGGCGTCGTCTTCCATTTCCCCTCCGCTCCGTCGCTCCCGATGGAGTTCGACGGCGGCCCCACGCCGCACCTGTACCGCAAGTTCTGCGACAACTGGATGGCCCGCCGCAGCGGCGCGAAGATCCACGCCGGCACGGAATTCACCGGCCTTGAGGACGACGGGAAGAAAGTGACGGTCTCCGCCAGGAAGGACGGCGAGGAACTGCGCTACGAGGCCCGCTGCGTGATAGGGGCCGACGGCCCCCGCCTCGGCGTGGTCAAGGCGCTGTATCCAGGCTACGCGCAGAGCATACCCTGGTTCGTGGTAGGGCAGAAGTTCCACGCGATAAAGTCCTGCCCGCTGGACGAGGACTACTTCCATTTCTGGTTCCACCCGGGTCTGGGCCACTATACCTGGAGCCACGCGCGCGACGGGCGGCAGATAGTCGGTGTGGGTTTCAAGAGCGGGGACGCCTTCGACCCGCGCCACGCGCGCGTCACCGGCTACCTGCGCGAGCGGCACGGCGTGGAGCTGGGCCCGGGCGAGGATACGGAGATAGTCACGGCCAATTTCGGGCCTTCGCTCATAAACCGCTACGTCTTCGGCAAAGGCAACGCGCTGATCACCGGCCAGGCGGCCGGCTTCTTCAACATGATAGCCGAGGGCATGAGCTGCGCGCTGCACTCCGGGGCGATAGCCGGCGAGGCCGCGGCGGAATCCTTCCGGCGCGGGACGGACATGCAGTCCCTCTACCGCGGCATGATACAGTCCGAGGTCCGCCGCTGCTCCGACCAGTGGAATCCTCTTAAGATAGCGTTCGGCAGACCGCATGAAGCCGACTTCCGCGGCGCCCTGAAAAAGAAAGCGCCCGCCGAGAGGCGGGCGATAGCGCGGGACATTTTCTCTTTTATCAAGCTCTACGCGCCGCTGGGCTGGGGCTGGCAGATGCTCCGGCAGGCGCTGTTGCGCGCCGTCACCGGCCGCTATTCTCCTTCGCGCTGGCTTTAGCCTCCTCCCGCCTTCCGCCGTTGATCAGCTGCACCCCCAGCGAACCGACCCTTCCGCCTACCCCCGCCAGGAAGAACATAAGCAGGAAGCCGAGCGACAGGTCGGCCGAATGCATGGCCTGCGGCGGCAGCGAGAAGGCCATGCCGGAAGGCAAGGTAATAGCCAGCGGCGCGCCCCCCGAGAAGACCTGCGGCGGCTGCATGCCGCCGTAGAACATCTTCCAGGCCATGACGGCGCTGGCGTAAATGACGCCCAGGCCGCAGGCCAGCAGACCGTAACCGAGCTTCTTTTCCATGCTAGCGCGGCACGTCGTCGTTGGCGGCGTAGGAATCCGGCTCAGCCTTGGGGGGCGTCTTTACCACTTTCCAGAAGAAATAGACGGTAAAGAACGCTATCGGCAGCTCGGCCGACAGCAGCATCATGAAAGCGCGGGCGCTCATGGCTCCACCTTCCTTTTATCCGCCAGGCGCACAAGCAAGGCCAGGGCGGCCAGCAGACCCAGCATCAGCCCGCGCGCCAGCGCCACGTGGAAAGTTATTTTCTTGGTGATAGTGGTCCAGACCTCTGGCAGGCTGCCCACGAAGACCACCAGCAGGAATATCGGCGTTACGTACTTTATCACGAACCGGAAGGCGCGCGGGACCGTCATATCCGCGCCGTCGGTGATCTCCTTCCAGCCCTTCTCCATGCCGAACAGCCAGGCGAAAAGTATGACCTCGCCCAGCGAGAGCACCACCAGCGCTATCGTGCCGGCCCAGTAGTCGAACTCGTTGAAGGCCTCCTGCGAGAGCACGCTGGGTATGCCCAGCAGCAGCACGGACACGCCGAAGGCCACCGCGCCCCAGCGCCGGTCCCAGCCGAACTTGTCCTCCGCGAAGGCCATCACCGGAGTGCCCATGGCCAGCGAAGACGTGATGCCGGCGAAGAAGAGCAGCCCGAACCACATGATCCCGGCGGCGGCCGAGAAGAAAGCCCCCCACTGCGTGAACAGGTAGGGGAGCGTCATGAATCCTATTCCGAAGCCGCTGCCGCCCTTCGTCATCTCCACGACCTTGTCCACGCCGAGGTAGCCGATGGAGATCGGGATGATGATAGCCGAGCCGAGCACCACCTCCACGAACTCGTTCATCCACCCGGCGCTCATGGCGTTGAGGGCTATGTCGTCCTTCCCCTTCACGTAGGAGGCGTAGCAGTGTATGCTGCCCATGCCGAGCGACAGCGTGAAGAAGATCTGTCCTGCGGCGTTGCGCCAGACCACGGGGTCCCAGATGGAATGGAAGCTGGGGGTCCACAGGAAGTTCAGGCCGACCACCCCGTCGTAGGCCGCCCCGTTGTAGCCGGCGGTCATCGTGACGCCGCGCACGGCGAGGATGACGCCGAACAAGAGCAGCAGCGGCATGCCTATCTTGGCCGCCAGCTCCACGCCGCCCTGTAGGCCGCGGGAAAGTATCCAGGTGTTGAGCGCCACGCAGGCCACCCACATCAGGATAGGCTCGGAGGTGCCGAGCGCTATATAGTTGGTGAAGAAAGCGGAGACCTGCTCCTGCGTCATCCCCAGGAAGTGGCCGGCCGCGCTGTGCCAGGCCCAGGACATGGTCCAGGCCTCTATGTAGGTATAGTACGAGCAGATGCCTATGCTGATGAACAGGCCCAGCGCGCCGAAATAGCGCCAGCCGGTGCCGCCCATGGCGCCGAAGATGTGCGGCGTGCTGTGCTCGCCGGACTTGCCCCCGTGGCGGCCCATGGCCCACTCCACGTACAGCAGCGGCAGGCCCATCAGCACGAAGCAGACCAGGTAAGGTATTATGAACGCCCCGCCGCCGTTCTGCACCGCCTGCGCCGGGAAACGGAGGAAATTGCCCAGCCCGACGGCGTTGCCGGCCATGGCCAGCACAAGACCGACACGCGAGCCCCACGCTTCTTTCTCTTTGGTCATCGTTCAAACCCCTGTAGTAGACTTCCTCCCGCCCGGAGGATTTGCGATATAATACAAAAATACTAATTAAAATAGAACGGCCGCGGCCCTTAAAGCCGCGGCCGTTCTTATTCCGGCGCTTACTTGCGGGCCGCGGTGAGCAGCGAGTACAGCTTGTCAGTGGCGCCCTTTATGCCGGCGGTCACGTCCGCCACCATCTTCGGGTTCCAGTCCTTCTTCTCGACGCGCAGGAAGCTGGTCTTATCCACGCGGTTGTCGAACCGGCCTATCGGCAGGTGGAACGCCTTGCCGGCCTGCCTGATAGTTATCGTTCCTGGAACCTCTGAGTTCTTCTCCAGCCAGTCCATGTCGTCGCAGCCGTAGTCGTTGAGCATCACTTCCATCGGCACGCCGTGGTGCAGGATGGAGCCCGGGTCGTTGGGGTCCGTGCGGGCGGTGTTCTTGCGGCGGCTTTCCTCGGGCGTCACCCAGACGTAGAGTATTACGGCCTTCTTCAGTATCTCCGGGTCGAGCTCGCGCAGCGAGTACTGGTAGCCGAGCGGGTCCTGCAGCGGGAAAGAGGACTTGTCCGGGCCGCCGCGGGCGGCCTCTATCACGATGGTCTTGCCGTCGAAGGAAGCGGGGTAGGCGGCGTGCTTCTCGTCCAGCATCGCGCGCGCCTCCTTCTCAAGGGCCGCCGAGACCTTTTTCCAGGTATCCGCGTCCAGCTTCGCCAGGCGCGGGGCCACCTTGGCCTTCTCCCCGGCCTTGTCAATGCGCTTCATCAGCAGGTCGGCGGCGGAAGCGGCCTTCACCACGTTCTTCTTCATCAGGTCGCGGTAGTCCTCGTTGAGCAGGTGGATGAGGGTGCCCCAGTCCTTCGCGTCGATGAAAGGCCTGTCGCCGGCCTTGAAGAACATGCGCGCCTTGCCCAGCTTGGCCAGCTCGTCGTCGGCGCGGCGCATCATGTGAACGTACGGGAAGTCGTCCAGCTGCAGGTTGGCGCCTATATGGAACTCTTTCCGCAGACGCTCCGGCTCGATGTTGGCCAGAAACCGCCTCACCTCGGACTTGCCGGAAGCCGGCAGCGCGAGCAGCAGCACTATGTCGAAAGTTTCGCTCATGTCTCCCTCCTGGACTGTTCTTGCCTAGATTCTAACAATCTCGGCAGGCCGGTTCAAGGACACGGGGCAATCCGGGCCGCGATATTATATAATTGTGCCTGCATGGCACCTCTGACTATAATGTGGCTGGTCTTTGCCGTAACCGCCGCCGCCCTCTTCGCGGCCGACATCAAGCTCTCCGCCGGCCGGGTCCACGAGATAACCCGCAAGGAAGCGCTGCTGCTCTGCGCCTTCTGGGTGCTGGTCGCCTCGCTCTTCGGCTTCCTGACCGGGCACATGCTGGGCTTCACGAAGATGGTGGAGTTCTTCACCGGTTACGTCATCGAATACTCCCTCTCGATGGACAACATGTTCGTCTTCATCCTGATCTTCGCCTATTTCGGCATCCCGAGGAAATACCAGCCGAAGATCCTGACCTGGGGCATACTCGGGGCGGTGGCGATGCGCCTGGTGCTGATCTTCACCGGAGTAAAGCTCATCAACAGCTTCACCTGGATCATCTACGTCTTCGGCGCGGTACTGATCTTCACGGCGGTGAAGATGCTGCTGCAGAAGGACGGCGAGATGGACCCCGGGAAGAATCCCGTGCTGCGGCTGCTCTCGAAGATAGTTCCGGTGGAAAAGGACGTCGCCGACGGCAGCTTCTTCGTCAAGCGCGGCCGCTGGCACGCCACGGCCATGTTCGCCACCCTGGTGGTGGTGGAGACCTCGGACCTGATCTTCGCCGTGGACTCCATCCCGGCCGTGCTGGCGGTCTCGCGCGACAAGTTCATTGTCTACACCTCCAACGTCTTCGCGGTGGTGGGCCTGCGCTCTCTTTACTTCCTGCTCTCCTCGATAATAGACCTTTTCCGCTTCCTTAAAATAGGCATTTCCGTGATACTTTTCTACGTGGGCACGAAGATGCTGCTCTCCGCCTACGTTCACATCCCCGCCCTGCTCTCGCTCTGCGTGGTCATCGGGATATTGGCCGGGTCCATCTTCCTGTCGGTGGCTATCAAACCCAGCCCGCAGGACGCGGCCTGAGGCGTCCGCGCCCCGGGCTTTTTTTCCCGTGCCATAACTCCTATAATCCCCCTGGGGGGTAAAATGCCGGCACGGCCGGATACCGCAGATTGGCACCAGCTGGATATTCCCGGGCTCTTGTCCAGGCTCGGCACCTCGGCTTCCGGCCTCTCCGCCGGGGAGGCCGCCGCGCGCCTGGCCGAGTACGGCCCCAACGCCCTGAAGGAGAAGCCCGGGCGCTCCCCCCTCTCGCTGTTCCTGGGCCAGTTCCGGGACTTCATGATACTGGTACTGATAGGGGCGGCCCTGGCCTCGGGGCTGATCGGCGAGTTCCTGGACGGCGCCATCATACTGGCCATCGTGCTGCTTAACGCGGCCATGGGGTTCGCCCAGGAATACCGCGCCCAGAAGGCGATGGACGCCCTTAAAAAGATGGCAGCCCCGACGGCCTCGGTCATCAGGGACGGCCTTTCCTCCGCTGTCCCGGCCGCCGGACTGGTCCCGGGCGACCTGGTGCTGCTGGAGGCCGGGGCGATAGTGCCTGCCGACCTGCGCGTCACAGAATGCGCGGCCCTCAAGACCGACGAGGCGGCGCTCACCGGAGAGTCCGTCCCGGTGGAAAAGACGGCCGACGTCCTGCCGGAGTCCGGCCTGCCGCTCGGCGACAGGCGCAACATGGCCTACAGCGGCACAACTGTCACGTACGGGCGCGGCAGCGGCGTAGTTACCGCCACCGGAATGGCGACCGAGCTGGGCCGCATCGCCGGCCTGCTGCAGGAGGAAGAGGAGGTGGCCACCCCGTTGCAGCGGCGCATGGCGGCTTTCGGAAAGAAGCTGGCCTGGGCGATACTGGGGATCTGCGCGGCGGTCTTCGCCGCCGGGCTGCTGCGCGGGGAGGCCCCGGGCCTCATGTTCCTGACCGCGGTGTCGCTGGCCGTGGCCGCCATACCGGAGGCCCTGCCGGCCGTCATGAGCATAGCGCTGGCCCTGGGCGCCGCCAAGATGGTGCGCAAGCAGGCGCTGATACGGCGCCTGCCCGCCGTGGAGACTCTGGGCTCGGTCACCTATATCTGCTCGGACAAGACAGGCACGCTCACGCAGAACCGCATGGCAGCCGCGCAGGTCTTCCTGGGCGGGGAGATGCTGCCGCCCGGCGGGCCTGTCCCCGCAGCACTGAGGGAGCACTGGGCAGCCCTGCTGACCGCCGCGGCCCTTAATAACGACTCCCGGCCCGCGGCCGGCGGGTGGACGGGCGACCCCACAGAGACGGCTCTCTGCGTACTGGCCGAGAAGAGCGGGCTGGCGAAGAGAGAGCTGGACCGCCGCTACCCGAGAGCCGCCGAACTGCCGTTCGACTCGGGGCGGAAAGCCATGACCACTTTCCACTCCGGCCCGCTCGCCGGTGCTTCGCCCTTCTTCTCCGTCACCAAGGGGGCCGCCGAGAGCCTGCTCGACTCCTCGGACTTCGTGCTGGGAATGGACGGCGGGAAGGAGGAGACCAGGCGCGCGGCGGAGGTGATGGCCTCCGGGGGGCTGCGGGTGCTGGGCTTCGCCTTCAGGCAATGGGACTCCGTCCCGCCCGCCCCCTCGCCCGATACGGTCGAGCGCGGCCTCACTTTCATCGGCCTGGTAGGCCTGGAGGACCCGCCGCGGGAGGAGGCCAAGGCCGCTGTGGCCGAATGCGCGGCCGCTGGCATCGTCCCGGTGATGATAACCGGGGACCACCCCGTTACGGCGCTCAGCATCGCCGTCAGGCTGGGCATCGCCCCGCCGGGTTCCGGCTTCATGCTGACCGGCCGGGAACTCGACGCGATGACGGAAGAGGAGCTGCTCGCGAAAGTGGAAAGCGTCCGCGTCTACGCGCGCGCAGCTCCGGAACAGAAGCTCAGGGTCCTGAAAGCCCTGCAGCGGAAGGGCCAGTACGCCGCGATGACCGGGGACGGGGTGAACGACGCCCCCGCCCTCAAGCGCGCCGACATCGGCGTGGCCATGGGCATCTCCGGCACCGACGTTTCGAAGGAAGCCGCGCACATGGTACTGCTGGACGACAACTTCGCCACCATCGTGCGCGCGGTGCGCGAGGGGCGCCGCATCTACGGGAACATACGCAGGTTCATCCGCTACATCCTCACCTGCAACTCGGCCGAGATCTGGACCATATCCCTGGCCCCGTTCCTAGGGCTGCCGATACCGCTGCTGCCGATACAGATACTCTGGATCAACCTGGTCACGGACGGCCTGCCCGGCCTGGCCATGACCTCGGAGCCCGCCGAACCCGACGTGATGCGGCGCCCCCCCCGCCCGCCCGGGGAAAGCCTTTTCTCCGGGGGCATGGGCGCACAGATAGTATGGGCCGGCCTGCTGATGGCCGCTGTATGCCTGGGCACCCAGTACTGGGGAATAGCCGCCGGCAGGGAGCGCTGGCGGACCATGGTCTTCACGGTGCTCTGCCTCAGCCAGCTAGGCCAGGCCCTGGCCATAAGGTCCGAGAAGAGGACGCTTTGGGAGCTGGGCCCGCTTACCAACGGCGCGCTGCTGGGCGCGGTAGCGCTGACCGTGGCGCTGCAGCTCTGCGTTAT
>JAJZOZ010000182.1 GCA_021811405.1 bacterium | reverse complement strand
CTGGTATCATATTCCGGCAGCGTTACCGAAGCGGGAAGTATTATCGGGGTGTGGCTCAGCTGGCTAGAGCGCTCGCTTCGGGTGCGAGAGATCGTGAGTTCAAATCTCACCACCCCGATCCCTTTTTCAGCCGTACCGGGCCCGCCGAAAGGCGGGCCTTTCCTTTGGCCGGTTGCGCTGTCAATAGCGCCTTGCTAGCGGGCTTATTTTTAAAGTATCATTTATCCGGCGGCACAGTGATCATATGCGTTTAAGCTTCAGGGTCTTCGGCATGGTGCAGGGCGTCGGCTTCCGCTGGTTCGTCAAGGAAGCCGCGGCCGGCTGCGGCGTTACCGGCTGGGTGCGCAACACCCTGGACGGCGCGGTGGAGGGGGAGGCGCAGGGAAGCGTTCCCGCGCTCGACGCGTTCGTCAAGTCGCTGAAGAACGGACACCCGATGGCGCGCGTGGACCGCGCGGAGACCCAGGAGATGCTGGACCAGGAAGCCGCGGAAAAGGACTTTCACATCAAACCCACGGTCTGACAAGGGGCGATAATGGCTGAAGAAAAAGACGAGCAGGAGCAGGAGAAGGAATCTCCCGCGGAGGCGGAAAAGGAGAAGTCCGCCCCCAAGGAAAAACTGAGCGACATCAACATCGACTCGACGAACCAGTACATCCGCAGGATCAGCCAGATAGACCACAAGATCTCGCGCGAGGAGTCGCACGAACTGTGGAAGCGCGTCAAGCGCGGCGACCGCCGCGCCAAAGAACGCATCATGGAGCTCAACCTCAAGCTGGTCATCCCGATCGCCAAGCGCTTCCTGTACCAGGGCGCCGACCTGATGGACCTCGTCGAGGAGGGCAACCTCGGCCTGCTGCACGCGATAGACAAGTTCGACCCGAAGAAGGGGTACCGCTTCTCCACGTACGCTTCGTACTGGATAGAGCAGTACGTGCGCCGCTCGGTGGAGGAGAACTCCAAGACCATCCGCATACCCCCGCACGCGTGGACCGCGCTGCGCAAGTGGCTCAAGCAGTGGGACGCGATGCACGGCAAGCTGGGCCGCGACCCGACGATGGCCGAGATGGCCAAGCACATGCACTGGAACGCCAACCAGGTGCGCACGGCCCTGAACGCCAGCGAGATAGTGACCGGCCTTTCGTCCATAGAGACCCCGCTCTCCTCGAGCGAGGGGATGGACGACACGGTAGGCGACACGCTGAAGGACGCCGACTCCTCCACCCCGGACAACCTGATCTCGATACTGCGCCTGCACGACGAGCTGAAGGACGCCCTGGTGGAGATCGGCGAGCGCGAGCGCATGATAGTGGAGTACCGCTACGGCCTCACGGGCCAGACCCCGATGACGCTCAACGACATCGGCAAGAAGCTGGGGCTTTCCCGCGAGCGCGTGCGCCAGATAGAGGAGCGCGCGCTGCTGCGGCTGCGCCGCGTGGCGGCGAAGATGGGCCTGATAGAGCTGGGCCGCCGCCCCGACCACGCGAACCTCCAGCCGGGCTGGCAGCAGCCCAAGCCGAAGACGGACATACTCGGGGACTCGATCCCGACCAAACCCTACGTGCCGCGCAAGAAGAACGGCGGCAAATAAGAAGGTGCCAAGATGACACAGGCCCTGCCCGAGGCGGTCGCCTCTAAAGCCAAGTCGATGATCAGGGACGTGCCGGACTTCCCGAAGCCCGGCATCGTCTTCAAGGACATAACGCCGCTGCTGGCCGACCACGCCGCCTTCACCGGCCTGGTGAAGGCTTTCGCCGACGCTTACAGGGACTCCGGGATCACCAAGGTGCTGGGCATAGAGGCCAGGGGCTTCCTGCTGGCCGCCCCGATAGCCGCCGAACTGGGCGCCGGCCTGGTGCCGGTGCGCAAGAAGGGGAAGCTGCCCTACAAGAAGGTCTCGGCCACCTACGCGCTGGAATACGGCACCGACACCCTCGAGATGCACGAGGACGCGGTGAAGCCCGGCGAGAAGGTGCTGGTGGTGGACGACGTGCTGGCCACCGGCGGGACCGCCGCCGCGGTCTGCGAGATGGTGGACAAACTGGGCGGCAAGGTCGCGGGGATTGCCATGCTGATAGAGCTGGAGTTCCTGAAGGGCCGCGAGAAGCTCGCTGGCCGCAGCATTCATTCTTTGATAAAATATTAGTTCGTTTTCGCCCTCTTAGTTCAACGGATAGAACGGGAGTTTCCTAAACTCTAAATAGAGGTTCGATTCCTCTAGAGGGCAGTGGATCTAAAGGAGCGACGCAAGATATGCCAGACTCAACTTGGATAGCCGGCGGCAACCTGGAGCACGCCGGCCCCGGCAGGTTCGACAGGGCCCTCGAGTGGATAAAGAAGAACAGGGAGACGTTCATCGGCTCCGTGGTCATACTGCTCGCCGCCGGCGTCTTCGCCGTCTACTTCTTCATGCATTACCGGGACACCAGGGACTCCGCCTGGAAGGCGCTCTTCATCGCCCAGCAGACCGGTTTCGGCGGCAACGCGGCCGAGGCCCAGAAGCAGCTGGAGAGCGTCGAGGCCTCCTTCGCCGGCACCGCGGCCGCCGCTTACGCCGTCATGACCCGCGGGGACATACTCTTCGCGCAGGGCAAGTACAAGGACGCCGAGGCCGAATACTCGAAGATCGCTTCCGACAAGACCCTGGCCCCCTTCGCCATCTACAGCCTCGGCAAATCGAAAGAGGCCGACGGCGACCTGCCCGGAGCGCAGGCGCAGTACTCGGATTTCCTCTCCAAGTTCCCCGAAAGTTTCCTGGCGCCCGAGGTGCACTCCTCGCTGGCCCGCACGCAGGAAATGGCCGGCGCCAAGGACCTCGCCCGCGGATCCTACGAGAAGATCTCGCTGCTCTACCCCGACACGCCGTGGGCCATGGAAGCCAAGGCCAGGCTGCAGCCGCCTGCCGCGCCGCAGAAGAAATAGAGATTTAAAAACGCGCGCACGCGACAAGAAACCGGCCCCGCGCCGGTTTTTTGTCGCCCCGCCGGACCATTGATATTAGTGCCGGTCCTTTTTTGACATATGTCACATAATTGGCATATGCCACGTCTGAGACGAGATTAAGCCAAACAATTGACATTAAACTAAGTATCTGCCATAATTTACCTGCTCTGTAAAGGAGACCCGCCAGCATATGGCGGGGCCGCAAACCCCGGGAGCGGGGCAGCGGAGTGCCGGGTTACACGGCGCTTCTCCCGAAAAGCCGTCGGCCAGGATAAGGGGCACAGGCCTTGCCCGCCGGGAGGGAACTCCCGGACGGGCGGGCAAAGACCCCGAAACGGGGCCGGCGACAGACTGGAGGAATAAATTGATGAAGAAAGCAATGGCGATAGCGGCACTGTTGGCGGTCGGCTCCGCGGCGAGCGCTTCGGCCTTTACGTTCGACCAGAACAAGATGACGTACGGCGCGATGCTGTTCGACTCGATGCCGCAGGGCGATATGGGCGACGCGGTAAGCAGCTCCCTGGGCCTCGGAGTGTCCGGCGAGTACCTGCTTAAGGACAACATAAAAGTGGGCCTCGAAATGGGCTACGGCTTCAGCTACGACGCCAAGGGCGCCGTGAAGGCCGTGGACAGCAACTACAACGTGAAGGTGTTCAACATCGGTCCCACGGCCAAGTACTTCATAACCCGGGACAAGATAACCTATTACGGCCTGGTCGGCCTCGGCCTTTACCACTGGTCCTCGGCCAAGCTGGGGAACCTAGTGGCCTCGGACTCCGGCACCGACTTCGGCATCAACCTCGGCGGCGGCGCCGCCTACGAGCTCAACAAGAACTGGACCGGCGGGCTGGACCTCCGCTACCATTCGGTCGGCGGCGACCTGGACAGCAACTTCGTGAACGTCGGGCTGAAGCTCGACTACAAGTTCTGAGCTGAAACCTTGGAACTTCGACCCGGACCCCGCGCCGAATTCCGGCGCGGGGTCCTTCGCTTTAAGGCAGGCGCCTCTCCGACAGAAAGGCCGCCCTTTCTTTTTGTTATAATTTATCACGATGCCTGAACGTTCACGCGGGAGAGCGACGCTGAGGCCGGGCCTGTACGCCGCGGCCCTGCTGCTTTCGCTCCCGGCGCTGGCCGGCGCCACCAAGCTGGACCTCTCCTCCGAGGTGGAGCTGAAGGCCGCCAACTACGCCCACCTGCCCTACGGCGCCTCCGCGACGTCCCAGCCCCTTTTCTCCGAGAACGCCACGCTCGGCTTCGTCATCAAGGGCATACGCCTGGAGAAGACGCTGTCCTCGTCGATGGACGTGGGCATAGTGCTGCAGAGCGTGGGCCAGGGAGCGTCCTCCAACACGGTTTCCGCGCCGCAGTTCGCCGACGCGGCCGCGCGCCTGCCGCACGCCGACGGCACCCCCTACGTGCGCAACGCCTACGTGAAGATCTACAAGTTCGTAAAGCCCAACGTCACCGCGACGTTCGGCCGCCAGGACTTCACGCTGGGCCAGGGCATAACCCTTTCCGGCGACGACCTGGGCCTGCCCGGCGGCCT
>JAJZOZ010000181.1 GCA_021811405.1 bacterium | reverse complement strand
GGGTCGGCCGGGGGCGGGGTATACGCGGCCGCGGAGGCGGCGGGGTCCGAGACCGGGCGGGACTGGCCCCAAAGCCAGTCGAAGTCCCGCTGGTAGCCGCCTACGAGCTCGCGGGAGGCGGTGAACAGGATGTTCTCGTAGCTGTAATCCTGGGCGAAGCCGCTCCAGTTGGCCGAGCCGGTCTCGAGCAGCGAGCGGTCGAAGATGGCGAACTTGCAGTGCATCGTCCCCAGGCTGCCGCGCCCCTTCATCACGCGGGTCTCTACGCCGGAGTCGATCACGGCCTGCACCTGCGGGCCGGCCTTGGGGAAGACGTGCGCGTAGTCGAAGATGACCCGCACCTTCACCCCGCGCGCTTTCGCCCGCGCGAGGGCCGCCGCGGCCTCGTCTATCTGCAGGTTGTAGAGCGCCACGTCCAGCGTGCGGCCGGCGCGGTCTATGGCCTTCACCAGCGGGGCGGAGAGG
The DNA here is from genome assembly GCA_021811405.1 of bacterium. Taxonomy (GTDB): domain Bacteria; phylum Elusimicrobiota; class Elusimicrobia; order Elusimicrobiales; family UBA9959; genus UBA9959. The sequence goes on along the minus strand of JAJZOZ010000181.1, from coordinate 4,034 downwards.
CTTTCCTCCTCGGTGAAGACGTAGGCGGGCAGGCCGGAGAGGTCGTAAGGACCGTAAGAAGGGCCGGAATAACCCGGCGCGGGCACGTCCGGCGCGGCGGGGCGCTCCACGGCGGGCCCGGAGAAGTCCGGGGGATTTACAAGGGGCGCCGAAAAGGACGGGACCGAGAGGAAGAGGGAAAGAAAGACCTGTATCGCTATTTTCATCTTCTGGCTGACCTCCGCCGATTATCTTGTAAACAGTTTACCGCTTAAGGCGAAGGGGCGTCAGAGGCCTTCGGCCCCGTCCCGCGCGTCTTTCGGCCCAGCCCGGGCTGGGGCTTTAGGCTGATGCCCGGCCTGCCCCTTTATCGGTATAATATAGCCATGAAAGCCCCGGCCGGCATCACCATACGCAAGATCACCCGCGAGTCCGGCGAATGGAAGACGCGCTACGCGGCCTTCTACGCCGACTGCGAGCTCAAGGACGTGGCCGGGCTGAACCACGCCTTCTTCGCCGCCTACGCCGGCGAGGAGATAGCCGGCCACAGCGTGGTCTATTACGAGGACGGCCGCTGGATAATGGACGGCCTGAGGGTCAAGCCGGAGTTCAGGGAAAAGGGGATAGCCAAGGCGCTTACCGCCGCCCGCATACGCTACGCGGCCGGCAGGGGGGCGAAAGAGGTCTGGTATTCCTGCGAGGACGGCAACCTGGTCACCACCTGCTGCCACCTGCGCTTCGGCTTCGAGAAGGTCTGCAAGAAAGGCCGGGACTGCCGGACGGGCGCCGCCAACTGGTACCGGCTGAAGATAACCCCCGCACTGTTCGTGAAATTCCCCGGCCTGAAACCCGCCGCCGGTCACTCCGCCCCGTAGGCTTCCTGTTTCTCCAGGGTCACCGTGATCTTCTTCGCCCGGACGAACTTCAGGTAGGGTTTCGGCTCGTTCGTCAGGACACCCACCGACACTTCCACCTTCTCACCCGGCGCCAGGGGTTCGCTGTGGCCGTAAGGCTTGCTCCAGATGAGGGACCCGTCCTCGTCGCGGAACACCAGCACGCCGTTGAACGCCAGCAGCCTGCGCCCGCCGAGGTTCTCGAAGCGCACGTACAGCCTTATTCCGGCGCGCTCCTGCCCTACCACCTGCTTCTTGCGCAGGAAAGTCGCTCCTATCGGCTCGGCCGGCCGGCGGTCTTCCGCCTTAGCGGCTTCCCGGGCGGGCCCGCCCGTCTCGAGCACTGTGACCCGCTTCTCCACCTTGGTCATGCGCTTCTCGAGGCTCGTAACCCTCTTCTCGGTGGAGGCCAGTGCGGCCGCGGCGCAGGGCGCGCCCAGCAGGGCCGCCAGCAGGAGATGCTTCATGGCTAAATTATAGCAATGTGGCCGTGGACTGGCATACGTCATACCCGCCGGGGCGCCAATTATGGTATATTGCGGATGAGGGCAATATGGACGGGGAACAGGATAAATACAGGACCTTTTTCTGGAACGTGCCGGCCATGGTGTGCTTCGTAGATTTCGACGGGCGCATCCTGGAGCTCAACCGCGCCTGGGAGACCTCCACAGGCTTCAGCCGCGGGGAACTGGCCGGCCGGCCGTGGGCGGACTTCATACACCCCGAGGATATCGAGGAAGCCTGGGCCGGGCAGAAGAGGGCGATGACCGGGGAGCCGGCCACGGCGCAGCTGCGCGTCCGCTGCAAGGACGGCTCCTACAAGTGGTTCCTCATCGCCGGTTCCGTCGACAAGGAACGCGGCCTGCTCTACACCTCCGCTTCCGATATTTCCGCCCTGAAAGAGACCGAGACCTCCCTGCGGGCCAGCGAGCACCTGCTGCGCCGCATCATCGACAAGGCGCCCATCTCCATGGCCATCGTGGGGATGGACGAGAGGATAGAGTACATAAACCGCCGCGCCGAGGAGACCTTCGGCTACCCCAATTCAGAGATCCCGACGATGGCGGACTGGTGGGTGAAAGCCTACCCGGATGAGAAGTACCGCGCGGAGGTCATCGCAGACTGGATGGGCCGGGTGATGGACGGGATAAAGCGCAACGGCGAGATATCCGGCAGCCAGTACCGCGTGACCTGCAAGGACGGCGCGGTCAAGACCTGCTTCATCTACGGCGTGGTCGCCGCGGGCAAGGTCTTCGTGATGTTCGAGGACATCTCGGAGAGGGTCCGGGCCCAGGAGGCGCTGGTCCGCGTGATAGAGCAGGCGCCTATACCCATGGCGATAAGCGATGGGAGCGGAAGGTTGGAACTGCTCAACCGCAGGTTCACCCAGGTCTTCGGCTACACGCGGGACGATATCCCGGACCTGGAAACCCTTGGCCGGGAAGTCTATCCGGACGAGAAATACCGGCGGGAGGTGACGGAGTACTGGCTGCAAGCCCGGGAATTCTCCCGCAGGACCGGCGGGGAGCTGCCGCCCAGGGAATTCAGGGTGCGCTGCAAGGACGGCGCCTACAGGACCGTGGTCACCTCATCGGTGATGACCCCGGACGACAAGATCATCAGCATCAACGAGGACATTACCGCCAGGAAGGAATACGAAGCGCGTCTTCTCTCCGGAGAGAAGACGCTCAGGACCATACTGGAGCAGGCGCCTATCTCCATAGCCGTTCACACGCTGGACGGGAAAGTGGAGTTCACGAACCGCAAGTTCGTCGAGACCTACGGCTACCCGCTCGAGGAGATGCCGACCCTCGAGAAGTGGACCCAGCTGGCCTACCCGGACCCGCAGTACCGCGCGGAACTGCTGGAGATGTGGGGGCAGTGGGTGGAGAGCTCCATGCGCACCGGCCAGGCCATGCCGGGCGCCGAAGTGCGGGTGCGCTGCCGCGGCGGCCTGGTGAAGAACGTCTTCATCACCGGCGTGGTCACCCCGGACAGAAAAGTCGTTTCGATCCTCGACGACATTACCGGGCGGGTGGAGTCGGAGCGCGCGCTGCGCGAGCGAGAATCCCTTTACCGCGCGCTGGTGGAGACCACGCGCACCGGCTACGTGGTCATCGACGGCCAGGGCCGCGTGGTGGACGCCAACAGGGAATATGTGCGCCTGGCGGGCTTCTCGGACCTGAAGCAGATCATGGGCCGCAGCGTGCTGGACTGGACGGCCCCGCACGAGCGGGAGCGCAACGCCGCCGCGGTGGCCAAATGCGCCCGGGACGGCTACATACACAATTTCGAGGTCGAATACCTGGGGCGGGACGGCGCCCTGACCCCGGTAGAGATAAACGCCACGGTCATCAGCCGGGACGGCGTCAGCCATATCCTGTCCCTCTGCCGCGACATCTCCCGGCGCCGCCGGCGCATGTCGGAACTCCGGGCCTTCAACGACGAGCTGGAGAAGCGGGTGGCCGAGCGCACCGCCGAGCTGAAGAGGGTCAACATCGGGCTTTCGATGGAGATAGCCCAGCGCATGGACGCGGAGAGGAACAGCCAGAAGCTCCAGCAGGAGCTGCAGCGGGCCCAGAAGATGGAGGCCCTCGGGCAGCTGGCCGGCGGCATAGCCCACGACTTCAACAATATCCTGGTGGCCATAAGCGGGTACGCCGAGTTCCTGATGCGCACGCTGCCGGCGGATTCTCCCGGGCGCGGAGACCTGGAGGAGATCATGCACGAGACCGAGCGCGGCGCGGCCCTGACGCACCAGCTATCCACCATCGGCCGCAAGGAGCCGGAGAATCCCGGCGAAGTGGACCTCAACCACGACGTGGATGACGCCTGCCGCATGCTGAAGCGCCTGCTGGGCGCCGGGATCCGGCTGGAGACCGGCCTGCCGCCCGGGCTGCCGGCCGTCCGCGCCGGCGTCGGGCAGATCTCGCAGCTGGTCATGAACCTGGTCCTGAACGCCCGCGACGCGATGCCGCAGGGCGGGCGGATCTCGGTGAGCACCGGCCTGCAGGAGTTCACGGGCGGCGAAGCCATGCCCATCACCCCCGCGCCGGGCAAGTACGTCTTCCTGGAAGTGAAGGACGACGGGCAGGGGATGCCCCCGGAGACGGCCCGGCAGGCCTTCGAGCCTTTCTTCACCACCAAGGAGCCCGGCAAAGG
>JAJZOZ010000180.1 GCA_021811405.1 bacterium | reverse complement strand
TCTTTTCCCTTGTGTTCGCGCCTATAAATTAATATAAATGTGGATGGCGCACCGGGAGGCCCCGGCGCGCCTACAGGCATGGACAGCAAGATACTCATCGTTGACGACGACGCGCATTTGCGCGAGACGCTGCGCGACCTGCTGGAGATGGAAGGCTACAAGGTCTTCGAGGCCGGCTCCGGCGCCGACGCGATGAAGATGGTGGTCTCCGATTTCTTCCACGTCATCCTGATGGACTTCAACCTGACCGACAAGACCGGCATAGAGGTCATCAAGGACATCCGCAAGCTCAACACCGACAGCCAGATCCTGATGATGACCGCGCACGCGTCCCTCGACACGGCGGTGAAGGCCATACAGGAGTCCGTCTACGACTTCCTGATCAAGCCCGTCGATTTCAACTACCTGCGCCGCGCGATCAAGAAGGCCGAGGAGAAGCTGTACCTCGAGCAGGAGAACCGCCGCCTGATCGACATGCTGAAGAACAACAACGAGGAGCTCGACCGCCTCAACGGCATGAAGTCGAAGTTCATGTCGATGGCCTCGCACGACCTGTCGAACGCGCTGATGACGCTGCAGATCAGCTTCGAGATGCTGGCCGCCACGATCAGCCCCAACAACGACCAGAAGAAGAAGATGGACTTCATCAGCGCCAGCATCACGCAGATCTCGCGCCTGATAGGCGACCTCGTGGACTGGGCGTCCATCGAGCAGGGCAAGTTCCGCCTGGAGAAGAACTATTTCGAGATGGACAAGATGGTGGAGGAGATGGTCGTCGGGCCCAAGGCCCGCGCGCAGCAGAAGAACATAGAGATAGCCACCGAGTTCCAGCCAGGCCTGAAGATGGTCTGCGCCGACAAGCGCCGCATCGGCCAGGTGCTGATGAACCTGCTCGAGAACGCCATCCGCCACACCCAGCGCGGCGGCAGGATCACCGTGCAGGTGGGCCCGTACGAGAAGGACGCGGACCTGGTCTGCGTGACCGTCAGGGACAACGGCGAGGGCATAGACCCCGAGGTCCTGCCCAGGCTCGGACAGAGCTTTTACCAGCCCGCCGGCGGCAAGTCGCCGCACGGCCGGCTCGGCCTCGGCCTGTCGATCTCCAAGGAGATCGTGCAGAGCCACGACGGCCGCATCATAGTGGAGAGCGAGGGCGTGGGCAAGGGCTCGGCCTTCAAGTTCGTGATACCGTTCGCCAAGGAGCCGCCCCCGGCGGACGCGCAGAAGCAGGGTCAGCAGGGCGGGGGGCACAAGTAAATACCAGCAGCAGACAAGGAGCGCATTATGGCCGTAGCCAAGAAGAACGTGACAGTGCTGATAGCCGATGACCAGACCCTCTTCCGCGAGGGCATCAAGGACCTGCTCGAGGACGAGAAGGGCATAGAGGTGGTGGGCGAGGCGTCCACCGGCCCGGAGGCCGTCGCGCTCGCCAAGAAGATAAAGCCCGACGTCATCCTGATGGACATCAAGCTCCCTCAGATGGACGGCGTGTCGGCCACCAGGGTCATCCGCAAGGAATGCCCCTCCACCAACGTGCTGATCCTCTCCTCCTACGAGGACGAGGCGCACATCACCGAGGCCATCCAGGCGGGCGCCAACGGCTACCTGTCCAAGATGCTCCCGGCCAGCGAGCTCGTGCACGCTCTGAAGACCTTCACCAGCGAGGGCGTGATGATCCCGCAGCCGATCATGGGCAAGCTGATCCAGGGCCTGCGCCAGATGGGCACCCCCGGCTACGACAGCGCCCCGGACAGCCTGACCGCCACCGAGATAAAGGTGATGGCGCTGCTCGGCAAGGGCAAGAGCAACAAGGAGATCGCGGCGGAGCTCAACTGCTCCGTGAAGACGGTGAAGAACCACCTGAACAGCATCTTCCAGAAGCTCGGCGTCAACAACCGCACCGAGGCGGTGGTCAAGGCCATAGAGAAGGGCCTGATCTCGCCCGAAGACAACCGCTAGCGGCCGCAGAACGCGTCCGCGCGGCGGCCGGCTTCCCCCGGGGGCCGGCCGCTTTGCGTCCCGGCGCGCGTTAATAATATAGAAACATCGGCTTTGTATACTTAAAAGGCACTTGAAGCCGCCTGTTTTTGGTGGTATAACATACAGCAGGCCGGCGTGAAGGCTGGGAGAGAATGAGGATCATATCGGCAGACCTGCCAGGGTTGCCGCGGCGTTTGTTGCGCCGCGCCGAGCTGGCGTTTTACCGCATTCCTCCGGTCATCGCCGGGCTGCCGGCGCGCAGGGCGGGCCAGACCACTATAGAGTATCTGCTGCTGCTGGCCATAGTGGCCGGGGTGGCGGCGATGATGGCCGTCCTGTTCCACAGGCGCATACTCGGTGGCATCTTCACCATAGTGGGGATGATCATAGGCGCGGGCCAGCCCAAATAGGGGCGGGCCGGGTACGAAAGGGCTATGGAAGCTGGAATTGCCGGGAACGAGAGCCGCGTGGGAAGGCGAGGCAGCCTCCCGGGCTTCTTCGCGTCCCGCCGCGGCCAGATACTCATCCCGTCGCTGTTCATCATCCCGTCGCTGATGCTGTTCGTCTACCTGCTGTTCGAGACCACCAAGGTCTCCCGCGAGAAGATCCGCCAGCAGTTCGCGGTGGACTCGGCCGCCTTCATCCAGATGAGCGACTACACCAACCTGCTCAACAGGACGGCCTACGTGAACGGCGCCTTCCCTTACCGCATCTTCAAGGAAGCCTACGAGTGTCCCGGCCCGGACGGGGCCAACGAGCCGCTGCATTACGCCAAGGACCCGGAGGGCCATACCATCTGCGCCTACGACATGATGTACCAGGCCGGCGCCTTCCCCAAGTACAAGGGGGACGTCTCCGGCCAGGACCCGCCTTCGCTGGACGACAAGAAGCAGTGGGAGATAGCGTTCTACGAGCCGGCCAGGCCGGACGTGAACAAGAACACGCCGTCCATCACGCAGGCCTCCGGCATCCGGAGCGACAGCAAGCCGCCCACCGACGCCGACACCTTCCAGCTGGTCACCTACCGGCAGGGCGTGCAGATACTGGTGCCGTACACCTCGTCCGGCGGCTACTTCAAGTTCTACGCGCAGGTCTACAGCCTGCTGGGCACCGTGGAGAAGTCCCAGTGGACGGTATTCGACCGCCTGACCGAGAACTTCAACTTCTTCCGCAAATCCTATTACCTGAACTCCAACGCCTGCGAGCCTTCTATGGCCCAGGCCTGCGGCAACGACGGCGTCTTCAGCCCCAACGGTTTCGCCTATAACCGCCTCGTCAAAGGTTCCAGTTTCCTGATGCACTATATCAGCAAGCTGGTCTTCGTGGGCCGCTTCCACAACCCCAGCAGCCCGTACGACTTCGGCCAGTCCCTGGGCATGCCGGACCTGGGCGATCCCAACATTAACATGCTTTCCAAGTACCCGCCGGACGGCCTGTTCCAGCTGGCCAGCGTGACGCCGGGCGCCCTGAGGACCCTCGGCGACGGGCTGGACGTCTACCAGGGTTGGGACGCGCCCGCCAACTATTTCAAGGTGGATTTCAAGGGCATAGCCAAGTGCAAGGAGACCGGGCGGCCCTGCGTGCACGCGAGGATAGCCACGCAGTGCCCGAACCTGCAGGGCAACTGGCCGAACTCCGGGGGGCAGAACAACTGCGTCTGGCCCAACCCTACCCCAAAGTACCAGACCAGGCTTTATCCGTGACTTTATGACGAAGGCGCTGAAGACCATCTCAGGGCGTATAGGCAGGGCGGCCTCCTGCCTGATGGCCGGCCGTCCCGGCCAGGCCATGACCGAGGTGGTGCTGCTGTTCCCGATCTTTCTCATCATCGTCTTCATTACCGCCAAGATCTTCGCGCTGCTGGTGCTGGTGCAGAAGATGGAGATAGCCTCCTATTATGCGGCCCGCCGCTGGCAGCTGGAATCGCACCTGAACGCGGACTGGGTGTCCTGGGACGAGAACACGCTGAAGCCGGACATAATCAAGGCCGTCAGGGGCTATATCGGATTTGATACCCCGGCGGTATCAAAATTCCTCAACCTTAAGGACCTGAAAATGGACGTGGTCCGCACGCAGGTGTGGAACGTGGTCACGCTCACGGTCATCACCAACCCGTCCGGGGTCAAGCTGCTCTGCAAATACCCCAAGCAGGCCGTCTGCGGCTCTCCTTACGGGGCGGCCTGCATGAACGGCCACGACTACCTGTGCGCCGGCGGCAAGCAGCTGGAAGTGATAAAGTACGTTCCTAACCGGGACAGGCCCATCAAGTTCGTCCTGCCCGGTCTTAAATAGACTGTGTCCCGAAAAATGGAGGAAAAACAAGGGTATTTTCCGGTGCGGCGTCTGCCCGCCGGTCCGCTAATGCCCTTTGCCCGCCTATGTTCTGGTTCAAATTAAAGAACTTTTTCTTCCGGCACTGGCTGGTCATCACTATAGTGGTGGTCATATTGCTGGCGGTGGTCTTCCCGGTCTGGTACCTGGCCGGGATGGAGGAGAACACCCGCCGCTACATCATCGGCATGAACGTGGCCAGCATGCCGTGGATGGT
>JAJZOZ010000025.1 GCA_021811405.1 bacterium | reverse complement strand
CCTACTCCGCGTCGCAGCTGGGAAAGGAGCTGCGGGTGCTGGCGCTGAGGAACAAGGCCGGGCGCTGCCAGGCGCTGGCCTCCAATTTCGTCAGCGTGGAGCTGGAAGGCGCCCGCAGGCAGGGCGGCCTTTTCACCTGCAGGATCACCGCAGCCCGGGACGGCGCCTGCACCGGGGAGGCCGCGGCGTGAAAAAATGCCCGTCGTGCGGCTACGTCAACCGCGGCCCGGGGGAGAAGTGCGGCATCTGCGGCAGGGACCTGGCCGGCGTCCCCGCGGCGGCGGAGGCCGAGCAGCGCCGCCGCTCCGCGTCCGACCTGGCGCCCGGGCTGATACTGCTGGCCTGCGGGGCCTTCGTGCTGTACCGCGGGCTGCACCGGCGCCCCGCCGCGCCGGCCCCCGCGGAACCCCGCGGGGATATCGTGTTCTCCGCCTACGGCGGCGCGGTATACTCGCTCGGGAAGATGTCCGGCCAGCGCTTCCTGCCGGCGGCCGACAAGCTGGACGCCCTGCGCCTGCTCTCGAGCGATAAGGAAAAGGTGGCTTACGCGGCGGCCAGCGCCGCCGGGACCTGGCTGCGCGCCGAGAAGGACCCGGCCGCGGCGCGCGCCATCTTCGTTAAACTGCTGGACGCGGCCGCCTCGGCCGTGCCGGCGGCCAGGAGCCAGGCCGCCATAGAGGCGGGGATGGCCGTCCTGCTCGGTTTCGACGCCGCCCCCTTCGAAGGTCGGGTCCGCGAGGTCTGCCGGGGCCTGGCGTCGGAGACGGACCCGCGCCTGCGCGGCTCGGGCTTCCTGCTTTCCGCCATGTCCGGTTCAGGGGACCTGCGGCGAAAAATGGAGGAGGTCCTCGACCTCGGCCCCGCCGGGGAGGACCGCCTGTACGCCGCCTGCGCTCTTTCCAGGCTGGGGGACCGGAAAGGCTACAACTACCTTATCCGCCTGGTTTCCGGAGGGGGGGACCTTTCCGCCGAAGCCGTTTCCTGCCTGGCCTATTCCTCCGTCCCGGAGGCCGGGACCGCGCTGAAGGAGGCCCTGAAAGGCCCGCAGGCGGAAAGCGCCAGGTCCGCTCTGGCCCTGCGGAGCCTCGTCAGGCCCTGAAAGCCGGGTTTTACAGGTTGCGAAAGCCCGACAACTTGCTATAATTAAAAAGCAACGCGCGTATATATTTATAGGGCGGGGGCCTGTTCTTATGGACGAGAAACCGGACAAGAAAAAAGAGTCTATAGACGAGATACTTTCCGACCTCAACGGCCTGCTGAACAAGATGCCGTCCATCCTCGACGGCATAAAGATGCCGGAACTGCAGCCGGAGGAGCCCCCGAAACCGGCCGCTTCGGCCGCCCCGGAGCCGCGGCCCGAACCCGCTAAGCAGGAGCCCTCACAGCCTCCCGTGCCCGGAGAAGAGGACAAAACCGTGGTCATGCAGGTCTTCCAGGGACTGCCTGAAGGCGCCCCTGAACCGGAGCCTGCCGCGGAGCTTCAGCAGGCGCAGCCTGAGGCCGTCACGCCGGAGCCGCAGCCGGAGCCGGCGCAGGAGCGGCCAGCCGAGCAGCCGCCCGCCGCCGACGAGGGCGACAAGACCGTTATTTTCGAGCCGTTCGCGGCGCTTTCGGTGGGCGACAAGGCCCCGGAGCCGGAGATCCCGGCGGAGGCCCCTTCTTTCCAGGAGCGGCCCGCCGAGCCGGTCCCCGCGCCGCAGGAGCCGTCCGAGGAGGCGCTGCCCGCGGCGGAGCTGCAGGAGCCGGCCCAGGCCCCGGAGCCTGAACCGGTCCTCGGCGAAGAGCCCCGGGCCGCCATAGAGACCCCGCCGGCGCTGGAGGCCGGGCTTGAGCTGCCGGGGAAACCCGCCGCCCTGCCGGCCTACGAGAATACCAGGGATTTCGGCGTCCCGGACATAGACGCGCTGCTGCAGCTTTCTTCAGAAGAGACTTCTCCCGCGCCGGAGCAGCCGCAGGCCCCGGAGGCCGGCGTGCTTCCCGAGTCCTTGCATGCCATCGAGGAGAGCGGGGAAGTTTCTATACAGGGTTTGGACCAGGCCGCGGAACCGCGGGAGGCGCCGGAGGAAAAGATAATGGACCAGGAAGAGAAAAAGGACGAGACCGGCGCCGGGGGCGCCCAGGAACCGGCGCCCGAAGCGCGGCCCGGGCAGACCCCGCAGGAGGAGACGCCGGCCGAAGCCTCTCCCAGCCCTTTCGATTCCTTCGCCATCGACTCGGCGTCCGAACCCCAGGCGCAACCCGGGGGCGGCGGCATAGAGTTCGAGCACGCGGCAGACATAGTTTCCCCGGCCGCCGGGGAACAGCCGGCGGCCCGGCCTCAGGCCGCCGAAGAGACGATAAAATTCGAGCTCCCTTCCGGCCAGCCGGAAGGGGCGACGGAGCTTTCGGGTCCGCGGGAGGGCATGCCCGGAAGCCTCGAGCTTCCCGCCGGAGAGGAGCAGCCGGCCCAGCCGGAAGCCGGCGGCCTGGAGCTTTCTCCCCGTTCAGAAGTCGGCGCCCAGCCTGAGCCGGCCGCGGGAGGGCTCGAACTTTCTCCCTCGCTGGAACTGGGCTCCCAGCCTCCAGCCGCCGAAGAGGCCGCCACGGGCGGCCAGGGACTGGAACTCGGCGCCTCTCCCGACGCCGCCGCGGAGACCATGCCCGGGGGCTCCGGTATGGAGCTGGGCCGCTCCTCCGGCGGAGCGGGCGATGAGACGCTAGTGGTCGCCCCCTCGCAGGGCTCCTCCGGAGAGGAGGAGAAGACCGTTATTTTCCAGTCGCCCCCGTCGGGCACTTCGCGGGCCCAGGCCGGCGACCTCACCGACCTGGCCGCCAAGAAGGTGCCGGACGGAATTCCCGAGGAGCGGGTGCGCTCCCTGATGTTCCTCTATTCCGCCGAGGACAAGGCTCTCTGCGCCACCGTCCTCGCCGAGCTGGACGCCATCTGCCTCAAGTCCGCCACCAAGCCCATGTTCGTCAGGCGCGCCTCCGTGCAGGAGTGCGACCCCGACGTGAACCCTAACCAGGTCCTGCAGTCCGTCGGCGAGAGCAAGGCGCACGGCCTGGTCTGTCTCGGTTCGGTCCCGCAGGACAAGGTCTATGAACTGGAGAACGTGTTCAACGGCGCCGGCGCCTTTTTCAGGTTCTACGACGCCTCCGGCTTCAGCCATTCCGCGGCCCTGGACCTGGTAACCGATCTTATAGTGCGCTGATTATGCTTACAAAATGGGACGTAGCTCCGGCCCCGACCGACAAGAACCCCGGCCGGCATAAACTCCTGATAAAGGGGGATATGAAGGACATCTTCCTCATCGTGAAGAAGCTGGGGAGTCTCTGCTCGCGCCCGGAAAAGACCACCGGCGAGTTCAACTTCCTGATCTACCTCTCCAAGCTGGAGATGGATACGATGAAGAAGCTCAAGTCCGTGGCAGCGGAGCTGAGCTCGGCGAAGGAGGAGGAGTTCCCGGAGGAAGTCGTCCCGTTCGAAGCGCCCAAACCCAGGCTGAAGGCCGAATCCCCTGCTCCCGCTCCCCAGGCGGAGCCCCCGCGGCCCGCCCCGGCGCCGGCGCCTAAGCCTGCCCCCGCTCCCCAGGCGGAACCCCCGCGGCCCGCCCCGGCCCCGGCGCCTAAGCCTGCCCCCGCCCCGCAGGCGGAGCCCCCGAAGCCCGCCCCGGCGCCGGCGATGCCGGCCGCTTCGGCCCCTCAGGCGGATTCCCCGTCGGTCACCAGGCCGCGCGGCATGTTCGTCCCGTCCTCGGCGCCTAAGCAGGCGCCGCCGCAGACCCCGCCTCCGGCCGGGGCCCAGCAGCCCGCGGCGCAGCGGCAGGAACCTTCGGCCGCTCCCTCCGTCTCCGCGCGCATCAAGGCCAAGTGGTCGATGGAGCTGCCGCTGATACCCACCTACAGCTTCCAGACTCTGATCGCCGGCTCGCACAACCGCTTCGCCCACGCGGCGGCCATGGCGGTGGTGGAGAACCCCGGAGTCATCTACAATCCGCTGCTGCTCTCCGGCAGCCCCGGCACCGGGAAGACCCATTTCGTGAACTCCATCTCCTACGGGCTGGCCGCCTCCGTGGGGCAGAACAACATCTTCGTCACCGACGGCATCAAGCTCTCCAAGGGCATAGAGATGGCCGTCAAGGAAGGCACCATGGGCCGGCTGGAGGAGTTCATAGCCGGCATCAAGGTGATGATCATCGACGATATCCACCTGCTGATGATCTCCGAGACCAACAAGAAGTACCTCTCCAAGTGGCTGGGGGACTTCGTGGCCCAGAACAAGCAGCTGGTGCTGACCTCGGTCTTCCCGCCCAAGTCGCTGGCCGGGCTGGAGGAGTCGGTCGGCTTCGATTTCACGCAGGGCTGGATGGTGGACCTGAAGCCGCCGGCCGCGCAGGCCTACAAGAGCGTGATCGCGCAGCTGATGCAGGGGCTCGACGTCAAGCTCTCCGACCAGGATATCACCGGCGCCTTCGCCTCCTCCATGATGCCCTTCAACGACGCCGCCAAGGTGCTCGACGACGTCAAGAAGCTGGAGAAGTTCGTGGTGAACCCGATGAACAACCTCACCCACGCCCAGCTGCTGGACATGCTGTTGGGCATGACGGAGCAGGTGCCGGACGCGGTACCGGGCGCCACCGAGGAGGATACCCACCACGTCTCCGGCTGGAAGCCCGCGAAGAACGACTCCGCCTGGTTCAAGTGGGGCCTTTTCTACCCCAAGGGCATGCCGCGGGAGGCGCAGTTCCTGCTCTTCACGCTGCACGAGCGCGCCAAGGAGCTGGGGCTAAACACGGAGTGGAGCCAGGTGTTCACGGAGGAATACAACCCCGACGAACTTTACGGCGTTCCCTTCAAGATCGCCAACTTCGCCAGCGAGAAGAACGTCAACGGCGCCATAGTGCTGGGCCCCCAGCCCACCACCGCGCTCGGCTCCCAGGAGGCGGAGTTCCGCCATATCACGTTCAAGATCCTGGACAGCTTCCTGATCAAGGGCGCGTGGATGCCCAGCGCGAACCTGAAGGCCAAATCCGCCTACGCCAAGATGCTTATGGACCTTGTCTGAAGCCATGTACGGAGAACTCACAGGTGCGGCGGTCCTGGGCGCGGCCGGAGCATTCGCCGCCTACTGGTACCTGAAATTCCGCGAAGTCCTGCCGAGGGAGAGCGCGCTGCGCTCCTCCCGCAAGGCGCTGGCCGACTTCTCCGCCTTCGCCAGGGAGACGGCGGAGCGGGTATACGCCCCGGACCAGGCCGAGCACTACGGCGACATCACCAACTTCTACCTGATCAAGCTGCACAAGGCCTTCCCCGACGCCTCGATACTGCTGTTCGAAAAAGGCCCCGGGCAGTGGAAGCTGGTCAACTACCTGAAGCATTTCAACGCCGAGCCGAAGCTGCTGCCCTCCTATAAATGGGAGGCCCTGGACCGCTGTTCCTCGGAAGGGGAGCTGCTGCGCCTGGACGAAGTGCGCGGGCCGGCCTCCGCCGAAGCGGCCGAACTCTTCTCGATCTTCGACATCGGCGCGGCCCTGGCCTGCCCGTTCAGCCCGTCCGCCGGCTCCGCCGAGCGGATCGTGCTCTTCGGCGCGCCGCGCCCGGACTCCTTCGACGACGCGCAGCCCTACGTGCGCTTCGTCGCCTCGCAGCTCGGGTCCATCTCCAGGGTGTTCGACAAGGTCTTCTCGCTGCGCAAGGAGACCGACCACCTGAAAGAGGAGCTGAACGCGGTGGTCAAGGAGCTGGACGTGGCCGGCTCCCGCCTGATCCAGCGGGCCAGGGAGCGCAAGGCGCTCTACGAGGTGGTCACCCGGGTGGCCGGCCCCGGCGGCGGCGACGCGCAGGGAGGCTGCGCCGCGATCCTCAACATCGTGGCCAAGATGGTGGAGGCCGACGTCGTGGCCTGCCTGCTCTTCGACGAGGCCAAGGGCGAGCTGGTGGTCAGCCCCGGCGCCTACGGCATCTCCGATTCCGAGCGGATGTTCTACAGCATCCCGCTCTCCAACCACGGCAGCGCCTCGGTGCGCACCTTCCTGTCGCGCAAGCCGTTCATCACGGCCGACGCGCAGGACGACCCCGACGTGCTCACCCAGTACGCCAAGCTCTGGGAGATCCACTCGCTGATGATCGTGCCGATCTCGCTGCACGACAGGATCATAGGCGTTATGCGGGTGGGCAGCAAGCGCAAGGATTTCTTCACCCCGGACCAGCTGGAGTTCCTGTCGATCATCGCCGACGAGCTCGCGATCATCATAGAGATGTTCACGCTCTACGAGAACCTCTCGAAGACCGCCAACGAGCTGGCGCAGCTCAATAAGATCAAGGACGAGTTCCTGGCCACCGTCAGCCACGAGCTGAAGACGCCGCTTACCACGATAAAGGGCTTCATCTCCGTCATCCTCAGCGGCGAGGTGGGGCCGCTGAACGAGCAGCAGTCGCATTTCCTCGGCATAGCGGACCAGTCCGTCAACCGCCTCAGCAGCCTGATCTCCAACCTGCTCGACCTTTCCAGGCTCAACGGCAAGGTGGAGATGGAGATGCAGAACGTGGACATGTCCGAGATAGTCAGGAACTCGGTCTCGATGATGACGCTGAAGGCCAGGGAGAACGGCGTGGAGCTGCGCTATCCGCCTCCCAAGCCGCTGCCCCCCGTGCAGGCCGACACCAGGTGGATCACGCAGGTGGTGGACAACCTGATCATCAACGCCATCAAGTACTCCGGCAAAGGCGCGCTGGTAAGCGTCAGCGGCGTGGACAAGGGCGAGGCCGTGGTGATCTGCGTGGAGGACAACGGCCCCGGCATCCCGCCCGAGGAGCAGAAGCTGGTCTTCGACAAGTTCTACCGCGGCAAGGCCGGCGCGAGCCAGATCTCCGGCACGGGCCTGGGCCTGGCCATCTCCAAGTCGGTCGTCGAGAAGCACGGCGGCAAGATCTGGCTGGAATCCAAGCCCTCGTCGGGCTGCCGGTTCTGCTTCGCGCTGCCGGTAGCCAAGAGCAGGAAAGAGGCCTGAGCCGCGCGCCCCAGGGGGAAGCATGAAAAAACACTCGCTGCTGTTGTCCGTTCTCTTTCTGTCCGCGGCCTGCGCCCACGCGCCGGCCCCGGCGGCCTTCGGCGGCTCCCCGGAGCCTATCACCGCCGAAGGCTCGGCGCCGCTGGCCGGCCAGGGCCCGGCCCGCGAGCGCGCCTCGCTGGACGCGCAGCGCAGCGCGGTGCTGCGCGCCGCGGGCCTGTTCATGGACGAGTCGGCGAGGGCCGGCAGCCGCGACCTGCTTGAGATAGGCCTACTTAGGACGCCCCAGCTCTACGTGGCCAAGGCCAGGGTGCTCTCCGAGCAGCGCGACGGGGATTCCGTGCGGGTAGCCGCGCGTGTCTGGCTGCGCCTGGACAAGCTGGTCTCGGCGCTGCGCGGCCTTAAGCTCGCCGGGCCCGGAGCGGCTTCCGCGGAAGCCGCGTTCGCCCAGCGCGGCCCGGGGGGGAAACCTTTCTATGCCGCTTTCAGCGAAGCTTTCACCAAGCGTTCCGCCTTCAGGCTCAGGGAGCTGAAGGCCGACGAGGGGCTCCTCGCCGGCCCGGACGCGGCCCTGGCCGAGGCCGCGGCGGCCGACGGCGCCGACCTTCTCCTGGTGGCGGCCAGCTCGGTCTCTCAGTCCGGCCCGGGGCTGGACACCGGCTTTTATCCCGCGCGCGCCGAGGCCTCGCTCAAGGTCTACGGCCCCGACGGCGCCGAGCTGCTCTCGCTTTCAAGCCAGGCCAACGCGGTGGACTCGGCCGAGGCCGCCTCCGCGGCCAAAGCGCTGGCTAACGCCGCGGACCTGCTGGCCCAGGAGGCGGCTGTCCGCACGGCGCGCCTGAACGACAAGCCCGCGCCGGTGACGATCAAGGTGGCGGGCGTGGGCAGCCTGGACAGGCTGGAGCGGCTCAGGGACCAGCTGCAGGGCCCGGAGCTTTCCGGCCTGCGCGTGGAGAGCTTCTCCGACGGCAACGCCGTGATCTCGGCGGTGCCGGCCCGGAGCGACCTGCACGAGATGGCCAGCGCGCTGCTGCGCACGGACGCTTTGGGCCTGGAACTGGAAGGGGTGGGGCCCGGCCAGGTCGTGTTCTCTATTCCCAACTGACGCATGAGGCTCGGGACCGCCGCCCTGCTGCTGCCCGCCGCGCTGCTCGCGGCCTGCGCCGGCGGCGGCGGGTACCTGGTCTCTCCGTCGCTCAGGACGGCGGCCGACCTGCGCGTGGCGGTGCTGCCGTTCGACAACCAGACCACCGACGTCAGCGCGGACGAGATACTGCGCAAGCTGGCCGAAGAGGGGTTCTCGAAGCGCGGCTACGCGCCGCTGGCCGGGGAGGACGTGGACGCCAGGCTCTCTTCCATCGGCATTTCGGACGGCGGCCAGCTGGCGGCGGTGAAACCGGAGGAACTGGGCAAGGCGCTGGGTACGGACCTGCTCTGCTACGGAGACGTGGAGGATTTCACGTTCCAGAACCTGGGCTTCGTGGTGCGCAAGAACGTCAGGCTGCACGTGAAGCTGGTCTCGGCCTCCACCGGGGAGGTCCTTTACGAAGGCACCGGCTCCGGCAAGGACGTGAATGTATACCTGGACAAGGACCAGGCGAAGGCTGCCTTCGTGGAGCAGCTCGCGGTGAAGCTGGTGCAGAATATTTTCAAGACCCCGCTTAAGCGCGAGGCCGAGACGGCGGCGTGGAACGCGCTGGACCGCCTGCCCCGCAGGTGAGGGAGACAAGGAGGATGCTATGAGGAAAATTATGCTGATAGCCGCGGCGGCGGCGCTGGCCGGCGCCTGCGCCCCGTCCAAGACCGTCAAGATGCAGCAGGCGGTGAGCGTCAACGAGACGAAGAAGGTGAAGTCGGACTTCACCGGCCCCAAGCGCCGCATAGGCGTGGTGGAATTCGAGAACAAGTCCGCCTACGGGCAGGGCCGGCTCGGCGGGGCCGCTTCCGACATCCTTATCACCGAGCTGGTGAAGTCCGGGAAGTTCATAGTGGTGGAGCGCGACAAGATGAACAAGGTCCTGGAGGAGCAGAAGCTGCAGTCCCAGGGCATGACGGACCCGCAGACCGCGGCCAAGGTGGGCCAGCTGCTGGGCCTGGAGGCCATAGTGGTCGGTTCCGTGTCGCAGTTCGGGGTGAAGAAGGAAGGCTCGGATTACCTGATCACGCAGTCCAAGCGGCAGGTGGCCGACGTCACCGTGGACATACGCCTCGTCGACGTGCAGAGCGGCCAGGTGATACTGGCCGATTCCGGCAAGGGCATGGCCAAGAGCAGCAAGGGCTCCTTCCTCGGCATGGGCACCAAGGGCGGCTACGACGAGACGCTCGAAGGGGAGGCGCTGCGCGCGGCAGTGGTGCAGTTCGTGACCAACATCGCCAGCCAGCTCAACAAGAAGCCCTGGTCCTGCATGATAGCGGACGCCTCGGGCGAAGAGCTGTACCTCAACGCCGGCCAGGATTCCGGCGTGGAGGAGGGGCTGGAGCTGGACTGCTACCGCCAGGGCGCCGAGATCCGCGACCCCCGCTCCAACCTGGTGATCGGGCACCGGGAGCAGTACCTCGGCCGCGCCGAGGTGGAGCGCTACTGCGGCGAGTCGGGGGACTGCTCCATCGCTAAGCTCGCCAAGGCCGCCGGGCCGTCCCCGAAGGCCGGCGACATCTGCCGCCTGGCGAAATAAGGCCCTTTCCCGTTACCGGCGGCGGGAGGACTACCCTCCCGCCGCTTTTTTTGTCCTTTTCCAACGCGACAGGCCCTTGGCCGCTTGATGCGCATAGCGCCTGATGCGGCACGGCCATAGGCCAGTCGGGTTGTCCGGGCAAGTTATCCGCCCCTGAACCAACGCGACAGGCCCTTGTCGGGTTGGTCTGCTATGCTATCAGCGGACTAAGGGGGGAAGATGCTGGCCAAGATATGGACTCTGGGGCTCAAGGGGATAGACGGCTTTCAGGTGCTTGCCGAGGTGTACGTGGCCAGCGGGCTGCCGGCCTTCTCCATAGTCGGCCTGGCCGACACCGAGGTAAAGGAATCCAAGGACAGGGTGGTGGCCGCCATCCGCAATTCCGGCTTCGACTTCCCCGCCAAGCGCATCACCATCAACCTCTCTCCGGCCGAGGTCCGCAAATGCGGTACGCATTTCGACCTGCCCATAGCGCTGGGAGTGCTGGCGGCCTGCGGCAAGCTGAAGGGGGCTGAAGAAAGACTGCGCAACACCTGCTTCGTGGGCGAGCTCGCTCTCGACGGGGGAATCAGGCCGGCGGCCGGGCTGCTGCCCATGCTGCTGTCCCTGTCCGGGAACGCGGAAACCTCGGCCGTGGTCCCGTCGGCCAACCGCGCCGAGGCCGGCATATCGGGCGTGAAGGCCTTCCACGCTCCGGACCTGCGTACCCTGGCGCAAGCGCTCAATTCCGGAGAGGGCCTGCAGCCTTGCTCCGGAGAGGAAGGCGGTGCGGAGGAGCCGCAGGCGGACCGCGGGGATTTTTCCGAGGTAAGGGGACAGGCTTTCGCCAAGCGGGCGCTGGAGATCGCCGCCGCCGGGGGGCACAACGTGCTGATGATGGGCCCGCCCGGGGCAGGCAAGTCCATGCTGGCCAGGCGCTTCTCCGGCATAATGCCGCCGATAACCACGGAGGAGGCGCTGGAGGTCACCAAGATCTATTCGGTCTGCGGGCTCACGCGGGGCGGGCGGCTGATCCCGGCCAGGCCCTTCCGGGACCCCCACCATACCATCAGCGACATAGCGCTTATCGGGGGCGGCTCCAGGCCGCGGCCCGGAGAGGTCTCGATGGCGCATAACGGCGTGCTGTTCCTGGACGAGCTGTCGGAGTTCTCGCGCTCCAGCCTGGAGGTGCTGAGGGAGCCGCTCGAGTCCTTCCAGGTCACGGTTTCCCGGGCCCGCGAGAGCGCGCGCTTTCCGGCGCGCTTCACTCTGATAGCGGCCAGCAACCCGTGCCCGTGCGGTTTCTTCGGACATCCGGACAGGCGGTGCCGCTGTTCCCCGCTGCAGGTGCAGCGCTACCGCGGCAAGATCTCCGGCCCGCTGCTGGACCGCATAGACCTGAACATACAGCTTTCCCCGGTGCGCTATTCGCACTGGGCCCAGCCCGGAGAGGGGGAGCCTTCCTCGGCCATACGGGAGAGGGTGGTGGCCGCCAGGAAAATACAGGCTTCCCGCTTCGCCGGCAGCCGGACCACGGCCAACGCGTTCATGAGCGCCGCCCAGATAAGGAAATTCTGCCGGCTTCCTGCCGGAGGCCACGAGGTGCTGGAGACGGCGATGAACAGGCTGGGGCTATCGGCCCGCAGCCTGGACAAGATACTCAAAGTCTCCCGCACCATGGCCGACCTGGAAGGACGCGTGGAAATACGCAGGGAGCATCTCGTCGAAGCCATCCAGTACAGGAGCTTCGACAGGGCGCAGGAGCCGGAGTGAGGGCGGCGCCCGCTCAGCGGCGCAAAAACAGTCGCGCCGGGCTCGTATTTTTTGACATAATAAGTTATATTCATTAAGCGCGCGGTGCGCGCGGGCGGGAATTCCGCGGGCGGCGGGGATGTGCTGCCCGGTCCAGAGGCCACTACGGAGGCGGCAGATGAAGAAAACGGCATTTTTTATACTTGTTTGCGCGGCGCCAGCAGCGCTTTACGCCCAGCAGACGAAACTGACCGAGGCGAATATAGAAGAGCCTGGAAAGGCCGCCACCGATACCGTGAAGGAGGCCGAGAAGGTCACGGTCATAGAACCGGTGCGGCAGCCCGCCGGGCAGCCGGCGGAGAAGCGGCCCGCGAAAGCGCCCGCCGCCGCGCAGGCCAAGCCGGCGGCTTCCTCCGGCACAGCGCGGTCCAAGGCCGCCGCCGATTACGCCGCCAAGTACCTGCACGTCAGCCCTGGCAGCCCCGTGGTGGGCGGCAAGGAGGCCGCCGCCACCCCGTCCAAGGCCGCCGCCGACTACGCCGCCAAGTATCTCCGCGTAAAGCCGGGAGCGCAGGTGGTGGGCGCCGCCGGGAGCGCCGCCCCGCGCGTCACGCCGGCGGCTGCCGCGTCGCCCGCGGAGGGCGGCTTCCGCGTGTTGAAGAGGCACGTGATAGTTCCCGGCGACACGCTCTGGGACCTGGCCGGCAAGTACTACAACAATCCGTTCATGTGGGGCCGTATCTATAACGCCAACTTCAGCACGGTCTCCAACCCGGACCGCATCTACCCGAAGAACGAGCTTATCATCCCGGATATAAGCGAGCTGCTGATCCCTTACCGCACTCCGGAGGTCGCTTCCGCGGACACTACCCCGGCGGAGGAGCGCGCGCCGGCCCAGACCCCGGCCCGGCCGGCGGCGCCCGCCGCCCGGCAGGCGCGCTCCGCCGCGCCTCCTTCGGCCGACGAGGACATCCCGGACTTGGACAGCAACTATCTTTCCGAGGAGATGCCGGAAGACCAGAAGGAATGGTCGGACGGGGTGAAGGTGGTACCGGACAGCTGGACCGAGGACGGGGTGGTGACCGCCAAGCTCAAGAACGACGACGAATTCCTGGAGGACGGCATCACCTCCTCAGGCGAGATACTGGAGATATCCATGAACCGCGAAGGAATGGTCCGCCCCGGGGACCAGCTGGACATCTACCTGCGCGGCGCGGACGCCTTCGACAAGGACGGCAACGCCATAGGCCGCGAGCTCCAGTCGGCCGGCACGGCGGAAGTGTTCAGCGTGGACGGCTCCTACGTCAAGGCGCGGGTAGTGGAGGCCACCACCGCCGTTTACAAGGATTACCTGGTCAAGAAGAAGTAGCGCTGTTCGGGGGGGGGTATGGGGAAGGCTGCCGGCGAGGAAAAGCTGGCGAGGATAAGACTTAATTTCTTCGCGTGCCGCAGGAGCGACTGGCTCCTGCGGCTGGTGGAGCTTTACGGCGGCGCCGCGGAACTGCTGCGGCGTTCCGCGCGCGAGATAGCGTCCGAGGGCGGCGTCATGCCCGAAACGGCCGAGCGCCTGCGGGCGCAGACCGCGGCCGCCGATCCGGAAAAAGAGCTGCGCGCCGCGGAAAAAGCCGGCATTTCCGTGTTTACCGTCCTGGACGAAGGTTATCCGGAACTCCTTAAAGCCGTTTACGACCCGCCGCTGACGCTGTACGTCAAGGGCGTTCTTGACCTGCGCCCGGCCGCGGCTATAGTAGGCACGCGGAAGGCCACGCCTTACGGCCTGCGCACCGCGGCGCGCCTGGCCAGGGAACTGGCGCAGGCCGGAGCGGCGGTGGTCAGCGGGCTGGCCCGGGGAATAGATACGGCCGCCCACAGGGCCTCCGTGGAGGCCGGCGGGGTGACGTGGGCCGCTTTGGGTACCGGCCTGGGCGTGGTGTACCCGCGCGAGAACGCGAGGCTAGCCGAGAGGATAGTAGAGCGGGGCGGGGCGCTGGTCTCGGAATTCCCGCTGGCGCAGGAGGCCATGCCGGCCAATTTCCCGCGCCGCAACAGGATAATCTCCGGCCTGTCGCTGGCCACCGTCGTAGTGGAGGGGGGCTTCGAATCCGGAGCGCTGATAACCGCGCGTTTCGCGCTGGAACAGGGACGGGAAGTGCTGGCCGTGGCCGGACCTGTGGATTCCCCCGTGAGCCGCGGACCGAACTTCTACCTGAAGAGCGGCGCTTACCTGGCCGAGGACGCGGACGATATCATAGCCTGTTTCCCCCCGGAACGGCAGTTCGGGCTGAAGCGGCGTCCGGCCGGCGTCCGGTCCGCCTCCGCCGCGGCGCTGCCGAATGACCTCTCGCCGGACGCGCTGCTGGCCTACCGGTCCATAGCCGCCAGCGAGGACGGCTTGAGCGCGGACGAGGTCACCGAGCAGCTGGCCTGGCCGGCGCAGCGGGCGGCCGCCGCCCTGTTCGAGCTCGAGTCCTTCTCCCTGCTCTCCTCCCGCAACGGCCGCTACTGCGGCTCCATCTAACGTCTTCCGAGCAAGCCCGCTCCCGTGGGGTTTTGCGCAAATATGGAGAAATATAATATTATAGATATCTAAAATTATGGCAGATAAACCTTCAAAATCACCCAAATCAGCCGGCAAGCGCCATCTCGTTATAGTCGAGTCTCCGACCAAAGAGAAGACCATCAGCCGCTTTCTCGACGCCAGTTACGTGGTCCGCAGTTCCTTCGGTCACGTACGCGACCTCCCCAAGGACGAGCTGGGCGTGGACACTGCCGGAGAGTTCACCCCGAAGTACGTGCTGGTGGAGCGCGCCAAGAAGATCATCGCGGAGCTGAACGCGATCTCCAAGAACGCGGACGTGGTCTACCTGGCCACCGACCCTGACCGCGAAGGAGAGGCCATCAGCTGGCACCTGAGCCAGGTGGTCAAGAGCGAAGGAGGCTTCAAGCGCATCAGCTTCCACGAGATCACCAAGTCGGCGATAGCGGAGTCGCTCAAGACGCCCCGCGACCTGGACATGTCGCTGGTCAACGCGCAGCAGAGCCGCCGCATCATAGACCGCATCGTGGGCTACAAGCTCTCGCCGCTGCTGTGGAGCAAGATCAAGAGCGGCCTCTCGGCCGGCAGGGTGCAGTCGGTCACGGTGCGCCTCATAGCCGAGCGCGCCAAGGAGATCAAGGCGTTCACCGAAGAGGATTATTACACCCTCTACGCCAAGCTCGCCAAAGGCGACTCCAAGGACTTCGACTCGAAGCTGGTGCGCTGGGAAGGCGCCCCGGTGGAGCAGACGATCACGCTGAAGCTCTTCGCCGAGGACTACCGCTACAAGACCTCGGTCTTCAAGAAGACCGAGGACACGGTGGAGGCCGCTACGCACCTGCGCAACTCCACGCTGACCGTCAGCAAGGTGGAGGCCAAGGCCGTACGGCAGAAGCCCAAGCCGCCTTTCATCACCAGCACGCTGCAGCAGGACGCCTACAACAAGCTCGGCTTCTCGTCGGACCGCACGATGAAGGTGGCGCAGAGCCTCTACGAAGGCGTGGAGCTGGGCGGCGAGCGCTCCGGTCTGATCACGTACATGCGCACGGACTCCTTCAACGTCTCGGCGGAGATGCAGAAGGAGACCGCCAAGTTCATCACCGAGACCTACGGCAAGGACTTCTGCCCGGCCAAGCCGCCCGTGTACCTGAAGAAGGTCAAGGGCGCGCAGGAAGCGCACGAGGCCATACACCCGACGTCGGTCTACAAGCGGCCCGAGGAGATCAAGGAATTCCTGAACCCGGACCAGGCCAAGCTCTACGACCTGATCTGGCGCCGCTTCACGGCCAGCCAGATGGAGGAGGCGATCTTCGACTCGCTCTCCGTGGAGTTCTCCGACGACAAGGGCTGCGCCGTGCTGCGCACCAGCGGCCGCACCGTGAAGTTCGAGGGCTACCTGAAGATCTACATGGAGGAGAAGGAGCAGGAGGTCGCCGGCGACGAGGACGACGAGTCCGGCATCCTGCCGCCGCTCAAGGAGGGCGACGTGGTGACGCTGAAGGACGTCTCCACCAAGTCCCACCGCACCAGCCCGCCGCCCAACTACAACGAGGCCAGCATCATCAAGACGCTGGAGAAGCACGGCATCGGCCGCCCGTCGACGTACGCCGTCATCATCAAGAACGTCATCGACCGCGGCTACATCAACCGGGAGAAGGACCGGAAGCTGCTGATCACGGAGCTGGGCGCGCTGGTGACGGAGAAGCTCAAGGACTACTTCAAGGAGATCATGGAGATCTCCTACACGGCCTCCATCGAGGACAAGCTGGACGACATCGCCGACGGCAACGTCGACTGGGTGAAGTTCATGAAGGACTTCTACGGCCCTTTCTCGGCGGAGCTCGCCACGGCCGAGAAGGAGATGACGCGCTCGCGCCCGAACGTGGTGAAGACCAACGAGAAGTGCCCGCTGTGCCTTTCGCCGATGGTGCAGCGCGAGAGCCGCTTCGGCAAGTACCTCTCCTGCTCGCGCTTCCCGAAGTGCAAGGGCAAGATCCCGCTGGACAAGGACGGCAACAAGCAGGAGTACTTCGCGCCGATCAAGACCGAGAAGACCTGCACGAAGTGCAACAAGAACGCGATGCTGCTCAGGAAGAGCGCGCGCGGGTACTTCCTGGCCTGCTCCGGCTTCCCGAAATGCCGCAATATAGAGCAGCCCACCCCTGAGGAGGTGGAGAAGCTCATAGCCTCAAGGAACAAGCCTTCCTGAAAGGCGCTGAGCGGCGGAAAAAGCCCGGGTCCTCCCGGGCTTTTTTCTTGCTAAAATAGGGAGGGGAGAGGAAATGCGCCCAAAGATACTGTTAGTGGACGATAATTCCGGCCTGCGCGAGGATTTCCCGCTCTGGTTGCCGGAGTACGACGTCACGGCCGCGGCCAGCGCCGAGGAGGCGCTCGCCATACTGCGAAAGCCGGACTCTTTCTCGCTCGTCATCATGGACGTCTACCTGCCCGGCATGGACGGCCTTAAGGCGCTGGAGCGCATCAAAGCCCTCTCGCCGGGCAAGCCGGTCATAATCATGACCGGCTTCAGCACCAAGGACATCGCCGTCCACGCCCTTACCGCCAAGGCCGACAACTACCTGGAGAAGCCCTTCGGCGTCAAGGAAGCCCGGGCGGTGATAGAGAAGGAGCTGGCCCGCGCCGGCGGGCTTTCCCGCCCAGAGGACATGGGGATGGACGCCAAGATCGAGCATGTCCGCGGCTTCATAGAGGGGAACTGCTTCAAGAAGATCACCCTCAGCGACGCCGCCGCGGCCGTGTCGCTCACCCCCAAGTACCTGAGCAAGGTGTTCCGCGAGCGCACCGGCATGGGCTTCAACGACTACAAGCTCAAGGTCAAGATGGACCAGGCCAGGAAGATGCTCAGGACCTCCGGTCTGACGCTTAAGCAGATCTCGGCCAGGCTGGGCTACGCCAATACGGAATCCTTCATCCGCCAGTTCGAGCGCATAGTCAGGACCACCCCCACGCGCTACCGCGGTACACGTCCGAAGAAAAGCTGAAAAAGGGAAAAAAGTCAGTAAATCAGGGAATGCGGCAATTGTAATCGCCGCTCCCGCCGGTTATACTATGCCCAGGCAGTGCGCAGGAGGCTTTGAGCATTCAGAGGGGCGGGTGAAATGCTATGGAAAAGTCCGACGCGGGGGTGTTGCACCTGGAACTGGACGCCATGTTCGGAGAGCAGCCGGCAGGCGCGAGAGCCGCGGCAGCCCCGCCCCCCGCGGCGGCTTCTCCCGCGCGGGCCGCGGAGGACCGGAAGCAGCAGCCGAAGACCTACACCATCCTGGTCGTAGACGATAACAAGGATTACAGGGACATAGTAAGGCACCTCCTTACCGTCCATCACTTCAAGGTCGTGGAAGCGGTGGACGGCAGCGAGGCGCTCGGCCTCATACTCAAGTCCGCGCCCGACCTGGCGCTGGTGGACTTCAACATGCCCAAGATGAACGGCTACGAGCTCATCCAGGAAGTGCGCAGCAACTACGAGCTGCGCTCCATGCGGATCATCATGTTCACAGGGGCCTCCAACAGGCAGCATCTCAAGACGCTGAACATGGACATCTCCGATTTCCTGGAGAAGCCTGTCCCCAACGCGAAGCTGCTGGAGAGCGTGAAAAAAGCTCTGGGCATGCTGCCCAAGCCGGCTCCCGCGCGCCCGGCGCCCGCGCCGGCCCCCGAGCGGCCCGCGCCGGAACTGCCCGAAGAGCCACTTGAACCGACCCCTTCCGCGATGGCCGAACTGGAGATAGAGCGCTTCGAGATGCCGGAGGACCAGGCGCATCGCGGCCCGGCGCTCCCGGCGGAGCCCGCGCCGGCCAGGGCTCCGGTACGGGTAGAGCTGCCGCGGGAAGCCATATCCCTGCCCGAGCAGCCTCCTGCCCCGGAACCGGCGCTCCCGGCGGAGCCTGCTCCGGCCGCCGAGCCTGAACTCCCTCCCGCGCCAGAAGAGGAGGCGGCGGAGGAGGTCCCGGAGATGGACCAGGTGTTCACGGCCGAGGACACCCACGAGCTGGAGGTCATAGACAGCGAGGCGGAGCGCAAGGCCGAGGACCAGCAGATGGCGGGGATAGAGGCGCTGGAGAAGGACTCGCCCCTGATACAGATGGTCAACAAGATCCTGGTCAAGGCGGTGGAGCTGCGCGCCTCGGACATCCACATGGAGCCGCAGGAGAACAAGGTTTCGGTGCGCGTAAGGGTGGACGGAGTGCTGCGGCAGCTGACCACGCTGCCCATCGCCATCCACCCGCGCGTCACCGCGCGCATCAAGATCATGAGCAACCTGGTGATCACCGAGCGCCGCATACCGCAGGACGGTCAGTTCCGGGTCAATATCAAGGGCAACAGGATAGAGTTCCGCGTCAGCACTCTGCCCTGCATCAAGGGCGAGAAGATAGTCATGCGCGTGCTAGGCCAGAGCAAGCTCAACTCGGACCTGACCAAGCTGGCGCTGACGCCCCGCGAGCTGGAAGCCGTGGAGGCGGCGCTGAAGAGCCCGCACGGGCTAATACTCGTCACCGGGCCCACCGGCAGCGGCAAGACCACCACGCTCTATACGATGATAAACTACCTTAACAAGCCCGACGTCAACATCATGACGGCGGAGGACCCGGTGGAGTACGAGGTGCCCAACGTCAACCAGGTCAAGATCATGCCGGCCGTGGGGCTGACCTTCGAGTCCACGCTGCGGGCCTTCCTGCGCCAGGACCCGGATATCATGCTGGTGGGCGAGATCCGCGACCTGGAGACGGCGGAGATAGCCATAAAGGCCTCGATAACGGGACACCTGGTCTTCTCGACGCTGCATACCAACAGCGCGCCGGCCACCGTGGTGCGCCTGACGCACATGGGCGTGGCGCCGTTCCTGGTGGCCGCCAGCGTGAAGATGGTCATCGCGCAGCGCCTGGTGCGCACGCTTTGCCCGCGCTGCAAGCGCCCGACCAGGCTGTCCGAGGAGGACGGCCGTTTCCTCAGCGACGAGGAGCGCGGGCTGCTGAAGACCGTCTACCACGCCCCCGGCTGCGCCAGCTGCCAGCACAGCGGCTATACCGGGCGCAGGGCCCTTTTCGAGGTGATGCCGGTGGAGAGCTCGGCCATGCGGCAGCTGATAACCACGAGTTTCAACGTGGACCAGCTTAGCGACCTGGCCGCCCAGGAAGGGATGACCACGCTGAGGCAGGCGGCTCTGGCCGCCGTGGCCGGCGGCGTTACCTCCATGGCGGAAGCGCTGAAGATAATGATGGGGTGACGGTTATGAGCCCTATGGACCAGGAATATATGGGTGCGCCCGGGGCCGGCAACGACGAGGCCCGGACCAAGTACGGCATCTCCTACCCGGAGCTCTGCTCCGAGTTCCTGGCCGCGCTTTCCCGCACGGCCAAGAGCGCCGCCCTCTATACCATGACGCACCCGCTGGTCACCCAGTCGCTGGGACGCGCTTACGCCGCGCTCGGCGAGGTCATAGATTCCACCGGCGGCGGGCCGCTCACGGTATCCTACCAGAACGATTCCTGGATCTTCAGCGGCAGGCCGGTGCAGGCCGCCGGGCTGGAAGCCGCCAACCTGGCGCAGCTTTTCAAAGCGCATTATATCAACGGCATAGTTT
The DNA here is from genome assembly GCA_021811405.1 of bacterium. Lineage (GTDB taxonomy): Bacteria > Elusimicrobiota > Elusimicrobia > Elusimicrobiales > UBA9959 > UBA9959. The sequence goes on along the minus strand of JAJZOZ010000025.1, from coordinate 6,006 downwards.
TCGACCCCGGGGTTAGAGTGTCGGAGCTGGCGGCCCTCTGCGGGTTCCTGGGGGGAGGTACGCGCGGCCAGCAAGCCCCTTCCCTCGGAGCCTTCCTGAAGAGCAGCGGCGTTACGGCCATCCGCCAGGAGGAGTCGCGTTACGTGAGGGATACGGGCAGGATGGCCGCGCAGGAGAGCGCGCCTTCGGAGAGGGAGCCCGTAAAAGAAGTCAGGCCACGGCCGGCGGCGGTAAGTCCCGCCCCGGAGTTGACGCCCCGGCCGTCGGCCTCCTATCGTCCCGCTCCGCGCTTCGAACCGGCCCCGGAGCCTCTTTCTCCGGAGATGTTCCCGCGCCGGCCGTCCCAGCGCCCCGCTCCGGTTTCCAAACCGGCCGCAGGGCAGCAGGGACCCGCGCGATCGGAGGAAGCCGCAGTGACGTCAGCCGGAGCCGATACCAAGGGCAGGGCCGCGGCTCCTCCTGCCGCGCCCAAGGGTCTGGCGGCGGGAGGCCCCGGCGGCGGCGCGGGAAAAGGCGCCGGCGGCGGTTCGGGCGCTGGTTCCGGCGCTGGCACGGGTTCCGGGGCGGGCGAGGGGACCGGCTCCGGCACCGGCGGCGGTACGGGCACGGGCACCGGGGCCGGCCGCGGCGAAGGGGGCGGAGGCGGCGAGGGCGCGGGGGCGGGGAAAGGCGGCGGTCTCGGCGAACTGCTGACGAAGCTGATAGATTCCGCCATCAAGGACCCGAACGAGAGGGTCAAGGTCTACGAGGACGCTCTCCGGACCATAAAGGAGAGCATGGGGCGGCAGATAGCGCAGGCCACGAAGGAGCTTGCGGCGGAAAAGAAGCAGATACTCGATACCCGTACCCGCACCGAGCAGGTCCTCTCCCACGTGGCCGAAGGCAAGGTCATAGTGGACAAGGATGGCCGTATCCTGATGATGAACACGGCGGCCGAGGAGATGTCCGGCCGCAAGCTCTTCGAGGTCGTGGGCAAGCATATCAGCGAGCACCTGAACCCAGCGGAACACATACTGACCCTTTCCAAGGATATGGACCTCGCGGCCGGGAAAACGCCCACCGGGGAGGTGAGCGAGGCCGGCGACGAGGACGTAAGGGGGGCGCTGCGCCGCTCGATGGCGCTGCTGCAGGACGACCAGGGCCGGGTGGTCGGCGCCTACATGACGCTGCCCGAGGTCACCAAGTACCGCGACGCGCAGAAGCTGCAGGAGGAGTTCCTGTCGCGCGTGACCCACGACCTGCAGTCCCCGCTCTCCTCCATCAGCTCGGCGCTCGAGATGCTCAGCGAGACGGCCGGCACCAAGCTCGACGGCGACGAGAATAATTTCCTGGCCATAAGCATACGCAACAGCCGGCGCCTGAGCGAGATGATAAGGGGGATACTCGATTTCTCGAAGCTGCAATCCGGCAAGATGCCGGTACACCCCGAGCCCTGCATGCTGGGTCCGATCCTGAAGGAGGGCGTAGAAGGGCTCATGCCCTGGGCCAGGACCAAGGGGATAAAGCTGACGCTGAAGACCTCGGCGCAGGACATCCCGGTGCTGGCAGATCACCCGCGCATAGTGCAGGTGCTGAGCAACCTCATCTCCAACGCCATAAAGTCCACAGCTTCGGGCGGCAGCATAGTGGTGGCCGCCGCGAGGGCGGCGGTGCCGGAGCCCTGCGCGATGATAGGCGTGCGCGACAACGGTCCCGGGATATCGAAGAAGGACCTGGACCGCATCTTCGAAAGGTTCGTCCAGCTCGAGAACGGCGGCAAGCGCGAAGGCGTGGGCCTGGGGCTCTCCATAGTCAAGGAGTTCGTGGCCATGCACAAGGGCAGGATCTGGGCCGAGAGCGAGCCGGGCAAGGGCACCACCTTCTACTTCACCCTGCCCCTTTCCGACGAGAAGCTCGTGGAAGGCGCCTGGCCCGGCGGGGGGCAGGCGCGGGCGTAAATGCTAGAATCTACTGATGAAGCTGCTGGCGGAACAGTTCCTGCTGCACCTCCGGGCGCAGCGCAATTTCTCCCGCAATACCGTCAAGGCCTACCAGGCCGACCTGGCCGAATTCCTCGCCTACGCGGCGGGCAGGGCCGCCTCGCCGGCGGGGCTGGACCGCATGCTGATGCGCGGGTATATAGCCGCGCTCGGCGGCAGGAAGATCTCGCGCAGCACGCTGCTGCGCAAGATCTCCGCAGTGCGCTCCTTCGTCCGCTACCTGCGCGAGAAAGGGGACATGGAGACAGACCCTTTCGACCTGATCACCGTACCGAAGAGGGAGAAGCGCCTGCCGCGTTTCCTCACCGAGGGCGAGATAGGCAAGCTGCAGGACTACAACAGGCCCGAGGAAGTCAACGCCAGGGAGAAGAACTACTATTTCGCCCAGCGGGATTTCGCCCTCTTCGAGCTGGTCTATTCCGGCGGCCTGCGGCGCTCGGAGGCCTCGGGCCTTAACGTGGGAGACCTGGACCTTTATTCGGGCTTCGCCCGCGTGATGGGCAAAGGCTCCAGGGAGCGTCTGGTGCCGGTCGGGGACAAGGCGCTGGCCGCGGTTAGGGAGTACCTGGACTCCAGGCCTAAGCCGCTGGGCAGCGGGATGCCGCTGTTCCTGAACCACAAGGGCGGCAGGCTCACCGGCGCCGGCATAGCGCTTATTTTCAGGAAGATGGCCCGGCGCGCCCGCTTCGCGCGGCCCGTGAACCCGCACTCGGTGCGGCACTCCTTCGCCACCCACCTGCTGGACAACGGCTGCGACCTGAAGTCCGTGCAGGAGATGCTCGGCCATAAGAACCTGCAGACCACCGAGATCTATACCCACGTCTCCCTCGAGCGCCTCAAAGAGGTCTACGACAAGGCGCATCCCAGGGCCAAGAAATAATGCCTTTCGACCCGGAACTGGACAAAGCCCCGGAGCTGCTGGCCCGCGCCGCCCGCGCCGCCGGCTCCCGCCCCGACCTGACCCAGGGCGGCGGGGGGAACGTCTCCGTGAAGATAGGGGCCGAGCGCATGCTGGTCAAAGCGTCCGGTTCGCAGTTGAAGGACCTCACCCCGCGCTCCGGCTGGGCGCTGGTGAACTACGGCAATATCAGGCGCCGCATCGCCTCCGGTCCCGGCGGGGAGGACGAATTCTCCGATTATATCTGCTCGCAGGCTCTCCCGGTGAAAGGCCTGCGGCCGGCCCGCCCTTCCATCGAGACCGGCTTCCACGCCCTGCTCAGCACCGTGGTGATACACACGCATTCCGTCTACGCTAATATCCTGAACATGTGCGAGGAAGGCCACCGCCTGGGGAAGGAACTGTTCCCTTCCGCGGAGTTCGTCCCTTACCGCTCCCCCGGTCCGCAGCTCTGCTCGGCCATAAACGACCGGGCCAGGTCTTCCGGGCCGCAGGTCTTCTTCCTGGCCAATCACGGGCTGGCCGTCGCCCACGCCGGGGTGGACGGGGCGCTGGAGCTCAACGAGAAGGTCAACGAGACCATCCGCCGCGGCCTGTCGCTGCCGCCTTACCCGGCGCCCGCCGCGGCCTCGGGCCTCTCCGCGCACAACGCCGGCAGGCTGGCCCATTACGGCGCCCGTTTCATGCTGGAGCACGTCCTTTCCCCGGACCAGGCGCTGTACTGCGGCCCCGCGGAGCTGGAAGGAAGATGCGGCCCTGCGGAGAACGAGGTGCTCGCCGCGCTGTTCTATATCCTGGACTGCATGGCGGCGCTGAAGCTTACGCCCCGCTTCCTTACCAGGGCAGATGTCGCCTATTTCGACACTATGAAGAGCGGCCGCTACAGCCGGAAATAGCCGTCTGCCGGCGGGAAACGGATCTGTAACACGGCTCTGGTAGGATATATCAGACCTTAAAAAGGAGGGCCGGAATGAACAGGAACATTTTTTTCGCCGCGGCGCTGCTCGCTCTTGCGCCTTCCGTAGGCGCCGCCGAAATGGCGAGCCTTTCCGCCAAAAAAGCCAACGTCAGGAGCGAGCCAGGCGGCGCGGTGCTCTGGGAAGCTTATCGGTTCACGCCGTTCAGGGTTACGGCGCGGCGCGGCTCCTGGGTGGAGATCGAGGATTTCGAGGGAGACGCCGGGTGGGTCCATAAGTCGGTGCTCTCCAAGACCCCGGCGGTCATAGTAAAGACCGTCAAGGCCAACCTGCGCGACGGGGCAGGCGCAGGCTCCAAGGTGCTCTGGGTCCTCGAGAAGGGCTATCCCCTGAAGCTGCTGAAGAAGCAGGGCGCCTGGTGCAAAGTTACGGACGGCGACGAAGCGACGGGTTGGCTGCACGAGAGCACGGTGTGGGGCTCCTCCGGCGCTGACCAGGGCTCCGCGGAAGCCGGGGAAGGGGAGAGCTCCGGCGCGGAGGCCCCGCGCAAAAAGACCGGACCGGCGCCGAAGACGGAGTCCGAAGAACCCGCTGACGAAAGCTCCCAGGCCGGCGAAGGCGGGTCCGGGGATGCGCAGGGCGGGGACGCGCCGGCCGAGGCGCCTCCGGAAGACGGCGCCCCCGCCGAGGGCGACGGGGCGAATTAGAACTCCAGGTTGGGCCTTAGGATGAACTGGAAGCTGTTCGGGGTGGCGGCCCCTGCCGCGGCGTTGGAGAGGGGGCCGGAGTACTTCTTGTTCGCGGTCCAGACGAAGCCGAGGCCCAGCGTGAAAGCCGCCCTCGAGTTCCTGAAAGGGAACTTCTTGTCCACCACCAGGTAATGCCTCAGCGGCTCGAACTTCCTCTGCGAGAAATCGGAGACGTACTCGAAGCCGCTGTTGTGCAGCCAGAAGCTGTCCGAGGCCTTTTCCGCGAAGTCGGTGCGGCTGCGCCGGAAGCCCAGGTAGAACGAGTCGGCTATGTACCTGTTCTCGTGGAACTTGGCCCCGGCCCGGAAGCTCCACCTGAGGCTGCGGTCCCGCAGGATCTGCTCTCCCTTCAGCTTGCCCTCCATGTCCATCCAGTTGTCCCGTATCAGGACGTTGTCCTTGATGTGATGGGTGCCGAGATCGAAAAGGATCCCTGAGTAGCCGTTCCGCTTTCCCTGGAACGATTTCCTGATCGTGTCGAACGAGACGACGTTGCCCAGGAACAGCGAAAGCGCCCAAGGCTCCTCGAAGCCGGCCGTCACCGCCCGTACCGCGTTGAAATTGCTGGTCCACTGCATGTCCTTGTAGAAATCCGGCTGGTGGCGCCTGATCAGCGTGCCGGCGTAGGGCAGGGGGTTGAGGCTGGCTTCCAGGATAAGGGTGCGCGGCTGGTAGAACTTCGAGATCAGCTCGCGGTAGATCTCCGCCTCGCTGCGCACCTCCATGTGGGGTATGGGCTTGCCGGTCAGGCTGTTGTACATGCCCACGGACGAATAATAGGGGTCCAGCTCCACCTCGAAGGTGGTCTTCTTTTCCGGCTCTTCGGCGAGCGAGAGGGCGGGCAGCAGCAGCAGCGCGAGCAGCAGTTTCATCACGGGCGTCTCCCGGCCATAGGTTAGCATTTTTTGTATACTTTCCCCATGAGAAAGCTCCTCCTGGCGACCGTACTTTCGCTGCTCCCCCGCGCCTCCCAGGCCGGCGGTATCGACGGCCTGGTAAAGCGGCTGGCCGCGGACCCGGGCGTGAAGAACGCCTCCTGGGGGCTGAGCGTGAAGGACCTTTCCGGCCGGACCGTGGTCTCGCGCGATCCCGGCCTCAACCTCACTCCCGCCAGCATACTCAAGGTCTTCGTGACCGCCGCCGCCCTCGACAGGCTGGGCCCCGAAAAGACTTTCTCCACCGGGCTGTATTATTCCGGCGCCATAGCCAACGGCTTCCTGAACGGCAACCTCTACGTCAGGGGCGGCGGGGACCCCTCTCTCGGCTCGCAGCTGGTCCGGGGGGCCGTTCCGCTCGGCGACGTCTACCGCGACTGGACGGCCGCCGTGAAGGCCGCCGGGATAAAGGTGATCAACGGTTCCGTGGTAGGGGACGGGAGCGCGTTCGACAGCGTTCAGCCGGGCTCCTGGGCCTGGGAAGATATCGGGAACTACTACGCGGCCCAGCCGTCGGCGCTGACGGTC
>JAJZOZ010000179.1 GCA_021811405.1 bacterium | reverse complement strand
GTCTTCCAGACGCCGCGCTCCGTCTCCAGGCGCGACTCGGCGTCCTTCCTGGCGGCCTCGATCTCGGCCGCGTGCTCCCTGGCCCAGCTCTCCTGCCTGGCCTTGTACTCGGCCTCCAGCTCGGCGGCGCGCTTCTCGAAAGCGGCCTCTTTAGCGCGGATCTCATCGCTCAGGCCGGCTATCCGCCCTTCGAACTCCCTGCGCTCGGCCTCGCGTTCCGCGGAGACTGCGGCCTCGAAGTTCTCCCGACGGCCCTTGTACTCGGCCTCCAGCTCGGCGGCGCGCTTCTCGAAAGCGGTTTCCCGGGCGCGCAGCTCTTCCTGCAGGGAGACGACCTTTTCGTTCAGTGTTTTGCGTTCGGTCTCGAAAGCGGCAAGTTCGTCCCTGAAAGCGGCCTCGGAATCGGCTATATGCGCCAGCACCTCGCGTCTGCCCTCCTCGCGAGCCTCGGCCAGGGTGTTCTCCAGCGCCATGATCTTCCCGTGCGCGGCGGACAAAGCGACAGCTAAGCGCTCCTTTTCCTCCTCCGCACGGACCTTTTCGGCGTCGAGCGCGCGGCGCTCGGCGGCCAGCGCGGCCTCGAACTCCTTCTCCAGCTCCTCGCGGCCGGAGAAGGAGGCCTTCTGCAGCTGCTCCTTCCTGGCGGCGAAATCCTTCTCCAGGGCCTCCTCGCGTTCCTTCAGCGCGGTCTCCATGGCCGCCGCGCGGCGTTCGAAATCGCCCTTGACGCGGCCCCGCTCCTCTTCCCAGGCGGCCGCGCGCTTCTCCAGCGCCGCGGTCAGCTCGCGGACATGCTCTTCCTTGGCGGCCTTCTCGGCCTCCAGGTCCGCCAGGCGGGCCCTGAAAGCGGTCTCCTTCTCGGAGATCAGCTTCAGCAGCTCGGCGTGATGGCTCTCCTGCTGAGAGGCCAGCGAGTTCTCAAGCTCCTTGATGCGGGCCTGGGCGGTCAGGAACTGTTCCTCGCGCACGCGCTGCTCCTCCAGTAGGCGGGCGCGCTCTGCCTGCCACGAGGCCTCCAGCGAGGTGATCTGCGCCGCGTGGTCGGAATCCATCGCGCGCAGCTTGCCCTCCAGGTCCTCCTTCAGCATGGCGGAAAGCTTGCGGTAATTCTCGTCGTTCTCGCGCTTCCTGGCCAGGTACTCGGCCTCCAGCTCGCGGCGGCGGGTCTCCACCTTCTCGCCGGACTCGCGGACGCTGCTCTCGAGGAAGGCTATCCTGCCCGAAAGCTCGCCCTCCTTGTGGCGGTACGAGGCCTGCAGGTCGGTCAGGCGGCCCTGGTACTCGGCCTCCAGCTCCGCGCGCAGGGAATCGTACTTTTTCTGGGCTTCGGCCAGCCGGCCCGCGTACTGGCCCTCAACCTCGAGCAGGCGGGTGTTCCAGCGCTCTATGATGGACCTCTGGTTGCGGTCGAGCTCTGCGAACTTCTCCTCGTACTCGGTCTCCAGGCTCCTGCGCAGGCTGTCCAGCTTGGCCTCTTTCTTCAGCAGCTGCTGTATGTCCAGCTTGCCCTCGCCCAGCAGCGACATCGTGGCCTCGAGCTTGGTGTAGAAATCCTCTTTTTCCTCCAGCGTCTTCACGCGGGAGGAATAGACGTCCTGCAGCGAGGCCTCCTTGGCCTGCAGCTTTTTCGCGGTCTCCTCGGCCAGCGTCAGGCCCTTCTTCAGGTCGGCCTTCTCCTTCTCGATAGTGTTGAGCCTCTCGAGCGCCCAGCGCAGCGTCATGCGCGCCGTATCCAGGCTCGTCACGTCGTTCACCAGCTGTTCGAGTTCGCCGTATTCGTTGGCCATAATTTTCCTTGGTGCCGTAAGAAAGCCCCGCCTGCTGGCGGGTTCCCCGGCTATATAACAAGTCTAATATACGGCGGCCCCCAAGGCAATAAAAGGAATGTTAAATGATTATTAACAGAATATGACGGCCCCCCCGGCCCGGCGCCCGATTTTGTAGAATCTGAAGATGCGGCTGCGCAAACGATATTTCTGGCCCGCTTTCCTCGCCGCGGCCGTATTGCTTGGCTGGAAATTCGGCTACCAGTCGGCCCTGAAGTACTTTTTCAGGGTCTCCGGCACGGTGACGATATCGCAAGACCTGCTGGCCGGCCTGCCCGGCGCCAACGCCATGCTGTTCGTAGTGGCCAGGAACGAGGGCGGGGTGCCCGTGGCCGTCAGGAAGATCATAAACCCCGTCTTCCCGTACAAATTCGAGCTGACCCCCTCCAGCCTGATAATGCCGGACCTGCTCACCAGGAGGCTCTACCTGGAAGCGGCCCTTAACACCCACGGAAGGCTGGAAGACCCGAGGAAGGGCGACCTGAAAGGCGCCCGCAGCGAGAACTCCTACTTCATCAGCAAGGGACAGGACATAGTCCTGGACGGCCGCCAGGACTAGTCCCGGTGGAGGCTGGCGGCTATCTCTTGGGCCGCGGCCGGCCGTTGGAAATAGAGAACAGCCAGACCAGCTTGTCGGTGGACCTGACCAGGTCGGCCCAGTTCTTGTCCAGCTTCGGCAGCTTCCTGTCCGGCTTCAAAGTCTTAACGTCCTGCTCGTATTTCTTGCCTATCTCTTCCCAGGTCATACCCCCCCCCCTGCGCTTGACCGCCGTCCCAGCCGCTACCCAAAAGCGGACAGGGAATTCAACTAAAGATATTATAGCCGCTGGGCAGCGTAAACCAAGGGCATTCGGGACATGGCGCGGCTGGGCCTTTAGGCCCATGCGCCCCGGCCCGCTCTTATTTCCGGTCTACCAGCCCCTTATCCTGGCCAGGCCCATGTAGACGAGCAGGCCGCCGATGAGCACCAGCAGGAAGCCCCAGTTCTTCCGGTGCAGCGCCACGTAGGAGTCGTTCAGGAAGGTGTCTTTTATCAGGCGGTTGACGCGCTCTATGGCTTCCGGCTTGTAGATATAGCCCAGCCCGAGCAGCACGAACAGCAGCCCGAAGAAGAGCTTAAGGTACGGATTTATCGCCGTCATAATTGTACCGGTTCATCGCGGTCTCCACGCCGTCCCTGAAGGCCGCCTCCAGGGCGCCGCAGGCGCGGGAGAGGAAGTCCGGCAGCTTCGCCGCTTCCTCTTTCGAGAACCTGGAAAGCACGAAATCCTTCCCCTCTATATGGGCGGGGCGCGGGCCAATGCCCAGGCGCAGCCGCGGGCAGGACGGGCCCACGGCGGAGATCACCGAGGCCATGCCGTTGTGGGAACCGGCGGAGCCGTCCTTGCGCAGGCGCAGCTTGCCGAAAGGCAGGGCCAGGTCGTCGTAGGCGGCCAATATCCTGGCCGGCGGAACCTTATAGAAGCCGCCGAGGCTCTGCACGGCCTGGCCGGACAGGTTCATGAACGTCTGGGGCTTCAGCAGGAACGTCCTCTCCCCCCCGCAGTCGAATTCCACGTAGAGGCCGACGCCCTTCCAGTCGCGCCAGCGCGCGCCCGGGGCGAGCCGCGAGGCGGCCAGGTCGGCCAGCATGAAGCCGATATTGTGCCTGGTCCGCTCGTACTCCGGCCCCGGGTTGCCGAGCAGGGCGGCGAGCTGTACGCGGTCCTTCCCCAAGACTTACCTCCCCTCCCAAAAACGGGGAGCAGAAGCCGAACGTATACAGTCCAACTTCTGCTCCCGTGTATGCCCGCCCTGTTACTTCTTGGCGGGGGCGGCTCCGGCGGCAGGCTTCGCGCCGGCGGCAGGGGCGGCTCCGGCCGCGGGCTTGGCCCCGGCCGCAGGAGCGGCGCCCTCGGCGCCCTCCTCCTTCTTGCCCTTGGTGGCCGCCAGTTCCGGCTCCGCGGCGGCGGCGCCGGCTGCGGGCGTCTCCACCTTCTCTTCCTTCGGAGCGGTCACGCTGACCACTATCTGCTCGGGGTTGTCCGTCAGCTCGAACTTGCCGAGCTTGACGTCCTTGACGCGCAGCGCGTGGTTGATATGGAGGTCCGTGATGTCCACCACTATCTCGTGCGGGATCTCGGTGGGCAGACAGGAGACGTTCAGCTCGCGCATCGTGTGCTCCACGAGGCCGCTCTGCTGCTTGACGCCGTAGCACTCGCCGACCAGTTTCACGTGCACCTTGACCTTGATCTTCTCGGTCAGAGAGATGCGCTTGAAGTCGAAGTGGGTGTACTTGTCGGTCACCGGGTGGCGCTGTATGGCCTTTATGATGACCACGTCCTCGCCGCCGGGATGCGCCATGGTGATGATGGCGTTCGGGTCCGCCTTGATGACGGCGGTTATGGCCTTCTCGTCCACGGTAATGCTCACGGGCTTCTTGTCGAGGCCGTATATGACGGCGGGGATGCGGCCGGACGCCCTGTAGGCGCTCAGTTTGCCGCGCTGCCCGGCGTTCTCGCGGGTTTCGGCTGATAGCTTGGTCTGTTGCATTTTGTTTTTCTCCTTGTAACACCCCCCGCGCCGCGCGCGGTCCGCCATTGGCGGACGGCCTTCTTAGGCCGGGTGCTTAACAATCGGAACCTGAGGTTCCTAGTTTTATTTTTACCTGGTATCCCGCCCAGATCACCCGAAGAGCTCGCTTATGGACTCGCCCATGTGATTGCGCTTGATGGCCTCCGCCAGGATGGGGGCCACGGATACTACCTTTAT
>JAJZOZ010000024.1 GCA_021811405.1 bacterium | reverse complement strand
TACGTGGAGCACGGAGGCAGGCGGGCCGCGGTGCAGGTCCTGTCCGCGGCGCTGCCTGCCGCGGAGGCCTCCGGTTCCGCGCCCGGCACCGTCCTGTCCGTTGAGCCCGGCGGCGGCTTTGTTGTAAAATGTGGCGTCGGGGGGCTCCTGCTGCGGACGCTGAAGCCGGAAGGGAAAAAGGCCATGCCCGCGGCGGATTTCCTCAACGGGCTGCGCCTCAAGCCGGGCGACAGGCTGGCCTGACCGCCGCCGACTTTTAAGGAGAGACACCGTGGGTTTCAAAGAATTCTGGCAGAAACACTTCTCCAACTCCGACGAAAGGATCGTGAGTCCCGGCTTCGTGCTGCGCGTGGGCGGCGTCGGGCTGGCGCTTTTCCTGCTGACCTACTTCCTTTTCTCCTGGACCATGGAGACCGTGATCCACAACCGCAAGGAGGTCATGGTGCCGGACATCGCCGGCAAGTCCTCCGTCAACGCGCTCCAGGCCCTCTCCGAGCTGAACCTCGCGATGAAGATAGACGGCTACGAGTTCAACGAGACCGTCCCGATAGGCACCGTGCTGCGGCAGACCCCCGAGGCCGGCTCCACGGTCCGCGAAGGCAAGATCGTGCGGGTCGTGTTCAGCCAGGGCGGCGAATCCGTCTTCACCCCCAACCTGATAGGCCTGCCGCTGCGCAACGCTGAGCTGCTGCTGCGCCAGCGCCAGCTGGTGCTCGGCGAGGTCAGCGAGTCCTACTCGCTGAAGGCCGAGAAGGGCACCGTGCTCTCGCAGGACCCCAAGCCGGAGCTCAGCGTCTCCAAGAACACGATGGTGCAGGTGGCCGTTTCCGCCGGCGCTCCGCCCGCCGGCATCGTGATGATGCCGGACTTCCGCCAGAAGCGCAGCGACGAGGCGCAGCAGTGGGCGGCCCAGAGCGGCGTCCCGCTGAACATCAAGGAGGACCCCGCCTCCCTTTTCCCCGGCGGCACCGTCATAGACCAGGACCCGCAGCCCGACACCGTGGTCTCCCCGGATTCCAAGGTCACGCTCACCGTCAGCTCCCGCAAGGGCGACGCCTCCTCCGGCAAGGAGTTCCGCGTCCACTACGAGGTCTCGCAGAGCGGCGCGCAGCGCCATATCCGCGTCGTCGCGCTGGGCAAGAGCGGCGACAGGGAGATCTTCAACGGCCTGCGCGATCCCGGCTCCAAGATAGACCTGTCCGTGCCCTACGCCGGCGCCGAGAAGATCCGGATCTTCGTCAACGGCATCCTCGTGGAGGAAAGGCCCGTAAAATGAGCCGCCCCTTCCCCCTCCCGGACGGGCGCGTGGCGCTGGCGCCGTCGGTGCTGTCGGCGGATTTCGCCTGCCTGAAGAGCAGTCTGGCCCCGGTGAAGGGGCTTTCCGACTGGATGCACTTCGACGTGATGGACGGGCATTTCGTCCCGAACATCAGCTTCGGCCCGGGCCTGCTGCCCGCCGTGGCGCGCGCCGGCGGCCTGCCGGTGGATTCCCACCTGATGGTGGAGGACCCGGGCATGTTCATAGCCCCTTTCGCGAAGGCGGGCTCGTCGCTCGTCACCATACACGCCGAGGCCCGCGGCGCCGCCGCCTGCCTCCGGAAGATCCGGGCCCTCGGCCTTAAGGCCGGCATGTCGCTGCGCCCCGGGACCCCCCTTTCCCGCCTGCTGCCGCACCTGCCTTCCCTGGACCTCGTCCTTATCATGACGGTGGAACCGGGCTTCGGCGGCCAGGCCTTCATGGCCGGCATGCTGCCCAAGGTCAGCGCCGCGAGGAAGGCCATAGCGGCCTCCGGGCGGCCGGTATGGCTGCAGGTGGACGGCGGCATCAACGCCGACACCGCGCCCGCGGCCGTGGCCGCCGGCGCGGACTCGCTGGTAATAGGCAGCGCGCTGTTCTCCTCCAGGTCCCCCGCCGGCCTGCTGAAGCGCCTGAGGAAGCTCTGATGGCCAAGAAGATACTGATCGTAGAGGACGAGTCCCTGGTCGCCAAGGTGCTTTCCATCCGGCTGGAGGGCCTCGGCTACAAGGTCCTCACCGCCGAGGACGGGGAGGAGGGCCTCGACGCCGTCAGGAAGCAGAAGCCCGACCTGGTGATCCTGGACATCGGCCTGCCGAAGCTGGACGGGACCACCCTCTGCGAGCTGATAAAGACCGGCTCGGACACGAAGCAGATAAAGGTCATCATGCTCACCGGGCACCGCCTGATGGGCGAGATGGAAAGTTCTTTCGCCGCCGGCGCGGATTCCTACGTCAACAAGCCTTACGAATGGCCCCGCCTGCTGGAGCATATCAGGAAACTCATAGGTTAGGGTTCCCAAACCCCCCCTGGATATAATATAATAATGGTTCGTGCAAACCGGCCCGGCTGGCCGGCGCGCGGAAGATTTTTTTGTCGTAAGTCTTAAGGAGGAAAACATGGCAGTTGTTTTGAGGCTTCAGAGGATAGGCAAGCGGACCCAGCCGCATTACCGCATAGTGGCCATCGAGAAATCGAGCGGCCCGCACGGCGAGCCGCTGGAAGTGATCGGCCATTACAACCCGAAGGCCGCCAAGGACAAGGAAAAGGTCACGATCAACGGCGAGAAGGTGGACCGCTGGGTCAAGAACGGCGCGAAGCCTTCCGAGACCGTGGGCTCCCTCATAGTCCGCGCGCGCAAGGCCGCCGCCAAGGCAGCCGCCGAGCAGAAGTAAGAGGCAAGGCGATGAAAGACGCATTGATGTATATCATCGGCTCCCTCGTGGAGAAGCCCCAGGAAGTCAAGGTGGGCGTGAACGAGGACGGCGACGTCACCCGCTTCAAGCTCGCGCTGGCCTCCTCGGACCGCGGCAAGGTCATCGGCAAGGAAGGGCGCGTGGTGAAGGCCATCCGCACCGTGCTGCAGACCGCCGCCGCCAGGCAGAACAAGAAAGTTTACCTGGACATAGACTAAGCGCATGCGCGTAGACGCGGTCACGCTGTTCCCGGGGATGATAGACGCCCCGCTTTCGGAAAGCATCGTGGGCCGCGCCAGGCAGGAAGGGTTCCTCGAGCTGGGCTTCTCCAACCCGAGGGATTTCACGGAGGACCGCCACCGCACCGTGGACGACAAGCCTTACGGCGGCGGCACCGGGATGGTCATGATGGCCGAGCCGGTGTACAGGGCGCTGAAGAAGGTCAGGAAGAAAGGCTCGTACGTCGTGCTCCTGACCCCGAAAGGGCGCCCCTTCGACCAGAAGCTCGCGCAGGCCCTGTCGAAGAAGAAGCACCTGGTCTTTATCTGCGGCCACTACGAGGGCATCGACGAGCGGATAACCCCGCTGGCCGACCTGGAGCTCTCTATAGGCGATTACGTGCTCACCGGCGGCGAACCGGCCGCGGTGGCCGTGATAGACGCCGTGACGAGGCTGATCCCGGGCGTGCTGCGCAAGGGCGACGCCACCGTGAACGAGACCTTCACGGAAGGCCTGCTGGAAGCGCCGCACTACACGAGGCCGGCCGTCTGGCGCGGGAAGAAGGTCCCGGAGGCGCTCGTCAGCGGCAACCACAGGCTGATAGCCGAGTGGCGAAGGGCGCAGGCGGAGGCCCTTACCGGGAAAACGAGGCCGGACCTGGCCCCGGCGAAGGCAAAGCCGGCGAGCCGGAGCAGAGCGGCTAAAAAATAGATTTGGTCCGAACAAATTAGGAGGCAGTATGAAAGACATCGCTAAACACCTGGGCATTAAGGACGAGAAATTCGATTTCCAGCCCGGCGACACCGTGAAAGTGCACACCAAGGTCGTGGAAGGCGACAGCGAGCGCATCCAGATCTTCGACGGCGTCGTGATCTCCCGCCGCGGCAGCGGCATCTCGGCCAGCTTCACCGTCAGGAAGATCTCCTACGGCGTCGGCGTCGAGAGGGTCTTCCCCCTTCATTCCCCCCGCATCGACAAGATCGAGGTCGTGAAGACCGGCAAGGTGCGCCGCTCCAAGATCTACTACCTCCGCAACCTGTCCGGCAAGGCCGCCAGGCTCGAGGAAGTGGAGAAAGCGGAAGGCGCCGCCGAGGCACAGCCCGCCGCCGCCCCCGCCACCGGGGAAACGGCCGCCAGCTGAGCCAGGCAGTCCCCCCGCGCGCGTAAATGCGCGCGCGGCGGGGGCGAGCCGTACGGCGGGCCGAGGTTCCCGGTGCGGCGCGCCATAGCTCGGGCAGGCTTACAGACATAACCGTGTCTTTATCCCGATTCGACCTAACCCTCCTGGAAACTGACAAGCCGGCTATACTGATCGGAGTTGACGAAGCCGGAAGGGGCCCATTGGCCGGGCCCGTCACCGCCAGCGCGGCCTGGGTCCCTCCCTCCGCCCATTCCTCGATATCCGATATCGTGGACGACAGCAAGAAACTGTCCCCCCGTAAACGCGAAAGCGCGCTGCTCGCTATGCGCGCGGCCGGGGTCCGCTTCGGCTTCGGTTTCTCCCTCCCGTCCGAGATAGACAGGGAGAACATCCTGGAAGCCACTTTCAACGCCATGGGGGCCGCCGTCAGGCGGCTCCTTTCGTATACGGAGGCCCCCGCGCAGCGCGCGCTGCTCCTCGTGGACGGGCCTTACCCGATAAAGAGGCTGGACGCCTGCCCTCAGCGGCCCGTCGTGGACGGGGACGCGAAATCGCTTTCTATAGCCGCGGCCAGCATTTTCGCCAAGGTCATGCGCGACCGCTGGATGACGGTGCTGGATTCCCGCTACCCCGGTTACGGCCTGGCGCTTCACAAGGGCTACGGCACGCGGGCCCACATGGAGGCGCTGCGGCGCCTGGGCCCCTCTCCGGAGCACCGGATCAGTTTCGCCCCGGTGCGCAAGGCGGCGGGCCGGTGAACCGCGGCGGCGCGGAAGCGGAGGAGCGGGCCGCCGCCTTCCTGCGCGGCGCCGGCTACGAGATACTCGAGCGCAACTGGTCCTGCCCCATGGGCGAGCTCGATATAGTGGCCAGGAAGGACGGGGTGGTGGTCTTCGCGGAAGTGCGGGCCCGTTCCGGCACCGCCTACGGCCTTCCGGCGGAGACCGTCGGAGCCGCCAAGCGCGCCAGGATCATAAAGGCCGCCATGGCCTGGGTGAAGGCGCGCCGGCCTGAGGCGGAGGGATACAGGTTCGATTTCATCGGCATAGTCGGCGGCGGAGAGCCGGAGCACATAGAGGACGCCTTCAGCGCGGACGGCTTCGGGTTCTGACCGCCGGGAGAACGGTCCTAAGGAGACGACATGGAAACCTCTGAGATACTAAGGGAAGTGGAGCGCACGGCCGGCTGGCTGAAGAAGATAGCAGGCGGCTTCAGGCCCTCTACGGCGATAATCGCCGGCTCCGGCCTCGGGGGCGCGCTGCCGCGCCTAGACGACAAGGTCTCCGTCTCCTACAAGGATATCCCGGGCTTCCCCGCCCCCACGGTGAAAGGCCACGCCGGAGAGCTGGTCTTCGGCCGCATGGGAGGGCAGGACGTCGTGATGATGAAGGGCCGCTTCCATTATTACGAGGGCAGGCCGCTCTCCTTCATAGCTTTCCCTATCCGCGTGTTGAGCGCCCTCGGGGTCCGGAACCTCATCCTCACCGCCGCCGTAGGCTCGCTGAAGCCGGGCATAAAGCCGGGGAACCTGGTGATCCTGAAGGACCACATCAACCTGATGGGCGGCAACCCGCTGATGGGCAACCACCATCCGGCCTTCGGCGAGATGTTCCCGGACATGAACGAGCCCTACGACAAGGCCCTCCGCCGCGAAGCGATGAAGCTCGCCAGGAAGGCCCGCGTGAAGGCCTTCGAGGGCGTCTACACGGCGGTGACCGGCCCTTCTTACGAGACGCCCGCCGAGGTGAAGGTCTACCGGATGCTCGGCGGCGACATCGCCGGCATGTCCGTGGTGCCGGAGACCATCACCGCGCGCCAGCTGAAGCTGCGCGTCGCCGGCGTCTGCTGGGTCTCCAATTTCACCAGCGGCATCTCCAAGGAGGTCCTGACCCACGAGGAGGTGCTGGCGCTGGGCGCGAAGGCCTCCGGCAAGATGCAGGCCATCCTCGAAGGCCTGCTCAAATCAAAGGCGCTTAAGGGGTAAACCATGAGAATGCTCGATCTGCTGCTGAAGAAGCGCTCCGGCCGGGAGCTCTCCCCGGCCGAACTGGAATTCATCGCGCTGGGCGCCGCCGACGGCTCCATCCCGGACTACCAGCTCTCGGCGTGGCTGATGGCCTCCTTCCTCAACGGACTGTCGCCCCGCGAGACCGCGGCGCTGACCAGGGCGATGGCCCTTTCCGGCGACAAGCTGGACCTCTCCGGCATAAAGGGCATGAAGGTGGACAAGCATTCCACCGGCGGCGTGGGCGACGGCGTCTCGATAGCGCTCGCGCCGGTGGCGGCCGCCTGCGGCGTGGTCGTGCCCATGATGAGCGGGCGCGGTCTGGGCCACACCGGCGGCACGCTGGACAAGCTCGAGGCCATGAAGGGCTTCAAGGTGCGCCTGGCGCCCGAATACGTGGTCAAGCAGCTGAAGGCCACCGGCCTCAGCATGTTCGGCCAGACCGAGCGCCTGGCCCCCAGCGACAAGAAGCTCTACGCGCTGCGCGACGCCTCCTGCACCGTGGAGGCGCTGCCGCTGATAGTGGCGAGCATCCTCTCCAAGAAATACGCCGAGGACATCACCGGCCTGGTGATGGACGTGAAATACGGCTCGGGCGCCTTCCTGAAGGATTTCAAGCCCAGCCGCGAGCTGGCCGTGGCGCTGATGAAGACCGCGAAGCTCCTCGGTATACGCTGCGTCGCGGTGATGACCGCGATGAACGAGCCCCTCGGCCTGGCCGTGGGCAACGGCATAGAGACCGCGCAGTGCGTCAGGATACTGGCCGGCGAGAAGGGGCCGGAGGATTTCACCCGCGTCCTCGAGGCGCTGGCCGGCTGGATGATACACCTGGGCGGCAAGGCCCGCACGTCCGCCGAGGGCGAGGACAAGGCCCGCCGCGCCATCGCCGACGGCAGCGCGCTGGAGAAGTTCAGGCTCATGGCCAGGTGGCAGGGCGCCGACCCCCGCGTAGCCGACGACCCGGACCGGCATATGCCAAAAGCTAAGCTTTCGAAGAGGGTGCTGGCGAAGAAGGCCGGCTTCCTCACCGCGATGGAAGCCCGCGCCGTCGGGTTCGCCGCCGTGGCGCTGGGCGCTGGCCGGGCCAAGGCGGAGGACTCCGTGGATTTCGGGGCGGGTTTCGTCCTGGCGAAGAAGCCCGGCGACCGCGTGAAGCCCGGGGACCTTATCGCCACCGCGTACGCCTCTTCCCCCGCGAAGCTGGCCGAGGGCGTCCGGATGTTCGAGGGCTCTCTGGCCTACGGCCCGAAAGCGCCCCGCAAGGAGCCGCTGATCCGCGAGGTCATAAAATAGACGGGAGGTAAGCGATGAAGAACGTTCACGTCTCCAGGCACCCGCTAGTGATGGACAAGATCGCGCGCCTGCGCGACAGGCGCACCTCCGTCCCGGATTTCAGGCGGCTTACGGGCGAGATAGCGATGCTGCTGGCCCATGACGCTTTTCTGAACGCCCGCGTCAGGAAGGCGAGCGTGCGCACTCCGATAGGCGTTGCCGCCGCGCAGAAGCTCTCGCACGACGTGGTCTTCGTCGCGGTGCTCCGCGCCGGCCTGGGCATGGTGGACGGCCTGCTGAAGGTATGCCCGGAGGGCAAGATAGCCCATATCGGCATCTACCGCGACGAGGAAACGCTGAAGCCGGTGAAGTATTACGCCCGCATGCCCGGGGACGTTTCCGAGAGCCTGGTCGTCATAGCCGACCCTATGCTGGCCACCGGGGGCTCCGCCGTGGAAGCCGTGGAGATAATGAAAAGCCGCGGGGCCGGCAACATCTGCTTCATCTGCATGCTGGCGGCCAAGGAAGGCCTGAAGAGGCTCTCCGCCGCGCACCCGGAGATGCCCATCTACGCCGGCGCCGTGGACGAGCGCCTGAATTCGGACGGCTACATAGTGCCCGGCCTCGGCGACGCCGGGGACCGGATGTTCGGCACCTTTTAGGCTCGGATGGGCCGGAACGCAAAACGCGCGGGGACCTGTCGCTTGTGCTCCATCCTGCCACACCGTGGCCTCGCTCATCACACTGCGGTGTCGCTTGTGCTCCACTCAAGCTCGGCGCTTATGCAAGCCTCGCTTTCGCGAAGGTTTTGCTAACCCGGCCCACCCTCGCGGTACCAAAAGAAGAAGGACAGCCTCGCGGCTGTCCTTCTTCTTTGTGACCTTTGCTTACGGTCAGCTCGCGCAGGTCTTCCTGGCGTGCGGGTCGGCCACCCTGGCCAGCGTGGCGTAGTCCAGTATCTTTATGGACTTGGTCTCGCGCTTTATCACGTTGCGCTTCTCCAGGTCGGCCAGCGTGCGGACCACGGTCTCCAGCGCGAGGCCGGTGATCTCGGCTATCTCCGTGCGCTTGAGGCCGAAGATGGCCGGCTTGTCGGTGTTGCGGGACTTGAAGGAGACCGCGTTGATCAGGGCCTTCGCCACTTTGGCGCGGGCCGGCTTGTAGGCGGTGTCCTTGAGCTTCAGCTGCAGGTTGTGCAGCTCGGTGGCCACCTTATGCAGGAAAAGCCTGTAGGTCTTCGGGTGCTCGTCCAGGAAGCGCTCGAGGGTGGATTTGTCCATGAACGAGAGTATAGTATCACCCATCGCGCGGCTGTTGCAGAAATACTCGTTCTCGGCGAACAGGGCTATATGGCCGAAGGTCTCGCCGGGGTGGCGGATCCAGGTTATCATCTGCTGGCCCTTCACGTCGGTGGAGAAGACCTTGGCGCGCCCCTTGCAGACGGCGTACACGCCCTGCGGCTGCTGGCATTCGCTGTAGATGGTCTCTCCCTCGGAGAATTTCCGCGCCACCTTGGTATGGTTCCAGGCCTTCTGGGCCTGCGGGTCCAGCCTGCTGTAGAAGCAGGCGGCCTTGAAGCGGCAGGCGCTGCAGTCAGGCGCCTGTTCTCTGGTGAATTTGGTCATATCTCCCCCGAACTGATACTGGGTACTCAAGGCATTATATCTTATTTGCCGTGCCCCCGTCATTTGCTAAACTATAGTCCGGCGCCCTCACGGCGGGAGAAGGCCGGGGCCCGGCGAGAATGTTCAAGGACCTCAAAGCCCTCGGCAAGGAATCACTGATCTACGGCCTTTCAACGGTAGCCGCGCGGCTGCTCAATTTCCTGCTGCTGCCTTTCTATACCCATTACCTCGCTCCGGCGGACTACGGCGTCTCCACCGCCCTGTTCTCCTACATCGCCTTCTTCAACATCCTGTTCCAGCACGGCATGGACCAGGCCTACATGCGGCACTACGGCGAGCGCGACCGCTCGCTGGCGGCGGCCTTCTACGGGGTCGCCGGCGTCTCCGTAGTCCTCGCCGCGCTGATGTGCGCCTTCCCGGCAGGCCTGGCCGAGGCCGGCGGCATCGGCGCCGGCGCCGCCCGGCTGATAGTCTATTCCGCGCTGATACTCCTGTTCGACGCGCTGAGCACGCCCCTGTTCGCCGACCTGCGCATGGCCCACCGCGCGCTGCGCTACGCCCTGCTGCGGCTGCTGACGGTGGCGGTCAACGTCGGGCTCAACCTGCTGCTTATAGTCCATCTGGGGCGCGGGGTCTCCGGGATCTTCGAGGCTAACGTGGTCTCCTCCGTCCTGGCCGCGCTGCTCGTGATACTTCCCGCCCTGCCCAGGCTGAAGCCCGCCTTCGACGCGGCGCTCTACCGCTCCATGCTCGCCTTCGCGCTGCCGCTGGTGCCTGCCGGCCTGGGCTCCATGGCCGTGCAGGTCATAGACCGGCCCATAATGCTAAGGCTGACGGACGAGGCCACCCTCGGCGTCTACCAGGCGGGCTACCGCCTGGGCATCTTCATGATGCTGATAGTCAGCATGTTCGACCAGGCCTGGCGGCCGTTCTTTATAGAGCGGGCTTCCCGCCCGGAGGCCCCTGGCCTCTTCGCGCGGGTGCTGACCTTCTTCTCCATCGGCGCGTCGTGGGTGACGCTCGGACTGTCCTTCTTCATCGCCGACGCGGTCAAATACCCGGTACTCGGCCGTTCGCTTATCTTCAAATCCTACTGGGGCGGTCTCGGCCTGGTACCTGTGGTGCTGTGGGCCTACGTCTTCAACGGCCTCTACATCAATTTCCTCGCCCCGGTGATCATAGCCAAGCGCACCGCCAGGGTGATGGGAGCCACGCTGCTCGGCGCCGCCGTCAACGTGGCCGCCAACCTCGTGCTGATCCCGCGCTTCGGCATGCTCGGCGCCGCCTGGGCCACCTTCGCGGCCTATTTCTGCATGGCCCTCTTCATGTACCTGGCCGGCCGCGGTTTTTACCATGTGCCGTACGAATGGGGCCGCTCGCTGGCGGCTATCGGGGCCGGCGCGCTGCTCACCTGCGGCATGCTCTTCTCGTCGTATATCCCGTCCGCGGCCTGGCTCTGGCTGCGCCTGGTCCTGTTCCTCGCCGTCTTCCCCCTCTTCTGCTGGAGCCTGCTGGCCCCCGGCGAAAAGGAAGCCTTCCTGTCCGTCATCGGCAGGCGAGGCCCTTCGGTCCCGGAGGGAGCCGGGACCTAAGGCACTTCCGCCTGAGCCCCGAGCCGCCTATAATCTAACTGCATGCTCCTGTCCCTGTACCTGCTGAGCCGCCTGCTGCAGCCGCTTCCCGCGAGCGCGCAGCCCGCCCTCACGCAGCTGCCGCCCGCGGGCGGGGAAGCCCCCCGCGTCGCCGAGCCGTCGCCGGCCGGGACGGCCGGCTGGACGGTGCTCTATTTCATGAACGGCAAGAACGACCTCGAGAGCTCCGCGCTGATGGACATGAACCAGCTGGAGCTGGCGGGAAGCACGCCGGAGCTGAACATCGTGGCGGAAATGGGCCGCATGAACGGGCAGGAGTACGACGACAACTCCGACGGAGACTGGACCGGGGTGCGCCGCTACCTCGTGACGAAGGACACCGATACCGCGCGCATCGCCTCCACGGTCCTGGAGCACCGCGCCGCGGCGGACATGGGCTCCTGGAAGGAGCTGGCCGATTTCCTGCGCTGGGCCAAGGCGGCCTATCCCGCCCGCCGCTACGCCCTGGTGCTCTGGGACCACGGCAACGGCTGGGAACCGGTGGACCAGGCCAACGCGGGCGGCTTTTACGACCTCAAGGGCTTCTCGCTGGACGAGGAGACCGGCCACGAATTCTCGCTGCCGCAGATGGCGGAGGCCCTGCGCCGCGCCGGCGGCGTGGATTTCCTGATGCTGGACGGCTGCAACATGGGGATGGCCGAGGTGGCCTACGAGCTGAAGGACTCGGCCCGGGCAATGACGGCCTCCGAGGAGACCGAGCCCGGGGTGGTGGTGCGCTACGCGCAGTTCCTGGGCATGCTGAGCGCCAGGCCGCAGATGGACGCCGAGGAGCTGGCCTCGAATACGGTGAAGACCTACCGCGACTTTTTCCTGGACATGGCCGGGGACAACGAGGGCGCGCCGGCCACGCAGTCGGCGTTGCGGCTTTACGAGATGAGGGCTTTCCGGGAGAAGCTGGACGCCTGGGCGCAGGCGGCCATGAAGGCCGATCCCGCGGCGCTCAGGCTGGCGGCCGCCAGGGCCAAGTTCTTCGGCGAGTACGCCCCGTACAAGGACCTCTGCGACTTCGTCTCGCTGGCCGGGGAGGCCTCCGGCGATCCGCGCCTGAAAGAGCTGGGCCGCGAGCTGGTCTCCTTCGTGAAGGACCGGCTGGTCATAGAGAACTGGGCGCAGGACGCCGTGAGCCACGGCGTGGCGATAGACGTGCCGTCCGGCTACGACGGCCTTTACGACGGGCTGGCCCTGTCCCGCGACTCCGTCTGGGACGACTTCGCCCGCCTGATGGCTTCCCTTAAATAGAAAAGCCGGCTTCCGCCGGCTTTTTCCGCTATCCCCGCCGCCCGGTCATTTTTCCTGCTGCAGGCGGCCGAAGGCGGCCACCCCCAGCGCCGCCGCGGCCAGGCAGAACAGGCCTATGGCCGCCAGATCTGTCCAGGCGGAGAAGTGGCCCTGCCCTAGCATGATTATCCTCATCAGGTCCACAGCGTAGGTGACCGGGTCGAAGAGGCTTACGGTCCTGATATACGGGGCGGCGGTGCCCAGGTCGAACAGCGCGCCGCTGAAGAAGAACATAGGCCAGGTCAGGAAGCTCATCACCAGGCCGAAACCCTCCATGGATTTCATCTTGGCGCCTATCGTCAGGCCCACGCCCGTTATCATGAACGAGACCGGCACGGCCGCGGCCAGCGCCAGCAGCGCCCGCAGCGGGCCGGTAGGCAGGATGAAGAAGGCCCCTATCAGCAGCAGCAGCGCGGTCTCTACCAGCGCGCCCAGCATGCCGCCCAGCGTCTTGCCGATGAACAGCGTCGAGCGGGGTATCGGCGCGGCGAGGACCTCCTTGAGGAAGTCCAGGCGCTTGTCCCAGATGATGTAGAGCCCGTAGGTTATGGAAGTGAACAGCAGCACCATCGCTATGATGCCGGGGAAGATGAACTGCTGGTAGGTATAGCCCGGTACCGGGCTCTGCCCGCCGCCGAGGCCCTTGCCCATCACGAACAGGAACAGCAGCGGCGAGACCAGTATCGCGGCTATGCGCTCCTTCTCGCGGAAGAAGATCTTGGCTTCGCGCAGCAGCAGCGCGTAGGCGGCGTTGGCCTGGGAATTGAAGCAATTCCCCGCCCGCACAGCGGGCGCCCTCCGGGAGGCATACGCCCCGTCGGGCTGGGCGCGCATAGCGCTGGGCCCTCCGCCCGCTTCGCGGGGAATCCCGCTATCGGCGGAATTCGGGTTAAATTTCATCATTTGCGCACCGTCTTCGACGCGGCTATCCGCTGGAAGATGCCTTCCGCGTGCTCCTCGGCGTCGTCGCTGATCTCGCGCCCCGCGAACTTAAGGAAAACGTCGTCCAGCGTGACCCTGCGGACCTCCACTTCCTCTATGCGGCCGGCCGCGTTGAGCAGGGCCTGCAGGTTGGCGCCCGAATCGGTGATGCTGATCTCGTAGTGCGAGTTCGCGCGCTCCACGGCCTTCACGAAGGGCAGCGCCTTCACCGCGGCCTCGTCAATGGAGCCGCGCAGGAAGACCAGGTCCTGGCCCACCTTCTTCTTCAGCGCGTCCGGGGTGTCGAGCTCTATTATCTTGCCGCGGTTGATGATGCCTATGCGGTCCGCCAGGCTGTCGGCCTCCTCCATGTAGTGCGTGGTCAGGATGATGGTGGTGTTGTGGGTTTCCTTCAGCGCGCGGATATGCTCCCAGACCGCCTTGCGGCTGGCCGGGTCCAGTCCCAGCGTGGGCTCGTCGAGAAAAAGGATCTTAGGGCCGTGGATCAGGCCGCGGGCTATCTCCAGCCTGCGCCGCATGCCGCCGGAGTAGGTCTTCACCAGGCTGTCGCCGCGGTCGGAGAGGTTCACCAGCGAAAGCATGCGGTCTATCTTCGCCGGGATCTCGCGGCGGGGCATGCCGTAGAGCATCGAGTGCAGGTAGAGGTTCTCTCGCGCGGTCAGCAGGTCGTCTACGCTGGGCTCCTGGAAGACTATGCCTATGCTGCGGCGCACCTCGAGCGGCTCGCGGTTGATGTCGTGGCCGGCCACCAGCGCGGTGCCCGATGTCGGGCGCACCAGCGTGGACAGCATGCTGATAGTGGTGGTCTTGCCGGCGCCGTTGGGGCCCAGCAGGCCGAACACCTCCCCCTCCTTTATCTCGAGGGAGACGCCGTCCACGGCGGTGACCTCGGAGTACCGCTTTACCAGGTTTTCAGTCTTGATGGCCGGCATACCCATATTTTAGCAAATACAAAAAAAAGGACCCCGCCGGGGCGGGGTCCTTTCGGGGACGGCGCTGCTTAGAACAGCAGGCCGAAACTGGCCGAGACGCCGACCTTGGTCGGGATGTTCTTGTCGTCCAGCTTGGTCTTTTCGCTGCTGATCACGCCCGACACGTCGAAGTGCATGTAGAGCAGGTTCAGGCCGGTGCCCAGCGTATAGGCCAGCTTGGAGTCCTTTTCCGCCACGTTCTTCATCAGGCCGGCGCGCAGCGGGATGTTGAAGGCTTTCCGGTTGATGAGATTGACCTCGGTGCCGAGGGCGAGCTGGCGGGAGTCGTAGCCCTTCACCTCGGTGCCGTTCTTGGTGAGGTCCATGTCGGCCGCGAGCGTCCAGAAGTTGGCGGGCTTGAGGGCCAGGCCCAGGCGGGCCTGGCGGTCCAGCTTGTAGGAGCCGCCCACGGTGTCGGGCCGGTCGAACTTGGGGCTGTTGAGGTTGCGCACCACCAGGCCGACCTTGGGGCTGAGCGGAGCGCGCGGGTACTTGGCCCTGACGTTCCACAGCGCCCCGATGTCGGCCGCCGGCGCCCAGCTGGACTTGGCGTCCTTGAGCATGTCCTTGAACGCGTCGCCGGTGTTGGAGTTGTTCATGAACCGGAAGGTGGTGGTGGCCATGCGGCCGTTGACCATCTTCAGGTTGCCGCCGATGGACAGGCCGGAGAGCCACTTCTCGGCGCTCCAGGCGTAACCCGCCGCTATCTCGGTGAACGAGGCCGCGTCCAGCGTGAGGTTGGAGGTGTTGGCGGTGTAAGGGCCGCCGGCCAGCGCGCCATTCACTACGGGAGTGGCCCCGGCGGCGTACTGGGAGATATTGTTGGCGGCGGCGATTATCTGGTCAGGGCTCACCGGGGTAGGCAGTGAAGACGCATAGTTCACCAGCGCGTTGGCCAGCGTGGTATTGTCCGTTATGGAGCCGCTGCAGCCGCCCCCGCCGCAAAGCAGGGTGTAGATGGCGTTGGGGGTAGCGGGGTCTATGCTGTTCAGCGCGTCCTTCAGGGTGGTCGCGGCGCCCGCGTATGCGCCCGGCACCGCGCCGCCGTTCCCGCCGCTGAAAATGCCGGCATTGCTTCCCCCGGAAGTCAGGTTCAGGTTGTTGGAGTCGATGAACGGGTTCATGCCCACGGCGGTGAAGTTGTTCACCGAGAGGGCCACTTTCGAGAACTTGAAGTTGACCCCGCCGCCCGCTTCCACGAGAGCGCCCTTGCCCGGCTTGTTCATGTCGGACAGCAGGGACATGGTCTTAACGAAGTCGGCAGCCTGCTGCGGGGTGATGGAGCCGCCGGAGCTCTGCGCGTTCTGGATGGCGGTCAGCTGCGTAGCCATGTCGCCGATGTCGCTGGCGTTCTTGATTATGCCGCCGGTGAACTCGGCGTTCACGCCGGCGTGCAGGTCCATGCCGGAGACGTTGGAGCTGCTCTTCACCAGGCCGCCCGGGTTCCAGTACTGTGCCGCGGGGCCCTCGGCCACCGCGACGAAGGCGCCGCCCATGCCCATCGGGCGGGTGCCGAGTACCTGCCACTGTTCGGCCGAAAGCGCCGCAGGAAGGGCGGCGCAGCACAGCAGAGCGAGTAGTTTCTTCATAAGCCTCCTTATCGTCGTTCCAGGACCGCTCAAAGTATAGTCTAGCCCCGGCCTCGGACAGGCGCAATGGCACTTCCGTCACATGTGACGCGGGTTACAGGTTCTTCAGGAAGAAGCCGCGGACGCGCTTCTCGTAATCGGAGAGGGCCTTGTAGCGGGTCTCGCCGTGGCCGGCGCCCTTGATGATCCAGAGTTCAATGGCCGGGTTAGCGGCCTTTATGCGCAGCGAGCCGGAATAATTCACGGTCTCGTCGGCGTCGCCGTGTATCAGCAGCACCGGAGTGGTTATGGAGGCCGCGCTTTTCTCGGGGCTGACTTCGTCGATGTCGGAGCCGGTAAGCAGCAGCCCCCAGAGCCGCATCGCGCCCACCAGCGGCCGGCGCAGGACCCCGAAAGGGCTGAAGACGCCGTCGAGCGCCTCGCGCAGGTTGGCGAAAGGGGAATCGGCCACGCGCGCCTTGAGCGCCGGGTTGGTCGAGAGCAGCGCGGTGGCGGCCCCCATCGAGAAGCCGTAGATGCCGACGGAGTCCATCCCGTCGTCCTTCAGCCAGGAGACGGCAGCGTCCACGTCGCGCGTCTCCCTGGCGCCGCCGGTGGAGAAGAAGCCGCCGCTGCGGCCCATCGCGCGGAAATCGATGTAGAGGAGGTTGAAGTCCTTGTTCAGGTACGAGGTAAGGCCCAGCACGTCGCTCTTGTCCATCGGGTAGCCGTGGCAGATCACCACGGCCTTGCGCGAGCCCTCCCGCGGCACGAACCAGGCGTCCAGCTTAACTCCGTCCGCGGTGGTCAGGGTCAGCGGCCGCGGCTTAAGGCCGAAGGTCTCAGGCTTGTCGTGCCCCACGTTGCGCCTCGGGTGGATGTAGATCCACAGGAAGACGAAGGACAGCGCCGCGAAAGCCAGCGCCGGGTAGACCACCAGCCGCCAGACTATCTTGAAGAGCAGGGTGTTCATCTTTCGGCCGCCGGCCCCGGGCTACCAGACCCCTTTAGCTACCATGAAGCAGGCCTGCGTCACCTGTATGCCGTATTCCTTCGCCTTGGCCACCGCGGCCTCCGACTCGGAACCGGGCTGCATCCAGACGCTCTTGATGCCCAGCTTGTTGCACTCCTCCACCACCTTCTCCGTTACCTGCGGAGGCACCACTATTATCACCAGGTCGGGGATGCTCTCCAGCTCGGCCAGCGATTTGTAGATATGCTTGCCCAGCACGAAGCCGCCCTTGGGGTTGATCCCCTTCACCGGGAAGCCGGCGTTGGTGAGGTCCCTGAAGATCTTGTGGCCGTACTTGGAGGCGTCGTCGGAAACGCCTACCACCGCTATCAGCTTGAATTGTCCTTTGTCCATATTATTCCAGCCGGCCCGGGTCGGGGCCCAGCTTCTCCTCCCATTCGGCTAGTTTCGGAAAATTGAAGACCTGCAGAGCGATGGAGAGCAGCATCAGCGCGAAGAACTCCCTGTGGCGCCCGGTAAGCACGAAGAGCAGCAGCCCCGCCACCGCCGGGACCTCGCAGACGGCG
The DNA here is from genome assembly GCA_021811405.1 of bacterium. GTDB lineage: Bacteria > Elusimicrobiota > Elusimicrobia > Elusimicrobiales > UBA9959 > UBA9959. The sequence goes on along the minus strand of JAJZOZ010000024.1, from coordinate 8,862 downwards.
CCCTTCAGCACGGCGGCGGCGGTCAGAGAGCGCGCGGTTTCCGCCGCGGTGGCCCGCCTCGCCCCGAGCTTCGCCCCCAGCACCTTCAGCGAGAGCAGCGGCAGAACCGCGGCGGCGTAAAGCGCGCAGGCTGCCGCGGAAGCCTGCCCGCCCGCGAGCGGCGGCTCGTAGCCCGTGCGCCTCAGCACCTCGGCCGCCACCCCGTAGACCAGCGGCGCGGCCGTCATGGAAGCCGCGGCTATCGCCGCCGGGGCGTAGGCCTTCTTTATTTCGTCGCCGTTCATTTCCCCCCGCTTTCAATACTCGTAGAATTTGGTCCCGTCCGGGCTTTCATGCGAGCAGTTCAGCAGCAGCAGGCCGTAGTTCTGCGAGCCCCGGTCCGTGAAATACAGCCATCCCCCGTCGTCGCTCACGGCCCCGGGGTAGTCCTTGTCGTACTTCCTGGACTCTATCCGCTTCACGGCGGCCGTAGCCGCGTGGTCCGGCAAAGCCACCTCGGGCACTGCCGCTATGTAGCCGGTCGCGAGCTCCGCTAGGTCCCGCGGGTATTTCCCGCCCTGCGCGCTGTAGTACGCCTGCAGCGCGCCGCGCAGCGAGCGCAGCAGGTCCAGGGCCTTATCGGTCAGCAGGCGGTCCTCCGCTTCCTTCTCCCTAGCGGCGGTCTCCTCCAGTATCCTGTCCCCTATGGCCCCGCGGACCTTGAGGTCGAATTTTTTAAGCTCCGGCCCCAGCTGCTCCAGCTTCTCCGGCGGCAGCTCGGAGCCGCGCTCGAGCAGCAGGGAAAGGTCCTTCATCAGGCGGGAGATCTCCGGGCGGTATTTCGGCCCGTCCGGCGCCCTGGCGGTACCCGTGGAGAGCGGCCCGGCGGCCGCGGCGGCGGAGACGGCGGGCGGCTGCTGTGCGGCGGCCGGGGAGCCCGGCAGCAGCGCCGCTAGCGCGAGGGCGGGCAGGACGCCCATCAGAGCCCCAGCCCCCATTCCTCCAGCTCGGGCATGAAGGAATAATTGGTCAGGTCGAAATGTATCGGCGTCACCGAGACGTAGCCGGCGCGCAGCGCGTTCAGGTCCGTGGAGGCGTTCGTGTCCACCGGCTTGAAGTCGCCGGTCATCCAGTAGTAGGTGCTGCCGTGCGGGTCGGTGCGCTTGTCGAACCAGTCGTTGAAGCAGGTGCGGCTCTGGCTGGTGACGCGCACGCCCTTCAGCCTGCGCGCCGGCAGGTTGGGGAGGTTCACGTTCAGCAGCGTGCCCGGCGGCAGGCCGCGGCGCCCCAGCTGCCGCGCCATCTTCAGCGCGAAGGCCGCGGAAGGGCCGTAATCCGGCTTCACGAAAGTGTCCAGCGAGACCGCCATCGACGGTATCCCCAGCAGCGCGCCTTCCGTGGCTCCCGAGACGGTGCCGGAATAGAGTATGTTGTAGGCCTGGTTGCCGCCCAGGTTTATGCCGGAGACCACCAGGTCCGGGCGCCTCTTCATGATGGCCTTGATGCCCAGCTTCACGCAGTCGGCCGGCGTGCCGCTGGCCGCGTAGCCGAAGAACTTGCCGTTGCGCCTGGCCTCGGTGACGCGCAGCGGGTCCGAAAGCGTAATCGCGTGCCCTACGGCGCTGCGCTGCGTGTCGGGCGCTACCACCGTCACGTTGCCGGCCTTCTTCAGGGCGCAGGCCAGCGCGTAGATGCCCTCGGCGTAGATGCCGTCGTCGTTGGTGATGAGTATTTCCATTGGTAGTATTGTAACTTTATTCGGGCGCCCGGGACAGTTGCGGGCGGGCGGCGGCCGGCGTCAGCGCGCCGAGGGGCGGGTGTTGAGCAGCTTGTGCAGCAGCGCGCACAGGGCGGCGGGCTTTATCGGCTTCTCCAGGTACTCCCGGACGTTGGGCTCGTGAAGTATCATTTCCGAGGTGGAGCGGTCCATGGCGCGGCCGGTCATGATGACCACCGGGATATTGCCGGTGTTCTCGTCCTGCAGCTCGCGCACCACCTCGAAGCCGCCGGATTTGGGCAGCATCAGGTCCAGCAGTATCAGGTCCGGGTTCGGCGTCCCCCTGGCCTTCTGCAAAGCCTCTTCCCCGTCGATGGCCTCGCTCATTCTGAAGCCTTCCCGCTCGAGGACTATCTTCAGCAGCTCCATGACCCCGCGGTCGTCCTCCACTATGAGGACGGTCTTGGCGGAAGGATGCTGCGGCGTTTCAGTCATACGGGTATTAAACAAATTTTACCGGCTTCTTCAAACCCTCTACATCAGCGGCGGCAGGTAGGGCAGAGTGTAGCTGAAAGCCCAGCAGAGCAGCAGCACCAGCGGCACGTGCACGATGAGCTGCAGGCAGCAGTAGCCCACCAGGTCCCTGGCCTTCAGCCCGAGTATCCCCAGCAGCGGCAGCATCCAGAACGGGTTCAGCAGGTTGGGCAGCGCCTCGGAGGCGTTGTAGATCTGCACCACCCAGCCCAGGTGCACTTGGTGTTCGGCCGCGGCCTTCAGCACGTAGGGCGCCTCTATTATCCACTTGCTGCCGCCGGAAGGGATGAAGACGCCCAGCAGCGCCGAGTAGGCGGCCACCAGCAGCGAATAGGTGTCGCGCGTGCTGACCGAGACGAAGAGCCTCGCCAGGAACTCCGAGATGCCGGTGCCGGTTATCATCCCGAAGATCACGGCGTAGAAGGGGAACTGTATTATCACGCCGCCGGTGGCCGGTATGGACCGGGCCACCGCGCGCATGAAGCTCTTCGGCCGCCAGTGCAGCAGCATGCCCGCGGCGAGGAACAGCAGGTTGTAAGTATTGAGGTCCAGCGCCGCCAGCGCGCCCTGCGGCGAGGTCCTGAAGACTTGCGCCAGGTACCACAGCAGCGCGGCCGCCACGGCCAGCGTCGGCAGCGGGCTGTATTCCAGCCACTCGCCGGGGCGGGTGCGCGGCTCCAGCGCGAGCGTCAGCGGCTTATGCTCTATGCCGAAGTGGGCCGCGGTGCGGGCTTTCGCCTCCGGCGGGGCGGAAAAGTACGCTATCAGCACCGAGACCGCTATCAGCGCGGCCGCGGTCACCACGCTCTGCCACAGGAAGATGGTCTGCGTCAGCGGCAGTACCCCGCTTATCTGGTAGAGGCCGGGCGGGATGGCCGACTTCGTCGCCATCAGCAGCGCCGCCGACGACGAGAGCCCGCAGGCCCAGACCGCGCCCAGGCCCAGGTAGGCCGCAGCGCCCGCCGCGCGGTAGTCCATCCCTTTCACTTTGCAGGAGATCTCGCGGGCCAGCAGGCCGCTGAAGATGAGGCTGAAGCCCCACGAGAGCAGCGACGAGAGCATCGAGAAGGCGGCTATGAACGCCACCGCGCCCTTAGGCGTCTTGGGGACGCCGGCCAGCCGCCGTATTATCCCGTATACCGGAGGCGAGCTGGCCAGCGCGTAGCCGCCCACGATGACCATCGCCATCTGCATAGTGAACGGCACCAATGACCAGAAAGTTTTCCCCCCTTCCGCGGCCAGGGCCGAGGGGCTCTCTCCTATCAGCACTCCGAAGGCGAACACCACCACGATCCCGAGCAGCGCGAAGACGAAAGCGTCGGGGAACCAGCGCTCCGTCCATTCGGCGAAAGCAAGCCCCGCCTTCTCGAAGAAATTCCCCTCAAGAGGCTTAGCGGCGTCCTTAATGTCCATTATGATGGGCCGGGGCGCGCCGTTCCGGCGGTCACTTGCCGCCGGGCGCGCCCAGGATGTCCTTTACCGTGCTCAGCAGCGATTTCTCGCTGAAAGGCTTGTCCAGGAAATAGGCCGCCCCGAACATTGCCGCCCGCCGCTTCTCCGTCTCGAAGGACTTCGCCGACATCACCATGACCGGGATGTCCTTGAGGTGCTGGTCCGCCTTGAGCGCCTTGCAGATGTCGAGACCCGTTACCCCCGGCATCATGATGTCGGTGATGACCAGCCTGGGCATGCCGGCCTTTACGGCGGCTACGGCTTCGCGGGACTCCGGCACCAGCTGCACGGCGTAGCCGGCGCCGGTCAGGATATCGCGCGAGATCTCGCCCACCAGCGGGTCGTCCTCAACGATTATTATTTCGGGTCTGGTCATATATGCGGGCCCGCGGGCTGCCCGCGCCCTGACTGCCGCGGCGCGGGACGTGAACTTATCAGATTGTATAGATTACGCTTCGGGCGGTCAAATGCCGGCCGGGCAAAACTCGCCCCGCCGTTCCCGGAGCGCGCCTAGCGGTACTTCTCCAGCAGCGGGGCTATGTCCACGGAGGAGATATCGGCGTCGGCCAGGGGCGGCATGGCGTCCAGCCCGCTGAGCGCGCCGTAGTCGGGGCCCGGCCTGCTGTAGAGGACGCCTATAGGCAGCCGCTCCCGCTGCTGCGCCAGCGCCAGCGCGGCGGCCCGGTCGGCGGGGTCGTGCTCCGGCCCAAGCTTATAGACCTTCCCGGCGTACCAGTCGTAGGTGTTGATCTTGTTGAACGAGACGCAGGGCTGGAACACGTCGATGAGCGAGAAGCCCTTGTGCGCTATCCCGGCCAGGATCAGCTCCGCCAGGTGCTCCCTCTCGGCGGCGTAGCCGCGCGCCACGAAGCCGCAGCCCAGCGCCAGCGCCGTCTCCAGCGGCGGGAAAGGGGCCAGGATCACGCCGCGCGGCTGTATGCGGGTCTTCACGCCCTGCTCCGTAGTGGGCGAGGCCTGGCCCTTGGTCAGGCCGTAGACCTGGTTGTCATGCACGAGCACCGTCATGTCCACGTTGCGCCGGATATTATGGAGGAAGTGGTTGCCGCCCTCGCCGTAGCAGTCGCCGTCTCCGGTGGTAACTACGACGGTCAGCTCCCGGTTGGCTATCTTAGCGGCAGCCGCGGCGGGCAGGGCCCGGCCGTGCAGCCCGTTGAAGAAGTTGGCCTTCACGTAATGGGGCATTTTGGCCGCCTGGCCTATGCCCGAGACCAGCAGCAGCTCCTGCGGCTTTTTGCCGAGCCTGGCCAGCGCGGTCTTGAGCGCCGCCTGTATGCCGAAGTTGCCGCAGCCCGGGCACCAGGCCGCCGGGTCGGGAGAGTCGAAATCCTTCGTTTCCATTTTCAGCTCCCCCTCCCGAGCGCGGCCAGCACTTCGTCCAGCGTGAACGGGCGTCCGTCGTATTTCAGCACCGAGCCCGCCGCCTGCAGGCCGGTCTCCCGGCGCAGCAGCCTGGCCAGCTGGCCGGTGGCGTTGTTCTCCACGGTGAGCACTCGCCCGGCGCCTTCCAGCGCGGCGAGCGCGGCCCGTACCGGGAAGGGCCAGACCTGCGGGAAGTGGACGAAGCCCGCGTCCTTCACGGCGGCGCAGGCGTCGCGCAGCACTCCCAGCGTCGAGCCGAAGCCGCAGAGCATCGTGGCGGCGCCCGGGTTGACCACCGTAGGGGGCAGCGCTTCCTTCGCCAGTCCCGAGAGCTTCAGGTGCAGCCGCTTTCGCGTCATCTTCTCGCGGACCTCGCCCAGCTCGGTGATATGCCCTTCCGGGCCGTGCTCGTCGCTGTCGGCCGCGGCCAGCGCGCGGGAGCGGCCCGGCACGGGCCGCGGCGAAACGCCGTCGGGGCTGTAGGCGTAGCGGTCCGTCATGGCGTCGGAACCGGACCTCAGCAGGCGGCCCCGGTCCGGCGGCACCGCCGCCGGCAGCTCCGCGTCGGTGAAGGACTCGGCCAGGTGCTGGTCCGAAAGTATCAGCGCCGGCGCCTGCCAGCGCTCGGCGGCGTTGAACGCGCGGCCGGCGGCCAGGAAGCACTCTTCCGGAGAACCGGGCGTGTACACCGCGCGCGCGAACTCCCCGTGCCCGGCGTGCAGCACGAATTCCAGGTCCTCCTGCGCGGTACGCGTGGGGAAGCCGGTGGCCGGTCCCGGCCGCATCACCACGGCGGCCACCAGCGGCGTCTCCGTCATGGCCGCCAGGCTCAGACCCTCGCACATCAGCGCGAAGCCGCCGCCGGAAGTGGCCGTCATCGAGCGCACCCCGGCGAAAGCCGCGCCCACCGCCATGTTCACCGCGGCTATCTCGTCCTCCGCCTGCTCCACTACTAGGCCGTAGTCGGCGGCGTGGTCCGCCATGGCGTCCATCACGCCGGTGGACGGCGACATGGGATAGGCAGTGTAGAATTTGCAGCCCGCCGCTATGGCGCCCAGCGCCAGGGCCTCGTTGCCGGCCAGCAGCAGCCCGCGCGCTCCGGCGGCGGCGCCCACCCGGTAGGGGCAGTCCTTCAGATTGCCCGCGGCGTGCTCGTAGCCCAGCCGCGCGGCCCGGGCGTTGGCCTCCGCCACCCGGGCGCCCTTGGAGGCGAACTCGCGTTCCACCGCCCGCCCGGCGGCCGCGGCCTCCTCGCAGGTCAGCGCCGCGATGATGCCGAGGGCCACCGAATTGGCGAAAAGCGGTCCGCCGGCCTGCTGCGCCAGCGCGTAGATGGGCGCGTCGAGCCAGCCCGCTGGTAGCTCCGCCAGGCCGTATTTCCCGGCGTCCGCCACCAGCAGGCCGCCCGGCGCCAGGGCGGGGCTGTTCGCCAGCGCCGCGGTCTTATCCAGGGCCACTATGATGTCCGCCTTCTCCCTGGTCGAGCGCACCGGGGCCGCGGAGGCGCGCACCTGTATGAAATTGTTCCCGCCGCGTATGCGGGACATGTAGTCCTGCACGGCGAAGACGTGGCGGCCGCTGTCCTTGTACAGGCGGCAAAGCATAGTGCCCGCCGCCACTATGCCCTGGCCGGCCTCTCCCGTGATGCGGATGTTGATCTCGTTCCTCATGTTCCCCCTCTTGATTAGAGTAAAAGAGCTCCGCCCTGTCAACCGGCCGGCAGTTGACGGCACGGCCGTAAACGTATATCATCGGTCCAGGGAAGCGAAATAGCCAAGGGGGTTGAAATGAAAATACTCGTCGTTTATTATTCCATGTACGGCCATATCTACGAGCTGGCCAAGGCCGCCGCGGAAGCGGCGAAGAGTGTCAAGGGCGCGGAGGTGCAGCTTAAGCGCGTGCCGGAAACTCTGTCGGCGGAGGTGCTGGGCAAGATGGGCGCTCTGGAAGCTCAGAAGGCGCAGGCGGCGGTACCGGTCTGCACGCCGGAAGACCTGCCGGCCGCGGACGCCATCCTCTTCGGCACGCCCACGCGCTTCGGCAACATGTGCGGCCAGATGCGGCAGTTCCTGGACTCCACCGGCGGCCTGTGGGCGAAAGGCGCGCTGGTAGGGAAGGTCGGCAGCGTTTTCGCCGGCTCGGCCACTCAGCACGGCGGGCAGGAGTCCACTATCCTCTCCTTCCATACCACGCTGCTCCACCACGGCATGGTGGTGGCCGGCCTGCCTTACACCTTCCAGGGGCAGATGGGCGTGGCCGAGATCACCGGCTGCTCCCCGTACGGCGCCAGCACCATAGCCGGCGGCCAGGGCGAGCGCATGCCCAGCAAGAACGAGCTGGACGGCGTACGGTACCAGGCCCGCTACGCGGCCAGGCTGGCCGAGAAGCTGGCCGGTTTTAAAATAGGCTGAAAACCCCGGTGCGGGCGGGAAGTCCGCGGCGGGTTTGCCGGCGGCGTCTTTTCCGCGCAGGCGCGCGGGGCATGGCGCCCCGCGCCCGTTCCCGGCGCTTTCCCTGTCCCCCGGCTTATTTGCCCCCGGCCCATTTCCTTCGCCGCGCCAGCTCCTGCGCGGTGGGTTCTCCCGTGACGAAAGAGCCCGGCCGCACCTCGCCCGCCCGCTCGTAATCGGCCACTATGACGCCGGTGTCGGAGAACCGGCAGCTGGTCAGCCTGAAGGCGGCCGGCACCGCGCCCCCGTCGAAGAGCTTCTTGCCGCGCCCGAGCGTCAGCGGGAAGGTCCAGACGCGCAGGCCGTCCAGCAGGTCGTGTTTCAGGAGGGTCTGCAGCAGGTTGGCGCTGCCGTGCACCTGTATCTCGGGGCCGGCCTCTTTCTTCAGGGCGAGGAGGCCCTTTACCGGATCGCCCTGCACCAGTTCTGAATTCTCCCACTCCAGCTTCTTGAGCGTAGTGGAGACCACGTACTTCCTGGCCGGGTTGAAGACCTTGGCCACGGACATCTCCGGCCCGTCGTTGATGAAAGGCCAGTACGCGGCGAAGATCTCGTAAGTCCTGCGGCCGAGCAGCAGGTCGAAAGGCCGGCCCATGAACTCGTCCATGATCGGGCCCATCTTGTCGTCCCAGTAATTGGCCGTCCAGCCGCCCCAGCGGAAGCCCCCCGTGGTATCCTCCTCCGGGCCGCCGGGCGCCTGCATCACGCCGTCCAGCGTTACGAACGAAGTAGCGATTATCTTTCTCATTGTTCCCCCCTTTACTGTCGCCTGCCTTTCGCGATAAGCGGCAAGCTCTCCGGCGGTCTTGAACGCCACATCCGCTATCATCATCTTTCCGCCGGATTTCAGGTTCCCGGCCAGCGACCGCGGGAAAGCGGCTTTCCTCTTATGCCAGGGCCTACTGTTCTTTTGTGAGATCGGCCCGCCAAGCTTCCTCTATCGTCTTCCTGTTTTGGGCGGCCATTTTTGTGATATATGTTCCAGTAAACAAATCCTGCTTTCCCCCGTCAGTTTTCACTCCGATGAAATCAGGGTGATAAAGATAGTTCCCGGAGGAGCGGACATTATACGGGTCGAAGAGGGCAAGTCTTTTTCCGGATAGGTCCAGCTTTTCTCCTCCGGCCAGCAACTCCTGTACTTTCTCGTCAATAGCGCCGAAGTATTTGTTGAATTCCTCGCGTAAGCCAGGTACTTCCCGCGCGATGATGTCTGTGCCCGGCTTCTCCCGTACCCAGTCCGGCCGAGTCTGGTTGTTGTCCGTAGTAACCATACGGATGATTGAGCCGGTGTCATAGGAGAGCAGCCGCGCGTCAAAGATCTTCTCCGGAGAGCGCAGGCCTGAAATTATC
>JAJZOZ010000178.1 GCA_021811405.1 bacterium | reverse complement strand
CCTGTCCCTGCGGCAAAGCGCTGCCGGGCGTGTGGGAGTAGCTATTTGCGGAGCGAGAGCCCCTGCCAGGGGCTTTCCGAAGTCTTCTGGTACACTGCAGCCAGCCCGCCGATGAGAGCGGACAGGGTGACCGCCAGGCCGGAGAAGCCGTAAGCCCCGAGGGGGGAGAACAGGGCCCCGCGCCAGAACAGCAGCCCGCAGAACAGCGAGCAGAAAGCCGCCAGGGCGGAGAGGAAGGCCTTGTCGCCGAGCAGCGTCCGGAGCAGGGAGACCATCAGGTACTGCAGCAGCGCGGTCCCTCCGGCGGAGACCGCGAAGCCCACGGAATCGTAGAGGGCCGGCTTCAGCCAATAGACCTCCCGGGAACCCAGGAGGAGACGCGCCGCCGCGAACACGCCTTTCATGGCGGCGAGCGAAGCCAGCAGCAGCAGCACGGTGGCGAGCAGGGAGACGGCCAGGTAGCCCAGCATGACGTAGAGCGCCAGCTCGTCGTCACTTCTTCTCATAGAAGCCTATCTCTTTCAGGAAGACCGGGTTGTCCTGCCAGCCCGGCGTAACCTTTACGGTGAGGTGCAGCTCCACGGGGCGCCGGAGGAAGGACTTTATCGCCTTCTCCGAAGCCTCCCTCAGGCGCTTTATCATCGAGCCGCCTCGGCCTATGATGATCGGCTTCTGGCCCGTCCTGGCCACGTGCACCGCGGCCAGTATCTGGTCGTCACGCCCCGGCTGCTCCCGGAACACCTCTATCTCCACCGCCGAGGAGTACGGGACCTCCTGGGTGTAGAGGCGGAAGATCTGCTCGCGGATTATCTCGGCCACGTAGAACTTCTCCCAGCGGTCCGTCAGCTGGTCCTGCGGGTAGTACGGGGGGTGCTCAGGAAGGGCCGCCTTGATGGCCGCCCGCAGCTCCTTGAGCCCGCCGCCGGTGAGCGCGGAGATCAGGAAGACCTGCGTCACCGGCAGCAGCTTCGAGAAGTGGTCCGCGGCGGCCTTGGCCCTGTCCGGGCTCTTTTCCTTGTCCAGCTTGTTGACGGCCAGGAACAGCGGGCAGGTCAGGCGTTTGAGAGGCTCGAAGAGGGGCAGCTTGTCCTCCGGCGGGAGGCCCGGCTCGGTTATCAGGATGCAGAGGTCGCCCTCTTCGGCGGCGGCGCGCTTGATGGCGCCGGCCATGCTGCGCTCGAAGAGGTTGCGGCCCCTGAGGAAGCCTGGTGTGTCCACGAAGACGGCCTGGAGGCCGGGGGCGTTCAGGATGCCGAGGATGTTGTTGCGCGTGGTCTGCGGCTTGTCCGAGATGATGGACAGGCGGGTGCCGCAGAGGGAGTTCATCAGCGTGGACTTACCGGCGTTCGGCAGGCCGGTGATCGGAACGAAACCGGCCCTGAAGCCCGCGTAGTCCTCCGCCCCCGCTCCTTCCGTCCCTTTCACGGCGCTACTTCAGGCAGACGGGGTTGGGCCAGAGGGGGAGCTGGGTGGCCTTCTCCAGCTTGCGCACCTTCACGTCGCCGGTGAGCTCCTGCACGAAGACCTCGCAGCTGAAGACCCGGGTGCCGGCGATCAGGTGCCCGCCGAAGGCCTTGCCTTCCGCGTCGGAGAAGGTCGCGTGCGCGTGTACCATCGGCTTGTCGTCGAAGAGGCTGACGTTGCCGCAGAGGGAGAGTATCTCCAGTTCCTTCTCGAGGGTCACCTTGTTGTACTTCTTGGCTTTCTGGTCGTAGATCGTGACGATGGCGCGTTCGACGGCGCCGATGCCGCTGATCAGGCCGCAGCGCACCTGGTGGTGGTGGCAGAAATACTGGATCGATTGCAGCAGGTCCTCGCCCTTGTGGATGCTGAATAAGAAAGTCCTGCCGGTAAGATAAGGCTTTTCCTGCTGCTGCATGTTCCCTCCGTTGACCCCAAGATGAACCCGCTCAATGCCGGGCTTGCAGCTCCCCTCGCGGAAAGCGAACTCGTATATTTTATCAAATTTACGAGGGGAAATGCAGGTTTGACGGGCGCGTTTTAATTCATATAATAGCCGTAATAGATCCCAGAAGGAGGCCCTATGCCGGTATCGTACAAGGAGCTCGGTTTCGTAAACACCCGCGAGATGTTCAAGAGCGCGATGAAGGGCGGCTACGCCGTCCCGGCCTATAATTTCAACAACATGGAGCAGCTGCAGGCCATCCTTACCGCCTGTTCCCGCTCCCGCTCCCCGGTGATACTGCAGGTCTCCAAGGGCGCGCGCGACTACGCCAACTCCACGCTGCTGCGCTGGATGGGCCGCGGCGCGCTGGAGATGATGAAGGAGATGAAGGAGGGCCCGGTGCCGGTGGCGCTGCACCTGGACCACGGCGACACTTTCGAGCTCTGCAAGTCCTGCATCGACAACGGCTTCTCCTCGGTGATGATAGACGCCTCCCACCACCCCTACGAAAAGAACGTGGAGCTCACGAAGCAGGTGGTGGAATACGCGCACAAGTACGACGTGACCGTCGAGGGCGAGCTCGGGGTGCTGGCCGGCATAGAGGACGAGGTGCAGGCCGAGCACTCCCATTACACCGACCCGGCGCAGGTCGAGGATTTCGTCAGGAAGACCGGCGTGGATTCGCTGGCCATCTCTATCGGCACGAGCCACGGCGCCTACAAGTTCAAGGTGAAGCCGGGCGAAAGCGTGCCGCCGCTGCGCTTCGACATCCTGGAAGAGTGCGAGAAGCGCATCCCCGGCTTCCCGATCGTGCTGCACGGGGCCTCGTCGGTGCTGACCGGCTACATCGATATGATCAACAAGTACGGCGGCAAGATGGAGAACGCCGTCGGCGTGCCCGCCGAACAGCTGCGCAAGGCCGCGAAGTCCGCCGTCTGCAAGATCAACATCGACTCCGACGGCCGCCTGGTGATGACCGCCGTGATCCGCAAGGTCTTCGCCGAGAAGCCCGCCGAGTTCGACCCGCGCAAGTACCTCGGCCCGGCCCGCGAGGAACTGATAAAGATGTACATGGACAAGAACGCCAACGTCCTGGGCTCCGCCGGGCGCGTGTAGGCGCTCCGCGGGGACAGGAGAGCGAAACACGGCCCCGCGCGCGCCGCGCCACCCGACCCTCGCGCTCATGCAAGCCCGGGTCCAGAACAGTCGCTCTGCTCCATCCCGCGGCGGCTTTTGCTCTCCTGTTCCCGAGTCGTTTTCGTGATATGAACGGAACTTATGACGTGATCGTCATCGGGGCGGGGGCCTCGGGCCTGGCGGCCGCCGTGGAGGCGGCCCGCGCCGGGGCGTCGGTCCTGGTCCTAGAGAAGAACCACGTGCCCGGGCGGAAGATACTGTCCACCGGGGCCGGCAAATGCAATTTCACCAACTCCGTCGTCACCCCGGACAGGTACCACCCGCCGGCGGCCGCTTTCATGAAGAAGGCCTTCGCGGCCCTGCCGCCCAGGGGCGTGCTGGAGTTCTTCCGGGAGCTCGGGCTGCTCTGGACCGAGGACGCCAGGGGGCGTCTTTTCCCGCGCTCGATGAAGGCGCAGGACGTGGTCTCCGTGCTGGCGAACGAGCTGGCTTTCCGCGGGGGAACTCTGAGGACGCTCACCGAGGCCCTCTCCGTCTCCCGGGCGCGGGCCGGCTTCGCCGTGGAAGCCTGCGCCGTCTCCCCGCAGTGGGAGAAGCGCAAGGCGAAGGGGGAAAGGACCGCCTTCGGGGCCGCGCGCGTGGTGCTGGCCGCCGGCGGGGCCTGCTACCCGCAGATCGGGGGCACAACGGCCGGCTATTCGCTGCTGCGCTCGCTGGGGCATTCGGTGTCCCAGCTCCATCCCGCCATAGTGCCGCTCCGCTCCGACGACCCTCTCCTGAAGGACCTCGACGGTGTAAGGGCGGACGCCTCGCTGGAACTCAGGCCGGCGAGGGGGCGCCCTTCCAGGTCCGCGGGGGAACTGCTATTCGCCTCGTACGGCCTCTCCGGGCCTGCTGCCCTGGACCTGAGCCGCGCCGCTCTGTCGGCCCTCGGTGACGGACCGGTCGCTCTCTCTGCAGATCTGTTCCCGGAAACGGACGCTCCAGCGCTGGCCGCTTCTCTCGAAGAGCGCCTCCGGCGCTTCTCCGGGCGTTCTTTCAGGCACTTCGCCTGCGGTCTGCTCAACGAGAAACTGATGAAGGCCGCGGCCGTCCGCCTGCGCGCGGACTGGAGCGCGCCGCCGCCTGCCGGGACCCCCGCCGCACTCGCGGCGCTCCTCAAGGACCTCTCTTTCAATATAACCGGAACCCGCGGCTTCGACGAAGCCATGGTCACGGCGGGGGGCTGCCCTCCGGCGGAAGTCCACCCCGCCAGTTTCCAGTCCAGGATAGTCCCCGGGCTTTACGTCACCGGCGAACTGCTGGACATCGACGGGGATTCCGGCGGTTTCAACCTCCATCTCGCCTGGACCTCCGGCATCCTGGCCGGCCGTTCCGCCGCTGCCGGGTAGCCGTACCGCGCGCGGAAAAAATAAAAAAGCCGCGCGGGAGCGCGGCTTTTTTTTGTTTGTGTGCCCAGCATGAAACCAAGTCAGGAGGTGCAAGTCCTCCGAGGAGACAGGTTGCAGGAAACTCAAGCGAAACGCAAGGCGGCGGGCCGCGAGGCCCGCGCTGAAAGAAGCGCGTAGCGAA
>JAJZOZ010000023.1 GCA_021811405.1 bacterium | reverse complement strand
ATAAAATTAAAATTTATTTTTCCGGCGGAGAAACTGCGGGAGCTAAACGCTCAAGCGGACTTAAATTCTGCCAAATTTCTCGGGAGAAAAATTTGGCGGAGAGGAAGGGATTCGAACCCTTGATACCCTTTAGGAGTATACAGACTTTCCAGGTCTGCGCCTTCAACCGCTCGGCCACCTCTCCGTAATACAGCTGCCTGGCGGTTTTACAATTTTATTATATTTGATACCATGAAACAATGCCGAAGCAGGAAAAAGGCGAAAACATCGAGCCGATAGCGACGAACCGCAAGGCCCGGCACGACTACCTGATAACAGACACTATCGAGGCCGGCCTGGCCTTGGAAGGGCCGGAGGTGAAGTCGCTCCGGCTCAAGCAGGCCACGCTCGTCTCGGCCTTCGCCAGGGCGGAGCGGGACGGCCTGTACCTGTACGGCCTGCATATAGCCCCCTACGCCTTCAACACCCTCACCGCCCTGGACCCGCTGCGCACCAGGAAACTGCTGCTGAAGCGCCAGGAGATAAAGCGCCTCACCTCCGCCGTGGAGACCAAGGGCATGGCGCTGGTAGCGTTGGAGCTCTACTTCAAGCGCGGCTGGGCCAAGGTGCTGCTGGGCCTGGCCAAGGGCAAGAGAACCGCCGATAAGCACGAATCCATAAAGAAGCGGGACATAGACCGGGAAATGCGCCGGGAGTTCAGGGAAAAGTTCAAAGGCTGACCCGCGGGAACGCCGAAAAAAGAAAGGCCCCGGGGACGGGGCCTTTTCTTTTTCCAGCCCGCTTCAGAAGCGGAAGCCGGCGCTGGCGCCCAGCAGGGAACGGCCGTGGGTCTGGGTAATGGCCGCGGAGAGGTAGCCGAGGTTCATCTTCAGGCGGAAGCCCGCGCTGACGCGAGGCTCGGCCGTGCGCACCTGCTTGCCGTCCAGCGCCGGGTCCGCCACGCCCTGCGCGTTCAGGCGGGTAAAGTCGTAGCCGGCGCTGACGAACGGCGATATCACCGGTACGTTGAGGGAACAGACCGCCGCGGCGTTGAAATGCACCGCGTAGAAATAACGGCTGGCCGCCATATTGCCCATGCCTATCAGCATGGCGTTGAACTTCCCCTTCTCGTCGGAGACGTTCCACAGGCCGTAGCGGAGGCCGCCGCCGGCCACGGTAAGGCCCTCCACCACGCCGGCGCGGACGAAGCCGTCGATGCGGTAAGGCATGCCTATCTCGGCCTGCACGAAACCGACTCCGAAGAGGTTGTTCTTCTTCAGCACGGCGTTGCCGCTTGACGGGCTGAACTGCGCCGCGGCGCGCACGCCGATATCGAAGCCGGAGAAGCCCAGCGGCCTGGCCGTCTGGCTGGTGCCGGAACCGAGCAGGCCGCCCAGGTCGCGCGCGAACGGCTTCAGCGTCCGGGCGTCGGCGTATTTAAAATTATCGAAATCCCCCGCCCGGGCGGCGGAGGCGAGGGAAAGAGCGGCGAGAAGCGCGAAGAAGGCCTTGTTCGTCATGTTGCGTCACCTCATTCCTTTTCCGCGGCCCCGCCGAGCACTTCCTTGACGGTGGTATGGCCGAGCAGCACCTTCTCCAGGCCGTCCATCGCTATAGTGCGCATGCCGTTCTTCATCGCGATCTCCTTGACCGGGATGGCGGAGGGGTCCTTGAGTATCTGGAGCCTGATCTCGTCGTTGAGTATCAGGAGCTCGTGCAGGCCGACGCGGCCCTTGTAGCCGGTGTTCTTGCAGACCTCGCAGCCCTTGGGCTTCCAGATCTTCGCGCCGGGAGGCACCTTGACGCCGTTGGCCTCGAAGACGGCCAGCTCCTCCGGGGTCATGTCCGTCTGCTCCTTGCAGTCCTTGCAGAGCCGGCGGGCCAGGCGCTGCGCCAGCACCGACTTCATCGTGTTGGCCACGACGAAACGCGGGATATCCATCTGCGTGAGGCGCTCGAGCGCCGACGGCGCGTCGTTGGTGTGGATGGTGGAGAACACGAGGTGGCCGGTCATGGCGGCCTCCATCGCGATGTGCGCTGTCTCCTCGTCGCGGATCTCGCCGACCATGATGACGTCCGGGTCGAGGCGCATGAAAGAGCGGAGGGCCGCCGCGAAGTCGAACTTCTTGCCCTTGCCGAGCTCCACGTCGGGGTTGACCGGCACCTGGATGATGCCGTCGATGTTGTACTCGACCGGGTTCTCGGCGGTCAGGATCTTTATGTCCGGGCGGTTGACGTAGTTGAGACAGCCGTAAAGCGTGGTGGATTTGCCCGAGCCCGTCGGGCCGCAGACGAGCATCAGGCCGAAGTTCTTCTTGCCGCCTATGCCCTGGAACTGCTTGAGGAGCTTCTCCTCGGTGTCCGGCAGGAAGCCCATGATCTTGATGTCGACGCGCACCGAAGCGCGGTCCAGGATACGCATCACGCAGGACTCGCCGAAGACGGTGGGCACTATCTCGACGCGGAACTCGATGGGGTTGCCCTTCGCGATGATCTGGATGCGGCCGCTCTGCGGGATGCGGCGCTCCGTGATGTTCATCGAGTTGGACATGATCTTGATCTTGGCCATGATGGCCATGCGGAACGCCCACGGGATCGTGAACGAGGCGGCGCGCAGCATGCCGTCCACGCGGTAGCGCACCATGACCTTGGAATTCTTGCCGTTCGGGTCCTCGAAAGGCTCAATGTGGATGTCGGAAGCCTTGGTGCCGAGCGCGCCGAGGATGATGGCGTTCACGAGCTTCTCCACCTCGGGGGCGCTCGCGTCCACGTCGCTGATGTCCTTCTTCTCCTCGGCCGCCATCGCGATGGCGCCTTCCTCCCCCTCGGGGACGGCCTGGGACTGCTGCACCGACTCGACCAGCTGGGCCACCTGCTCGCTGTCCTGCTTGCCGTAGACCTTGTCCAGCACGGCCATGATGCTCGGGGCCAGCGCGAGATAAGGCTTGACGTCGAAGCCGGTGCGCAGGCCGATGTCCTCGACTATCAGGAAGTCCCGGGGGTCGGCCATGGCCAGCGCGAGCGAGTTGTCCTGCTTGGCGAAAGGCACGCAGATCTGTTTTTTCGCTATCTGTTCCTGCAGCAGCTCCACCACCTCGGCGGGAGGCTCCATCTTGGAGAGGTCCACCGCCTTGAAACCCCACTCGTCGGCGAGGACCTTCAGGAGCCTGAGGCCGTCTATGAGCTTCATGTCCAGCAGGACCTGCTGGAGGTGCTTGTTCTCTTTCTTGGCGGTCTCTTCGGCGGTCTTGAGCTGCTCCTCGGGCACGAGCTTATCCTCGAGGAGGATCTCGCTCATGTTGCGCTTGCGCTTAAGACCTTGTGGCGGCATGCCTGATTATTATAAATATATTTCGTTGAAAGTTACAAGGGCGCTTCCGGCCCCCCCGGCCCGCCCTCGCCGAACTCCAGGACGTCCCCTTCCTCCACCCTGCCGCGGCAGCGTCCGGCCGGGAGCTCCAGCACCCCCCGCGCGCCGAAGACCCACGGCGAGACCCGCCAGGGCCTCAGGCCGTCTATCACCCGCAGGACCTTCAGGTCCTTGTCCAGGAAGACGGCGTCTATCGGGAAGCGCATGAAACACATGTGTATCATCGCGCAGGGTTCCAGCCAGAGCCCCTCGTCCTCGCCCAGGAACCTGCGTGGGATCAGGCCGAACAGGCGCGTGGAGAAAGTGTCCGCCCGGCCGGCGAAGGCGCTGACCTGGAGCTTCCTGGTGGCGTTGAAGACTCTCATGTTTTCAGCGCAGCAGCGCCATCTTCCCCACGGCCGCGTCCTTGTCCGTCTTGACGCGGAAGATGTAGACGCCGCTGGCCACGTCGGCGCCGGCAGCGTTCTTGCCGTCCCAGGCCAGCCCGTCCAGTTTCTTCACCAGCTCCCCCTCCGAAGTGTAGACGCTGACCTCCGCGCCGGGGGCCAGGATGCGGTCCGGTATCGAGAAAGTCACCAGCCTGGCGGTCTTGGGGCGGAACGGGTTTGGATAGGCGACGGCCTTCCCCGTTCCGGCGAAATCCTTGGAGCCGGTCATCGCCAGCCGCATGGCCTTGAGCGCGTTCACGCGTCCCCAGCCGAAGTCCCTGTCCGGGCCGGAAGGGCCGAGATCGTCGGCGGAGTTCTTCATAAAGTCGAAGATATCCTGCGCGGAAGAGAACGGTTTGGCGGACCAGAGCAGGGCGGCGAGGCCGGCGACCAGCGGCGACGAGAAGGAGGTCCCCGTCGCGGAGGCGTAGCCGCCGCCGATATCGGTGGTATAGACGTCCACGCCGGGGGCGGTAAGGCCCTTGTAGGTCATGGTGGAGTCGGTGTTGGAGAAGGTGGCCAGCTGGTCGCGCATGTCGGTGGCGCCTACGGCGTAGACGCCAGAGCAGTTGGCGGGCGAGTCTATGAAAGGAGCGGACGCGTTGCCGGCCGCCGCCACCAGGAACACCCCGGCGGAGACGGCGGAGTCGACGGCCGACTGCAGCGGGGCGGAGCAGCTGCCGGCGCTGCCGAGGCTCATGTTGATTATCAGCTTGCCGATGGCCGGCGTGCCGTGCAGCGAGATGGCGTCGTTTATCGCCGAGGCTATAGCGATCTCGCTGGTGCTGCAGGAGCCGTAGCCGGCCGCGTCGGAACAGTCGGGACCGCAGTCGGAGTCGGCGAAGACCTTCAGCGAGAGCAGACCCGCGCCCCAGGACATGCCGGCCACCCCCTGGCCGTTGTCGGAGGCGGCGGCAGCCACGCCGGAGGCGCGCGTGGCGTGGTTGCAGGCGGGAGTAGGCGGCTGGTTGTCGGAGGCCGCGCCGGTGACGGGGTCGAACTTGCGGCTGGTGCCGGCCAGTTTGCCGGAAAGTTCGGGGTGGGAGCCGTCTATGCCGGTGTCGAGCAGGGCCACGGTGGCGCGGCTGGACGAACCGGTCTCGTATTCCCAGGCCCCGAAGACCTGCACCTGGGCCAGAGCGTACTGGCGGGCCAGAAAGGGATCGTCGGAAGTGCGCCTGGCCCGGTAGACCCGGTTGGGCTCCGCGTACTCCACCTGCGGCATGGCGCGCAGCAGCGCGAGCGCGGCTGAGACGCGCATCCCGTCGGGCAGGGCCACCGAGGACCAGTTGAAGCGGCCGAATTCCCTCACCAGCGAGAAGCCGGCGGCGGACAGCGCGTCCGCGGCGGCCCGGGTAGTGACCCCGGCCTTGAAACGGACGATGGCGCTGCCGGCCGCGGCTTCCGTGTACGTGGCCTGGCCAGTGGACGGGGAGTATTGCGGCAGCCGCTCGATCTTCAGGGCCGAGGCGCCGGCGGCAGGCAGCAGCAGCAGCGCCGCCAGGACATATTTAGCCGCCGGGCCGGTACGGCTCATTTTTTGCCTTTCCTGGCCCAGGCAGCGATCACCGCGGACTCGACCGAGCTCTTGAAAGCGGGCGAGGCGAAGGACAGCTGCGGCGGGAAGGCCACCCAGTAGGCGCCCTCTTCCTTCTTCGAAGCCATGACCCCGGCGACGACGAGCAGCTCACCGTCGAATGTCACCTCGGCGTTGGCCACGCGGGCCTTGGAGCGCAGCGGCTTGAGGGCGGCCACCTCCACCTTGGGGGCGGCCGGGGCCTTGGCCGGCGCCTTGAAGCCGCTCTTGAAGCAGGCCTCCAGCTTCCCGTAGATGCCGCGGGTGAGGAGCTTTATGTCGGTGTATTTCCGCCCCTTGTTCTCGGTGAACGGCATCACGACGGCCCCGTTCTCGTAAGAGACCGAGCTGACCGCTACCTGGCCCAGCGTGAAGTCCGCGGAGGAGGCCCCCTTTACCGTGGCTGGCGAAACGGCGGTGACCTCCAGGGCCAGCGCCGGCGCGGCCAGCAGCAGCAGGGCGGCGTTAAGAAGCTTTTTCATTCTCCCTCCTGATTATCCCCACCAGGTCGTAGATGTCGTCGAGCTCATAGTCGGCGCCGGAGACCGGCGTGTCGAACTCGTTGCCGTATTTGGCCCAGGCCGTGCGCATCCCGAGCGCCCTGGCCCCCTTGATGTCGCGCTCGGCCCAGTCCCCGACCATGATGGCCTCGCCGGGCTCCGTCTCCATCAGCGACAGGATCTTCTTGAACGGCTTGGGCGACGGTTTCTTCTCGCCGGTATCGTCGAACGTGACGACGTGCTCGAAGTAATGGTGCAGGCCCAGGCCCACGATGCGCAGCCAGACCGACAGGCGCGGGGCGTCGGAGACCACGCCCATGCGCACGCCCATCTTCAGCAGGTCGGTCAGCGCCATCTTCACGTGCGGGTACAGCGTGAAGTGGCCGTCCTTGGCCCGCTTGTAGCCGATGATGCCGGCCGCGAGGATCTTGGGGTCCACCTTGCCGAACTCCTTCAGCAGCACCTTGTCGAAGATGTTCTGGTCCTCGATGCCCTCGGCCCAGTAGATCTTGAAGATCTTCTCGACCATCTCCTTCTTCGGGATCTGAAGGCCGGCGTCTATCATGGCGTCCACGGCCGCGTCCACGGCGGCGCGCTTCATGCGCATGAAATCCATCAGCGTGTTGTCGATGTCGAGGATTACGGTCTTGATCATTTACTTGGAAACGCGCTCCACGTAGGTGCCGGTGCGGGTGTCGACGCGGATCTGGTCGCCCTCGTTGATGAACATCGGGACCTTGACGGAGAGGCCGGTGTTCACCTTGGCGTCCTTCATCACGTTGCTGACGGTGTCGCCGCGCACGCCGGGGACGGTCTCGGTGACGGTCATCACCAGGTTGGCCGGCAGCTGGATCGTGAAGAACCTGTCGTTGAGGTAGACGCCCTCGACGGCCATGTTCTCGGTCATATAGGGCAGCAGGTCCTTGATCTTGTCCTTGGGAAGCCCGACCTGCTCGTAGGTGGCGTCGTCCATGAAGTACGCCATGTCGCCGTCGGCGTAGACGTAGGTCTTGGGCCGCTTCTCCACCATCACGTCCTTGAACTTGTCCTCGGGCCGGTAGCTGGTCTCTATTATCGTGCCGGTCTCCACGCCGCGCAGCTTCACGCGCACCACGGCGCGGGCCTGCGATTTGCGGTGGTGCTGGACCGTGAGCACCTCCACCATCTGGTCGTTCTCGTTGATGAACATGGTCCCTTCTTTGAACTGAGTGGCGAGTATCATATGCGTCTCCTGTTGTTTATCTGAATATCGTCTAGGCCTGCGGATGGGCGAACTGGTAGTCCATCACCTTCAGCGCGAGGATGCGCTTCTCCATCGGCGGATGCGTGGCCAGCAGGTCCGCGGTCAGGCCCATCTTCTCCTCTATCAGGCTGCCGCGCGGGTCGGTGATGCACATGTGGGCCACTCCGTTGTTTATGGCGTTGGTGGGCATCACGGCGGCGCGGATCTTCTCCAGCGCGGAGATAAGGGCCTTGGGGTTGCGGGTCAGCTCGGCGCTGCCGGCGTCGGCCAGGTATTCGCGCTGGCGGGAGATGGCCATGGCCAGCATGCGCGAGATTATCGGGGCCAGGATGACCAGTATCACCCACAGCGCGAAGATCACGATGACGGCGGCGCCGCCTTTCCTGTCGGAGGAGCCGCGCGAAGAGGACCCCCGCCCGCCGAAGCGCATGCTGCGCCCGGCGAAGTCGGAAAGGAGGGCTACCGCGCCCATCAGCGCCGCGCAGATAGTCATCAGGCGGATATCGAAATTGCGGATATGGGACATCTCGTGCCCCACCACCCCCTGCAGCTCCTCCCGGTTCAGGGACTGCAGCAGGCCCTCGGTCACGGCTATCACCGAGTTCTCCGGGCTGGTGCCGGTGGCGAAGGCGTTCAGGTCCGGGTCCGGGATCACGTAGGGGGTCGGCGCCGGCAGGCCGGCGGCCGTGGCCATCTCCGCGACCACGTTCATGAACTGCCGCTCCTTGTCGTTGTCGCCGGTCGCCCGGCGGGCCATCGTGGAGCGGAGCACCATGCGCGGCCCGTTGAAATAGCTGTTGACGGTCATCCCCGCGCCGAGCAGCAGCGCGATGACGGTGCCGAACGGGATGGAGGAGGCGGCGCCGGGGCTCTTCGCCTCGTAGAACCCCTCGGAGTTCATGACGACGTCGGGCTCGGCGCCGGGCCTGAAGTTCAGGTAGAAATAGTCGAACCCCAGGCCCAGGAACAGGAAGAAAGCGATGAAGCCGCCCATGATCAGGGCGGTCATTCTCCTGTTGGACTCCTGCTGCTCGAGGATGTTCATACGCCGGGCGCCGGCCCCCCGCCTGCGTGAGGCGGAAAAGGCCGGCGGTTTCCGCGGGACGGCTCAGATGCTCAGGTTGACCTTCACGTTCTCGCGCTCCGGTGAGTCGGAGGGCAGCTCCCACAGCTCCGAGGGCGAGAAGCCGAGCAGCGACGCGAACAGGTTGGTCGGGAACACCTGCTGCGCGGTGTTGAACTTGGTCACCACGTCGTTGTAGAACTGGCGCGAGAAGCCGATCTGGTTCTCGGTGTGGGTGAGCTCCTCCATCAGCTGCCTGACGTTGTCGTTCGACTTGAGGTTGGGATAGTTCTCGGAGAGCGCGAACAGGCGGCCGAGGGCCTGCGTCAGCTGGCCTTCCTTGGCGAGGATCTCGTTCATGTTGCCGCCCTGGCCTGCCGAGACGGCCGCCGCGCGGGCCTGGACGACCCGTTCGAGGGTCTCCTTCTCGAACTTCATCTCGCCCTTGACTGACTCGACGAGGTTCGGTATAAGGTCGTGGCGCCGCTTGAGCTGCACGTCTATCTGGCGGAAAGCGTTGGCCACCTGGTTGCGCAGCTTGACCAGGCCGTTGAACGTCATGACCAGCCAGGCGCCGAGCACCAGAAGTACGATTACCAGTAATGTCATGCTGATTTTCCTCCCTGTCACCGCTTAGTGAGAATCTCGCAGCCGTCGCCGGTCACGAGCACGGAATCCTCTATCCTGACGCCGAACTTTCCCTGCAGGTAGATGCCGGGCTCCACGGTCACCGTCATGCCGGCGCGCAGGGCCACGCTGACCCTGGTGTTCAGCCTGGGGAACTCGTGTATCTCCAGGCCGAGGCCGTGGCCGGTGCCGTGGATGAAGTACTGGCCGTAGCCCGCGTCGGAGATGACGTCGCGGCAGGCCTTGTCCACCGCCATAGAGTTCACGCCGGCCTTCACCTTGGCCAGGCCGGCTTTCTGGGAGGCGGCGACTATCGAATACACCTTCCGGAACTCCTCGGTGGGCCTGCCGTGGAAATAGGTCCGGGTTATGTCGGAGCAGTAGTTGTTGTACACGCAGCCGTAGTCCAGCAGTACGGCCTCGTTGTTCTTCAGCCGGCGGCCGGAGGTGACGTGGTGCGGCAGCGCGGAATTGGGCCCGAAGCCGACTATCAGATTGAAGGACGGACCCTTGGCTCCCATCGACTGCATCACGTCCTCCAGCTCGCGGTAGACGGAGAGCTCAGTGCGGCCGGTCTTTATGCGGGGCTTCACGATGCCGAAGGCCCTCGCCGCGATGCGGCAGGATTTGCGGAGGTTCTCTATCTCCTCCCCCTCCTTCACGGCGCGCAGCGCCCCTACCAGCCCGCCCTTCTCGACGAAGCCGTTCCTGCGCCACAGGGTGCCGCGGTTGTAGGTCTCGTTCTCCGGGTCGAAGGCGGTCCTCTTCAGGCCGGCTTTCCTGCGGAGCGCGAGCACCTCCTCCTCCATGCCGCCTTCCGGCACGATCGGCTCCACGAAAGGCGCCTTGGCCGTGAAATCGTCCAACAGCATTTTCGCCACGAAGGCCCACGCCCCCTTGCGGGAGACGAGGAGCAGGTAATCGTCCATGTGGTAGCCGGTAAGGAACCCGATGTCCACGGTGCGCGACACCACCAGCGCGTCCAGACCGCTCTTGGCGAGCAGCCGCTGCAGGTCCTTGATCCTCTTGGCGTGTATGTTCATTTGCATCCCCGTTGCGCCGCCGCGGCGCGGCCGATATGGCCGGTCCCGGCCGGCCCTCTGTTGGGTAATTATACTATTTTGTCTATATTATCGGTAGCGGGAGGTGCGCAGCAGCCCCCACTTGTTCAGCAGGAACTCGGCCGCGGCGGCCAGCGTGCCGAGGCCGTAGACGACGCCGCCCGGGAAGGCGATGGAGGAAGCTTCGGGAAAATATCTGGCCGGCACGGGCACGTCGCCTATCCTGAGGCCTTTGTAGGCCGCCTGGAAAAGGTACTGGGAGTCGAAAGCGAAGCCGTCGGCGTTCCCGCGCCAGTTGACCTTTTCCAGCGCCGCCCGGGAATAGGCGCGCAGGCCGCTGTGCCACTCCCCGAGGTTCTGGCCGGCGGCGAGGTTCTCCAGCACGGTCAGGACGCGGTTGGCCAGATATTTATAGACGGGCATGCCGCCCGCCAGGGCCTCGGCGCGGGTGCGGATGCGGTTGCCGAGCACGACGTCGCAGACGCCGGCCTCTATGATGCCGGTCATGAACGGGATGACCCTCGGATCGTACTGATAATCGGGGTGGAGCATCACCACTATGTCCGCCCCGAGCTCGAGCGCCCGCGAGTAGCAGGTCTTCTGGTTGGCGCCGTAGCCCAGGTTGCGGGGATGCCTTTCCGCCTTCAGCCCGAGCTTCAGCGCGAGCTCGTAGGTGCCGTCGGAGGAGAAGTCGTCCACGAGCAGGACCTCGTCGAAAGCCGCGCGAGGCAGCGAGGCCACCGTGGCCTCCAGCGTCCTGGAGGCGTTATAGGCCGGCAGGACCACTATCTTCTTCATGAGAGCCCCGGCTCCGCGGCCAGCGCAGCGAACTGCTCCAGCGTGAGCTCCTGGGCCCTGGCGGCCGGCTTGAGGCCGGCCCTCTCCAGCGCGGCCGCCGCGGCCGTCTTGTCCGCCCCGCAGAGCGCGAGGGAATTCACCAGCGTCTTCCGGCGGTGGGCGAAGGCCTTCTTCACGAGCGAGCGGAAAGCCGCCTCCCGCCCGGCGGAGTCGAAGAACCGGCGGGGCCTGAACAGCAGGACCGAGGAATCCACGGCCGGGACCGGCCTGAAACTGCCGGCCTTCACGTCGAGCAGCAGCTCGGCCGAGGCCCGCGCCGCCGTGAGAAGGGCCAGCACCCCGTAATCGGCGTCCCCGGGCCGTGCCGTGGCGCGGCGGGCCACTTCCTTCTGGAACATGAACGAGGCGGCCGCCAGCCGGTCGAAGGCTAGCACCCTGTCGAGGATGGCTGTGGAGCATTCGTAAGGCAGGTTGCCGATGAAGGCCGCTGTGCCGGGGCCCGCCAGCTCCGCGGGGTCGGTCTCCAGGAAATCCCTGTTCACCACCTCCAGGCCCGGGAAGCGGGACCTGAGCGCCGGGACCAGGGCGGCGTCTATCTCCACCGCCTTCATGCGGGGCCCGTACTTCGGGAACAGGAACTCCGTCAGCGCGCCGCCTCCGGGGCCTATCTCGACGAGCGCGTCGAAGCTGAACGCGTCGAGGGAGGACGCTATGCGCCCGCAGATGCCCTTGTCGGCGAGGAAGACCTGGCTGTATTTCGGCATAGCGCGCCGCCGGGGCTAGCTGACCATCTCCAGCCTCAGCTTTATCTCCTCCCCCGTTTTCCAGACGTCCCCGGCTCCGAGCGTCATCAGGACGTCGCCGGGTCTGAGTTCCTTCATCGCCGCCAGCACGCCGGGGAACTCGGAGGCCGGCGCGCCGTTGCGGCGCAGCTGGCGCAGGATCAGCCCGGAGTCCACTCCGGGCAGGGGTTTCTCCCCGGCGGCGTAGACCGGCGCGACGTAGACCCTGTCCGCCCCGCCGAAGGCGCGCCCGAAGTCGCGGTAAAGCAGGGCCGTGCGGCTGTACCTGTGCGGCTGGAAGAGGACCACCAGCCGCCTGCCGGGGAACAGCCCGCGGGCCGCGGCCAGCGTGGCCCTGATCTCGGTGGGATGATGGCCGTAGTCGTCCACGAACTCCACGCCGGCGGCCGCGCCGTGCCTGTCCATGCGCCTCTTCACGCCGGAGAAGTTCCACAGCCCGGCGGCGAGGCGCTCGAAAGGGAAGCCGAGGTAGCTGCCGGCGGCCAGCGCCAGCAGGGAGTTGCGCACGTTATGCACGCCGCCGCAGCGCAGCCTCACGCGGCCTTTCAGGCGGCCGCGGAAATACGCGCGGTAGGAGGAGCCTCCCTCGCCGAAAGAGACCTCCCGCGCCCGCCAGTCCGCGCCCGGCCCGGTGCCGCAGGTGACGTGCGGGACCTGGCGCAGCGCCGGCATGAGCTCGCCGATCACCGGATCGTCGGAACAGAGGACGGCTTGGCCGTAGAAAGGGATCTTGGAGAGATGGCGCAGGAAAGCCAGCTTCAGGCTGTCCATGCCGCCGTAATGGTCCAGGTGGTCGGAATCTATGTTGGTGACGCAGGAGACCAGCGGCGAGAAGTAGAGGAACGACCCGTCGGATTCGTCCGCCTCGGCTACCAGGTACTGTCCGCCGCCGAGCTTGATGTTGGAGCCGGCCCCTTTGATTATCCCCCCGACCACGGCCGTGGCGTCGGCGCCGGCCGCCTCCAGGGCGGCGGCCGTCATGGAGGTGGTGGTGGTCTTGCCGTGGGTGCCGGCGATGGTCACCGTCTTCTTCAGCCCCGCGAGGGCGGAGAGCATCAGCGCCCGCCGGACCACCGGCAGGCCCCGCCTGAAGGCCGCCCGCAGTTCCGGGTTGTCCGGGGCTATGGCCGAGCTGACCACCACCACGTCCGGCGAGCCCAGCGCCGAAGCGCTGTGCCCGTCGTGAACGCGGGCGCCCTCGCGGCGCAGCGCCCGGGTGATCTCGGAGCTCTTGGAGTCGGAGCCGCTCACGGCGTAGCCCAGGCCCAGCATCAGCCGGGCTATGCCGCTCATGCCGATGCCGCCTATCCCGATGAAATGCGCTTTCCTGACGGACCGCAGGTCCAGTTCTTCGGTGTAGTTCATTCTTCGTTCCTCATCATGGCCGCCCTGGCGTCCAGCCAGGCCTCGGAATCCCGCACCGCCTCCGCCCAGCCCGCTTCCGAAAGCTCCACGTTCAGCGAGCCGTCCATCCTGCGGAAGGCCTTCTCGAAGACCGCCGCTCCCCTCCGGAAGAACACCAGGCACGGGGCGCCCGAGAACAGCAGTTCCACGCAGCGGGCGCTGAAGCGCTCGGACTTCATGGCCATAGGGCCCAGCTCGTCGAAATAGAGCACCTTGCCGGAGGAGGCGGCGGCCTCCAGGGCCGGCAGCGCGGTGCGCTCCAGCGCCCCGAGGTCCAGCGCGTACTTGTTGAAGGAGACCGGCGAGACCAGCTCCCGGGAGGCGAACAGCGCCCTGGCGCCGCCCAGGGCCTCCACCTCGAAGCCTCCCCTTTTGCCGCCGGACCTGAGCTCCAGCGTCCGGAACCCCCCGAGCCAGCGCCCGTAGGAGGAGCAGAGGCGCGCCGAGAGGCGCTCCTTTAGGGCGCAGTCGCTGAAGGCTATGAAGAGGCGCGAGGCCGGAGGCGCGGTCATTTGCCCCCGAGCCAGGCCTTGTTGGCCAGGGCCGTCCTGTTGTTGGGATCTATCCGCAGGGCCTCGAGGCACTCTGAAAGGGCCTTGGCCGGGTCGCCGGCCTCCACCCACGCGGCGGAGCGGCCGAGCGCGGCGCGCGAGCCGCCGCCGGAGAACTGCTCGAGGGCCTGCGAAGGCTCGCCCAGAAGCAGGTAACCCACCCCCTGGATCAGCCTGGGGCCCGGCCCTTTCTCACCGGAAGCCTCGATCTCGTCCACGGCCTCCGAGGCGTTGTCCAGCCAGTTGTCGCCCATGACCCAGAGGCCCATGTCGTTGCCCACGTCGCGGGGGCGGTACAGCGCCTGGGCCTCCGGCTTCTTCTCCTCGACGGGAGGGGCGGAGGTGTCGATATTGAAATTGAGCCTGGTGTCGCCGCTAGCGGCCGCGGCCTTGAACAGGGAGTCGGCCTCGGCGGAGATCTCCGCCACCCGCTTTTCCCGTTCCTCAGCGGAGGCCGCGGGCAGGAAATATTCGCGCTTGGTGTAGCTGACCTTCGGCATCCGGAACGCGGACTTCAGGCGCCCGGCCAGTTTTTCCCCGTCGGCCGCCGGCTGCAGCGAGGCCTTCGGGCTCTGCAGCAGCTCCACCACCGCCCGGGCCTCCTGGTTGGGCGGGATGCGCGAGAGGGCGGAGGCCAGCGGGCTCTGCGGCTCCTGTTTGCCGGCGGCCGCGGGAGGCCGGCCGGAATACGCCATCGTCATGGAGATGCCGCCCTTGTCGTTGGCCGGCGCCAGCCGGAAAGCCTCCTCGATGCCCTGCAGCGCCTCCTCGCGCCTGCCGGACTTGTAAAGCGCCCAGGCCAGCCGGAACCTGGCCACCGAGTCGCGCGGCTTTATCTTCAGCGCGCGCCGGTAGAGCCTGACGGCCTCCGGAAGGCGCCCTTCCCGCTCGCGGAGCACGGCCAGCTCCAGCAGGGCGTCCTCGTAGCCGGAGAAAAGCGAGACGGCCTTCTCCAGCTGCCCGGCGGCCTCGCGATTGCGCCCGGAGCGGGAATAGAAGAGGCCCAGCTGGTAGCGGTAAAGCGGGTTGTCCGGGTCGGCGGAGACCGCCGCGCGGAAATAGTCCAGCGCCTTGTCGTGCCGCCCTAGCGCCTGGTACACGGAGCCGGCGTTCATCTTCACGTCGGGCCTTTCCGGGGAGAGCTTCTCGGCGGCGAGGAAGTCGGAAAGCGCGTCCTCGTACCGGCCGGCCCGGGCCCTCACTATCCCCCTGAGCTGCAGCGCCATGGAGTTGTTCGGGTCCAGCTTGAGGGCCGCCTCGAACTCGTCGAGCGCTTTGTCGGGTTCCCCCAGCCAGTAGAGGGCCGAGCCGTAGAGCAGCCTGGGCCACGGGCTGGAAGGGTCCTTCTGCGCGGCCTTGAAGAACTCGTCGGCGGCGGCGCCGTAGTCCTGCTCGCCCATCAGCGCGTAGCCGCGGCGCAGGTTGATGGCGCTCTGGTCCTGCATGATGCGGTCCCAGACGGTAGGATAGGTTGCCGGGGCGGTATCGGCCCGCGCGGAGGACGGGACGAGAGCGAAGGCCCCGGCCAGCAGGAGCAGCAGCGGTTTCGCGCGGCGGGCTTTCATGCGCGGCCGCGTCCTACCGGGGCCCGCCGACCTTTATCGGACGGGGCGCGCTGAACTTCCCCTCGAAGCCCAGCAGGTCCACCAGCGCCACGCGCATGAAATAGTCGCCCGGCGGAAGCAGCGAGTTCAGATCTATCTGGTCGAAGGCGTCATAGGACTTGTCCAGCGCCAGGGTCGTGAACTCCCTGGTCTTCGAGACCTGCAGGTGGTAGCTCTGCACCGCGTTGCCTACCGAGATCATCTTGACTATCTCGGAGGCGTCTATGGCCTTGTCGTTGGCGTCGGGAACGCCTGGGCCTTTGCCCAGGTCCTTGGGGAGCTCGGCGGCCTGACCCGTCTTGACCGGCTTGCCCATGTTCAGCGAGACCACGCCGCCGGAAGCCGTGAGGCGGGTGGCGTTCTTCCCCGAGAAGCCCGCGGTGGCGGTACCGTCGAGCTCAGGCAGCGGCGGCAGTTTCACGGGCTTGGAAGGCGGCATGTCCATCTTGACCTCCGAGGCGAAGCCCTCGGAGACCTCGACCGTCCTGCCCTGGGCCTCGACGTTGGCCTTTCCCTTGTAGACCTGCACCACGGTGGTCAGGTCGTCGTTGATCTTCGCCCCGAACTCGGTGTCCCTGGTCTTGGGCGTGATGCGCGCCGAGGCCGTGACGACCCGCGAACGCAGGCCGCGCATCGAGCCGGCCATCAGGCGGACGTCGGTATCCTTGTCGCCGGGCGGGCGCAGCACGGCTATGGAGTTGGGATAGAGGTTCAGTACCTCCCCGGTGTAGAACTTGACGTCGGCGCGGGCGTCAACGCGGGTGCGCACCGTGTCGTTCTTGTAAAGGTCCATGTCCGCCGCGACGTTGCTCCAGTCGGAGAGGCCGCTGCGCCTGAAGAGCACCTCGTTGAGGACGTAGACCGCCTTGGCCGCGCGGTACTCCTCTTTCAGCAGGTTGACCGGGACCTTCAGCGGCATACCCGGCAAGGCGATCGACGGGTCGGCCGAGGGCAGGCGGTTATACTTCAGCAGCTGGTTCCACTTCTTGGGGTCCTTCAGGTAGGTATTGGAGATGCTCCAGAGCGTGTCCCCAGGCTTCACGACGATGGTCTGGAGCTCCTCGGCGGCGGCCCCGGGCAGGGCGGGCCCCGCCAGCAGCAGCAGGCCCAGCAGGAACTTGATCATCACTCCCCCTTTACTACGACTTTTCCGCTCTCGTCCTTGGCCAGGTTCTTCGGGATGGTGAAGATGAACTTAGCGCCCTGACCAGGGGGCGACTCCACCCAGACCCGCCCGAGGTGGGCGGCGGCCACGTATTTGCAGATGGTCAGGCCCAGGCCGGTGCCGCCGGCCTTCTGTCCCTTGACCTGCTCGAACTTTTCGAAGACCTTGCTCAGGTACTCCGGCGGTATCCCGTCGCCGGTATCGCGCACCCAGGCGGTGATATGGTCCCCGTCGTCTGAGAGGCCGGTGGTTATCGTGCCGTCCTCCGGGGTGAACTTGATGGCGTTGCCTATCAGGTTGGTGAACATGCGCTCCAGCAGGCCGGCGTCCCCGTTTACGACCAGCTCCTGCGCGCCCTCCAGCTCGAACTTGATGTTCTTGCGCTGCCCGAGGGATTCGAGCAGGGAGTTGACGCGCATGGCCACGTCGCGCAGGTTCACCGGGGCCAGGCTGATCTCCATCTTGCCGGCCTCCATCTTGGCGGAGTCCAGGATATTGTTGATCATGCCGAGCAGGCGGAACGCGGCGCGGTCTATCGAGACCAGCATCTTCTTCTGCGCCTCGTTGACCGGGCCCGGGATCTCCTTCAGCATGAACTCGACGAAGCCCTTGATGGCGCCCATCGGGTTGCGCAGGTCGTGCGTGATGGAGTGGAGGAACTCGTCCTTCATCTTGGCCAGCTGCTTGTCGAGCGTGATATCGTAGAAGGCGATCAGGCGGCCGATGGGCTTGTCGTGCCCCGGCGCGACGATCGGCGTGGCGAAGCACTTGAAGAACCGCTCGGTGGTCTCCTGCACCAGCTGCAGCTCGCGGGAATAGTTCTCCTTCTCGCTCTTGAAGACGTCGATGACCGGCTCGAGCACGCCCTCTGCGGAGATCAGCTGCTCGAGGAACTTGCCCTCCACCTGGGCGTCCTGCGCTATGCCCAGCACCGAGCGGGCCTTGCGGTTGGCCACCTGGACCTTGCCGTAGACGTCGGCCATCAGGATGCCGTCCTCGGTGGAGAACAGGATGGCCTCGGTGTTCTTCTGCTCGCGGATGATGCGGTCCACCTGCAGGTCGGAATAGGTCTTGAGCTGGGTGACCATCTTGTTGAAAGTGTCGGCCAGGTCCCTCAGCTCGTCGGAAGTGTTCACCTCGGCCTTACGGGTGAAATCCCCCCCGGCCACGAACTCGGCCGCGCGGGTCAGCTCGGTTATCGGCCGGGAGAGGCTGCGGCTCAGGAACCAGCCGGCCGCGGCGGCCAGGGCCAGGAAAAGAAGCATCACGTAAACGGCCTGCGAGCGCATGAACATCGCGTACCTGTAGGCCTCGGCGCGCGGCTGCACCACCAGGACCGCGCCGCCGAGCTCGGGGATCGGCGAGAAGGCGCCCAGCATCGCGCGGCCGTCGGCGCCGGTGAACTCGGCCGAGGCAGAGGCCAGCGCCTTGGCCGCGTTGGAGGAGATCTCCAGACCGGCTACGGCGTGCGCGGTCTCCGAGGAGACGTCGGCCGGCCAGGCGAGCGGCCTGCCGGAGGAATCCAGGATCAGCGGGAAACCCTCGGCGCCCACGCGCTTGAGGTCCAGGGTATCTATGAAGGCGGGCAGGTCCAGCTCCGCGCGCAGGGCCATGTCCTTGCCGAACGGGTAGTACAGCACCGCGGCACCCGTCTTCCGGTCCACCGAAAGATGGCGGGAGCCGGCGCGAGCGGCCTTGAAGCCGGCGGCGGCGGGGTATTTCTTCAGCTCGGCGTCCCCTCCGCCGAAGGGCGAGAGCACTTTTACCAGCTCGGCGCCGTCCTTTGACAGCACGGAGAGCTGCCTGATATCGGGCCTGGTCTCCAGCAGCGAGGTGAGCAGCGTCTGCTTGTTCTCCCAGTCCATCTTGGTCATCGCGTTCATGACCGTCCGCAGGGCAGCGTCGGCGCTGCGCACGTAGGACTTGAAGTCCGAGGAGATCTTGTCGGCCGCGGCCAGGTTGAGTTCCATTATGGCCGTGCGCACGCCGAGCTGCCCCAGGCCTATGAGCCTGATGCCGAGCAGCGCCATCGGCAGCACGGAGACCAGGGCCGTCACGGCCACGAATTTATGGAGCAGTCTGAATCGCATAGCCTTACATTATTATTATAGCAGATGCGGCGCCGCCGGCATCAGGGCGAACGCCGCTGGAACCTCTTGAGGAGTTCGGGCAGGAGGTTCCTCAGCGCCGCGGCCCTGTGGCTGGCGGCGTTCTTTTCCTCCTCGCTCAGTTCGGCCAGCGTCCGCGAGCTTCCCGCCGGCTCGAAAAGCGGGTCGTAGCCGAAACCGTTCCCACCCCGCGGGGCCCCGGCTATCCGGCCCTCCAGAACGCCCCTCGCCGTCGCCACCTCCCCCGAGGGGGAGGCCAGCGCCACCACGCAGACGAAGCGCGCCGAACGCCGTTCCGCGGGCCGGCCCGCCAGCTCCGCCAGCAGCCTGGAGCTGTTGCGGGCGGGATCCGCCTCTTCCCCGGCGTAGCGCGCCGAGCGCACCCCGGGGGCGCCGCCGAGCGCGTCCACCTCCAGCCCCGTGTCGTCGGCCAGAGCCCAGCAGCCGGTGAACCGTGCGGCGGCGGCGGCCTTCTTGACGGCGTTCTCCAGCAGCGTCGCGCCGTCCTCCTCGGCGGGGACGGCCCCGGGGAATTCCGACAGCGCCTTCAGCTCTGCCGGGAGCCCGGGGAGTATCGCGCGGATCTCGCGCAGCTTGTGAGCGTTGAACGTGGCTATAACTAACGTTCTTTCCATAAAGCGCCGGCCCGGTCAAAACGGGGGCCAAATATATTAGAATATAGACGTGACCGACGACACAAATCCTAACATTTTTGAAGGGGCCGCGGGCCGCTTCGAGGACGCGCTGCCGCTTTTCGCCGGGCTGCAGTCCATGGCGCTGCCCGTCAGGGCCGAGTCAGACGGCACCACCGGCTTCTTCACCCTCGCTGAGACCCACGCGGACGGACGACCGGCCCTCGCGGCCTTCACCGGCGAGTCCCTGCTCTACCCCCCGTTCGTCCGGCAGGATTCCTCGGAGACGGCGCTGCTCTTCTTCCACGCCCCGCTGCACGACCTGTTCCTCTTCAACCCGGACCACCCGCAGGCCCGCTCCGGGCGGCTGTCCCCGCTGGCCTGCACCCGCCCGCAGTGCTCGCTGCTGGCCGGCTTCCTTAAAGCGGGCGCGGCGGCCGCCGGGGACCCGGCCAGGGCCGGGGACGCCGAGTTCTCGATGGGGAACCTGCACGCCGCCCATTACCTTTACGCCGCAGCCCTTCAGCGCAGCCCGGCCTCCAGGACCAAATACCGGCTGTGCGAGGTCCTGGCGGAGCTTGGCCTCTTGCAGGAGGCCTACGACCTGCTGAAAAGCGACGGGGATCCGGAGGCCCGCCTTCTGCTGGCATCGGTGCACCGCAGGACGGGGGATACGGCCCGGGCCAGGGCGCTGCTGGCCGAACCGGCCGTCTCCGCCAATCTCTCCGAGAAGCGGGCGCTGGAGACTGCCTGGCTGGACCTGGAGGAAGGGAGGGAAGAGGAAGCGAGGAAGACCTTCACCCGGCTCTCTTCCTCGGCTTTCGACAAAGCCGAGCCGCTTTCCGGCCTGGCGGCGGCTTCCGCGAAGACAGCCTTCAGGACCAAGGACAGGGGCCTGCTGTCTTCAGCGGTGGCCACGCTGAGGTCCGCCCTGGTCTCCCCTTCGCACGCCTCCGCGAGGATATTCTCCCAGCTGGGCGGCCTGTATTTCAGGACCGGCGATACTCAGCAGGCCGAGAACTGCTACCGCCGCGCCTCCGCCCTTTACCCTTCCATAGAATCGCTGGCCAACCTGGCCATGACGCTGTTAAAGGCCGGGAAGTTCGCCGAAGCCGCCGCGGTGGCTTCGCGCGTCGCGCTCACGGACCTCCCTACCGCCAGGCGCCTGGCCGCGGCTTTCCCGAAGGAAAAGGGCGCGGAGCTTTTCAGGATACAGCCTCCCCAGGCGCCCGCGCCGGCGGCGCAGCAGCCGGTTCAGCCGCCCCCGCCCTCCCCGGCGGCGCCGAAGGCCGCCGCGGCGACAACGCCGGCGGACCAGAACGTGCCGCCCGCCTTCCGCAAGTCCGCCGCCCCGCCGGCGGCGGCTCCGGAGCGGAACATCCCCCCCGCATTCAGACGCCAGGAGCAGGTCCCGCCTGGCATCGCCGCGGCCGCCGAAAGCTTCCAGTCCGCGAAGGCGCCGGAGGAAGCCGGAGGACAGGTTTCCCTCACTCCGGCACAGCCGCGCGACGCCTCCGTTTCGGGGAGATCGCAGAAGCCGCCCTCGTCTCCGGAGAGGCCGCAGGCCGCCCCGCCGGCCCCCGAGCCGGCCAGGCGGGAGCGGCCGGAAATGGCCATAGAGACCTTCCGCGACGTGATGGCGGGGAACTCGGTGATGACCGAGTCGGAAAGCCGGCAGGACGAGTTCATCTCCAGGGCTTTCCGCCTGGCCTCGGACCTGGAGGACGAGCTCGGCCGCAAGGTCTACTTCAACCTGGACGGGCTGACGGAAGTGGAACGCAGGCTCAGGCTCCAGTTCCTGAAGGGCAAGGCGGACCCCCAGCGCAACATAGAGACCGTCAGGGACGCCGCGGCCTTCCTTTGCTATTTCCTGCAGGAGCGCCACAAGGGCCGGCTCCTCAAGATGCCGGATTTCGATCCCTGGGGCTGGCCGATGCTCTTCGAAATGCCTGGGCGCAAGTTCTCCACATATCCCATCCAGAGGGCCTGGCGCCTGCTCTGGGAGGAGACCGTGCCGGAGCCCGGCTGGATACCCAAGTACGCTTCCTGGGTGGCCGATAAGCTCAAGGAAACCGCTCCCCCGGCCAGCGGCGTTGCCGCGGCGAGGGCGAAAGTGATGAGCCATCCGGAGCGGCTCGCCGACACGCTGGCGGAACACCGGCGCATGCTGGTGCTGGCGTCCTCCCTCGGCGAGGCCTCCGGCATAGAGATCTCCCGCTCAGGGGCCCGCAAACTGGAAGCGGCCATCAAGAACAATTTCAAGCCCAACGTGCCCCCCACCACCGACGGCTGGAAGCTGCTGCGCTGCTACGGGCACATCCTGGCCGCTATACTCATCAAGGAATACAAGGCCCACTGGTACAATACCGACGGAGAGGACGGCGGCTGGTCCCTGCGCATGCCCTGGAACACCTGCGTGTTCCCCCTAGGCAAGGTCTACAAGACCGCCTCGCTGAGGGACGACCTCACCGTTTTCCTGGAAGCGCTGGACGCGGAAAAGCTCAGGCTGCACGGGCCCACCCCGCATTAGGACCTTTTGCCCTTGATAGGCCGCCGCGTTTTAAGCATAATTTATTAAAGCTTCTTAAGTCCGCCACGGAGAATCGATGCTGCTACAGCTTCTGTCCGCCCTGATGATAACCGCCGCCGGCGCCGCGCCCGCGCTGGACTCCCTGCCCCTGGCACCGCAGCAGCCTGCCGTCCAGGCGCCCGCCCCGCAGGCCGCTCCGGCCAGGGAATGGACCGTGATGGTCTATATGAACGGCAAGAGCAACATAGAGCCTTTCGCGCTGACGGACCTTAACCGCTTCGAGACCGTCGGGTCCACCGATAAGGTGGCCATAGTGGCGGAGATAGGCCGCTCCAAGGGCCTCGACAACGACACCACGGCCGATGGAGACTGGGCCGGGGTACGCCGCTACTACGTCACGAAGGACGCCGACCCGGACCATATAGCCTCGCCGATGCTGGCCGACCTCGGCAGTCCGGACATGGGCGACTGGAAGGAGGCCGCCGCTTTCGTGAAATGGGCCAAGGCCGCCTACCCGGCAAAGAAGTACCTGTTCATAATCTGGGACCACGGCTGGGGCTGGCTGGACCCGGTGCAGCCGGGGCAGAACCACGTCGAGGACGGCGACAAGTCCATCTCGCACGATTTCGTCACCGGCAACTACATAGGCACCCGCCAGATGGGCCGCATCTTCCGCGAGGCCGGCAAGGTGGACATGTACGTGTCCATGGCCTGCTTCATGCAGATGGCCGAGGTCGCCTACGAGATCAAGGACGGCGCCGACGTCATCGTTGGCGCGGAGGAGGTCATACAGCTGCCGAGCCTCAACTGGGAGGGCTTCCTGGCCCTGCTGGACGCCAACCCCTCCGCCGGCGCGGAGACGGCCGGCGCCTACATGGTGGACTCTTTCAGGGAGATGTATTCCCGTCCCGACATGCAGGAGCTGCTCGCGCAGGGCGGCTACGGCACGCAGCTTTCGGCCGTGCGCGGCTCGAAGATGCGCGCTCTCGCCGGGAAAATTAAGGACTGGCACACGCTGGAGATGGCCGCCGGGGACAGGGCCGCTCTCGCCAAAGCCAAGGCGGACGTGGTGCGCTTCGAGATCGGGGACGCGCAGACGGACCCGGAAAAGAGAATAGCCTTCTACGGCGACCTGCACCACTTCGTGGAGCTGGCGGGGCGCTACGCGGACCGTTCCAGGCCCGGCGCCGCAGCGGCCGCCGCCGCGGGAGAGGACCTGAACAGGTTCATCGACACGGAGCTGGTGATAAAGAACGCGGCTCTGGGGAAGGACCGCACCGGCAAGGATTTCTCCACGGTCAAAGGGGTCTCGATAGACATTCCCGGCAAGCCGGGCTCGCTGATAGAGTATTACCCGACCTACTCCAGGCTGCTGTTCGCTAAGGACAGCGGCTGGGAGGATTTCATGAAATACCTCGACGGCATAGCCGACGCCAGGTAACGGGAGGGAAGCTTGGCGCAAACGGGCGGCTGCAACTATGAAGCGGGCTCTTCGTTCAGGCCCGCTTTCTTCTTCCTCGACGGGGAGCAGCGCCGCGCCCTCTCGGCGTACTACGGTTTCGCGCGGGCGGCGGACGACATAGCCGACGATCCGGCCTCCCCCGCAGGGGAGAAGCGCGCGCGCCTGGACGCGTGGCGCGCCGGGGTGGAGGAGCTGTTCTCGGGCAACGCTCCCGACACACCGCTGGCCCGCGACCTCGCCGGCGCGATAGCCGCCTTCCCGCTGAAGAAGGAGCATTTCCTGCTGGTGCTGGAGGGCGTGGAGTCGGACATCTCCCCCTCCCAGCCGCGGACGCTGGCCGAGCTGCAGCATTACATGTACCGCGTGGCCTCGGCGGTGGGCCTGGCCTGCCTGGCCGTGTTCCGCTACGAGGACGAGAAGGCGCCGCAGCTGGCCGAGCAGCTCGGCTACGCCGTGCAGCTGACGAACATCCTGCGCGACGCGGCGGAGGATTACGCCGCCGGCCGGGTCTACCTCCCCGCCGAGGACCTGGCCCGCTTCGGCTGCAGGCCCGAGGACCTCGGCGGTTCCAATTACGGGGACAATTTTATAGAATTGATGAAATTCGAGGCCGCCCGCGCGAGGGAGTTCTACGCCGGGGCCCTGGCCCTGGCGGCGCCGGCGCAGAAGCGCAGGCTGCTGCCGGCGCTGGTAATGGGGGCGCTGTACCGCGAGCTGCTGGAAAAGCTGGAGAGGGGCAGCTTCCGGATCAAGGCCGGGAGGGTACGTCTCTCCCGCGCGCAGAAGGCGAAGGCGCTGTTTGGGGCGGCGCTGGACTACTGGAGAATCTGACATGCTGAAACCCGATTCCTGGATACGCGAGAAGTGCCGCAGGGAGAAGATGATAGCCCCGTTCGTGGAGGGGCTGGTGGCAAAAGGGAAGGTCTCCTACGGGCTGTCCTCCTACGGCTACGACATCCGCGTCTCCGACGAGTATAAGGTCTTCACCGACGTGCACAACTGCGTGGTGGACCCGAAGAGTTTCAACGACAAGTCCTTCGTCGACATCACGGCGCCGTACTGCATCGTGCCGGCGCACTCGTTCGCGCTGGCCCGCTCGGTGGAGTACTTCCGCATACCGCGCGGCGTGATAGGCCTCTGCATAGGCAAGAGCACCTACGCGCGCTGCGGCATAGTGGTCAACATCACGCCGCTGGAACCGGAATGGGAGGGCCACCTGACGCTGGAGATCTCCAACACCACGCCGCTGCCGGCCAAGATCTACTCCAACGAGGGCATAGCCCAGCTGGTGTTCCTGGGCGCCGAGGACGAATGCGAGACCTCCTACAAGGACCGCAAGGGCAAGTACCAGGCGCAGCGAGGGGTCACGCTGCCCCGCATACTCAGGCCGGCGGCACGGGCGCGCGGGTAATGCGGCTCCCGGCGGGGACCATACTGCTTTCGGCGGTGCTGGCCGCCGCTCCGCGCGCCATGGCGCTGGCGGCCCCGGAGGCCGCCCTGGAGAAGTCCTTCGACGCGGCTATGCTGGGCCTCGAGGACAAGCCGTCGGACAGGGCCCTTTTCCTGACCGCCGTCGAGACCCTCCCGGAGAACTCCCCTTCCAAGGCGAGGCTGCTGTCCGGCCCGGCCGCGGGTTTCATAGAAAGGAACAAGTCCGACTACGCCGGCTACCTGGGCGCCTGCAAGGCCCTCCGCGTACTTTCCAGGCACGCCGAGGCCCTGTCCAACTGTCGGAAAGCGCTGGAGCTCGACCCGATGGCCTACCCGGCCTACCGCGAGCTGGGCCTGACCTATTCGGCTGCAGGGAACCCCCGGAAGGCCGCGGAGACGCTCTCGCAGGGAATAGAGATCTCCTCCTCTTCCTGCCAGGCCTACTATTACCTGGCGCGGGTCCTGGAGCAGCGCGGCGACCACGCGCGCGCCGCCGCCTATTACCGCAAGGGTCTTTCCTTCCCCGGCGCCGCCGCCGCGCGGGACTATGCCCGCTATTCAGCGCTTCTCCGGGAAGGTCTTAAGCGCGCGCAGGCCGGCCGGACGGCCCGGCCGAATAAGGCCTCTCCGAAGCGGGAGAGCGGCCCCGGCTCGGCGGCCGCGTGCCGCGAGAAGTTCCGCGCAGAGTTCCTCAGGGACAGCCTTGGCACGGCGCTGGCGCAGAGCGAGGAATGCCTCAAGCTTTCTCCGCGGGACCCCGACCTGGCCGCCGAAAGGGCGCCGCTGCTGGTTCGCCTGGGTAAATACGAGGAAGGGGTTAAGGAATATGAAAGGGCCGCTTCCCTTTACAAGGATAACGCGGCCTCCGCGGCGCTCTGCCGCGTCAAGGCGGCCCGGACCTGGCTGAAGCTGGGCGACCGGAAAAAGGCCGAGGAACAGTTCGAGCTCGCGCTGCAGGCAAGCCCAGAGGACATGAACGCGCTGGAGGGATTGGCCGCCGCGCAGGAAGCCGGCTCCGACGCAGCCGGGGCAGAAAGGACCTATGCGCGGATCCTGAAGCTGGAGCCGGCCAATAAGAACGCCAAAACGCGCCTGGAGGAGCTCCGCGCGGCCTCGCTCACCGACGCGCAGATACTGGAAGAGCTGAGGCTCCGCGGCGCGGTGGACGGGAAGAAGAGCGCCCCTGACCAGGACGATATCAAGCTTTTCAAGGCCATGAAGGCGGCGGAGCTCGGCGGCGCGGTCGACTTCCTTAAGGAAAAGGCCCCCCCGGGACGCGGGCTGAGCGTAAGGCACAGGACTCCCGACGGCACCAGGGTGCTGCTGACGGCCGTCGGCTACAAGACCTATATTTCGCTGGCGACCCGGGACGCGGTGAAGTTCTTCGAAGACCGGAAGATAAGTTTCAGGGACATCTTCAAGCTGCGCTCGGAGTCCGGCGCGCCGCTTTTCGGCCCGTCCGGCCAGCTGACGCCGGAGGGCGAGGCCGTGTGGCGCGCTGCGGAACCGGGCAGTAAATCCTGGCTGCTGCCCAACGAAGCCCTGCCGGCCAGCCCGCAGGCCAAAGCCTCCAAAGAGGCGGAGGACCAGATAGCCTCC
>JAJZOZ010000177.1 GCA_021811405.1 bacterium | reverse complement strand
CGGAGACGTCGCGGAAGAAGCCCTGCAGCACCCGCTTGCCGCGGATGTCAATCACCTGGGCGGTTATCTCTATGGGCACTTCCGAACCGTCCGCGCGCAGCACGTAGTGCAGCTCCGGGCCGCTGCGGATTATGCCGCTCTCGGAGCGCGTATGGTCCCTGAAGATGCTTTTAGAGCGCGCTTCCCTGTCCGGAGGGTGCAGCTGCGACTGGTGCAGGCCTATCAGCTCGCGGCGCTGGCGGCCGGTGAGCCGCTCCGCCGCCGGGTTGGCGTCTATGATGACGCCGGTCTCCGTGTCCGCGAGGAATATCGCGTCCGGAGAGCCGTCGAAAAGTATGCGGCAGACGTCCTTGCCCTGCGATTCGGCGAGGTTCTGCTCGAGGAAGCCTTTCTGTTTATCCATCCCGGTACCGCCCCCGCGGGAATTCTAGCAAATAATCGCGGGGGTCAAGGCTGCCGCGGGAGGGCGGCGGCTATTTCGAGCAGGTCGTTCTCGTTGAGGACGTGGCCGGCACAGGCCAGCCACTCCGCCAGCAGCCGCGGCCTGAACGAGTTTTCCGAGGATATGCGCCCTACCAGCTCGCCGCGGCAGCGCAGCTCGTAGAAGCGCTTCGCCCCGCACATCCCGGTGCCCCAGGCCGGGCGGGAGTAGATGAAGACCATCTCCCCGTCCTCCCTTTCGGCGCGGTAGCCGCAGAGCCAGCCTTTTATGTTCCACCCCATAATTCCCCCCGCTGCGCCCGGGCCTACCTTGCGTAGGCGGCCTCCCCGGAAAGACGCCGCTGCCTGAGCGCGGCCGCCTGCCAGAGCTTCACCGAGAAGTAGAGGTCCGCCTCCGCGCCTTCACCGAGAGTGTAGACGCGCAGGCTGCCCCTGAGCCTGCCCCCCAGTATGCCCGCCTTGGCGCTGACTATGGTCCTGCGTTTCCTGTTGTTCATGCCCATAGCATAGCAGGCCAACCCGACAAGGGCGTGTCGACTTGTCCCGGACATTTTGGATAGTCAGGCTCAACCCGACTGCGCTATGCGCGTGCCGTATCAAGCGCTATGCGCATCGGACGGCCTGCGCTATGCGCGTGCCGTATCAAGCGCTATGCGCATCGGACGGCCTGCGCTATGCGCGTGCCGTATCAAGCGCTATGCGCATCGGACGGCCAAGGGCGTGTCGGGTTCGGAAAAGGAAAAGGCGGCCAGGGAGGCCGCCTTTCCCGCAGCAGCGCCGGAAAGCGCTACTGCATTATCTCTATCTGGCCTATGGAGGGCTGCGGCACCAGCGCCTTGGTGATGGCGCTTACGCCTTCGCCCACGTAGAGGGAGGCTATCAGCACCACGCTGGCCAGTATGATCCCCACGGCGAGGTTGCCTTTTTCCAGCTCCTTGCCGGCGTAGAAATGGCTGCGCACCAGCTTGCCGAACATGCGCAGCGTTACGGAGATGGTTATCACGGCCAGGGCCATTGAGAGGCCCAGGTGGGCCGTGGACAGCAGCGCCAGCTTGCCCAGGCTTATGGAGCTTTCGCCCGGCGAGGTGACGTACAGCCTGAACATGCTGACCACCGAGCCCAGCCCCTTCTGCAATATCATCGAGGCAGCGAACAGTATCGCCCCGACCAGCGTGCCCACGGCTACGTTGCCCTTCTTTATCTCCGCTTCCATGTCGAAGTCGGGATTGGCCTTTATGAAGATCCTGTAGGTCAGGTAGATGATGAACCCGGACATCACCACCGACAGCAGGAACTCGAACAGGCTTACCAGTATTCTAGTAGTCAGCATGAACCCTCCTATTTGAAACGTCGGCGCGCCGTCAGAAGAACGGCTCCACCTTGTAGCCCTGGGCGCCGGCCAGCAGCGTCTTGGTATGGTCGCCCACCATGCCCGGCTCCAGCCAGGCCGGACCCGCCGGCTCCACCAGCACGTATTCCAGGCCCTCGTACCTTACGAACATGTCGCCCTTGCCGGGCAGGCGGCGTATTGCCATCAGGTAATGGCCTGGCACGGCTATGCCCACCATGCGCATCCGGCTCCAGTTGCCGAGCACCGAGGCGAGTACGCCGGTCTTGGTGTCGCAGTCGCCCCAGCCGGACAGCAGCGCCCGCGCCGGCGGCAGGATGCCGCAGGTGTGCAGGCCGTTCTCCAGGTTGTCCGGGATCTTGTAGCGTATGGCCGTCTGCACCATGGAGAGCACCGCGCCGATGATGTCCTCGTCCGAATAGCCGCGGGAGTTGGCCACTTTCTGAAAAGCCAGCGCGAGCGGCTTCATAATGGGCGTGTTGCGCTTTATCATCACCGGCATGTCGGGCTCCACCACGTTGCCGGGGCGCATCGCCAGGCCCTTGGAGCGCAGCAGCGCGCGCAGACGGGTGTCGTAGTCCATGTCCACGCCGGCTACCGCGCTTTCGGCGGCCGCCTTGCCGCTCTCCTTGTAAGTCTTTTCCCAGGCCTCCTGGCGGGTGGCGTCGCGCCAGATCCTGAGCTTGGCGAGGTCCGTGTCGGTATAGCCGTAGCCGCCCAGATAGTTCCCGTAGTCCTTCCGGGTCATCCCGAAGGAGACGTTCAGGCGGTCCTTGTTGAAGTTGACGAAATGGTAGTCGGCCTTGAGCTCGGCTCCCGCGCGGTAGACGCGCTGGGAGGTGCCTGTCTCATTGCGGCTCTCGCGGGAGGTGTATTCCTGCGTCTCTTCCGCGTCCTCCCCGTCCTCTTCGTCCGAGGAGGCCTGCTCCCGCGTCAGGTCCCCGCCGTGCGGCAGCAGCGCCAGGCGCCGCTCCCAGTCGCGG
The DNA here is from genome assembly GCA_021811405.1 of bacterium. GTDB lineage: Bacteria > Elusimicrobiota > Elusimicrobia > Elusimicrobiales > UBA9959 > UBA9959. Next base: position 1,880 of record JAJZOZ010000177.1, on the reverse strand, counting down.
CCCAGGCCCCCGGCGAGCGCCAGGCAGGCGGCCAGAACGGCCAGGTGGACGAGTTTTACCGGGGCGGCGTTCATCCCTGCTTTTTCAGGTAGGAATCTATCCGGCTCCTGACCTCGGAGCGCAGGTCCAGGGGCTCGGTTATGGTTATCTCCGGCATCCAGTGCAGTACCAGCGGCACCAGCTCCATCGGGTGGCTGATGACCGCCTTCACCGTTACGGAGCCGTCCGGCGCCGGCTTCGAGACCTTCTGTCTCGGCAGTATCTCCTTGCTGCGCAGGAAGTCCGCCGCGGCGCCTTCGGCCCTCAGCGTCACCGGGGTCTTTTTGCCTTCGTTGACGCCCCAGATGGTGGTCGCGGTGCCTATTATCTTCTTGATGGTCTCCGGGGAAGGGGGGGTGAACTCCTCCGGCAGGATGTCGAGCTTCTTTATGCGGTCCACCCGGAACTTCGGGAACTCCCCTGCCCTCCCGCCGTCCACCGAGGCCATCATGTAGAAGAAGCTCTCGCTGGCCAGGATCTTGACCGGGCAGAGCACGCGCTCCTTCTCCCCGGCCGCGGAGACGTAGCGGACCTTCAGCTTCTTGTTCCTTTCTATGGCGAAGACTATGTCCTCGTAGAACTTGCGGGTCAGCGGGTTCAGCGCGCGCGGGCCCACGGCGTAGAAGGGGGAGTCGGCGGCGGAGGCTGCCGTGGCGCGCTCGAACACCTTGTCGAAGGCGTCCTTGATGGCGCCGCCCAGGCCGCCGGCCATCTCGCGCATCAGCACCAGCACGGAGAGCTGCTCGCTGGAAAGGTTGTAGCTCTTCAGCGACACGCCGCCGGCGAAGGCGTACGTGCCTTTCTGGGGGGTGTCCAGGTGAAAGCCGGTCATGTTTATCCGCTCCAGGTCCCGCTGGATGGACCTCTCGGACACGCCGAACTCCGCGGCCAGCTCCGCCACGCGCACCGGGCCTTCGTTTAGCTTGTTCAGGATGTTCAGCACCCTGAAATACTTCTTGTCGCCCGAGTCTTTCTGGTACATAATACCCCTGGGGAACCATTATATAAAAAAGGAAAGCCGTATTCCGCCGCGCTTTTCTTGACTGTTGGCGGACAATTAAATATAATAACTTCTCCGCTGGTTTAGGCCAGCGGCTGTTTTGTCGGTTCTTTAACGTCTCGCGGGCGTAGTTCAATGGTAGAACGTCTGCCTTCCAAGCAGATCACGTGGGTTCGATTCCCATCGCCCGCTTTCGTGTTCGATGGCGGTGTTGCGTATCCTCGGTGCAAGTAAAAGCGCCCGGCAGTTCGCGAAAGCGGGCGATGGGAATAGTTCCTGATAAAGAGGCTCGCTAACGCTCGCATGTCGCCCGCTCAGCGGGAAGTTTTGCTGGGGTAGCTCAGCAGGTAGAGCATCTCCATGGTAAGGAGAAGGTCGTGGGTTCGATTCCCATCCCCAGCTTATAATTTTAGCTTGCGCAGTCAGTGGTTGCTTGGTTTTTCGGTCTTTCACACGTTGAGAAGTGATCGGGGATGGGAATATTCCTGATGAAGAAGCTCGCTGACGCTCGCAGGTCCCCAGCTTATAATTTTAGCTTGCGCAGTCAGTGGTTGCTTGGTTTTTCGCTCTTTCACGCGTTGAGAAATAATCGGGGATGGGAATATTCCTGATGAAGAAGCTCGCTGACGCTCGCAGGTCCCCAACTTACCTTTTTGCGGTAAGGTTTTACAGGAATAACTAAACTTCAGGAGAACTAAAATGGCAAAAGAGAAATTCGACCGCAGCAAGCCGCACGTCAACGTAGGCACCATCGGCCACGTGGACCACGGCAAATCCACCCTGACGACCGCCCTGGTGAAGGTGCAGTCGGAGAAGGGCCTGGCCAACCTGAAGTCCTACG
>JAJZOZ010000022.1 GCA_021811405.1 bacterium | reverse complement strand
CGACCGGATGGGTGTCCCAAGACTTGCGGCGTAACCTCAACTTTCCAAACCGCCGGATGCGGACCCGCACGTCCGGTGGTGTGGGAGGGGTTCGGCGGCAAACTTGCCGCCGCCCCTATCCCGATTTCCGGAAAGAAAAGACGAATAAAGTCAGTAAAAGTGGCGCTCAGGCCATTTCCCGCGGGCCGATTTTCATGTTGAATATATGTACGACTTCCCCCGGCGCGGGGAAAGGAGGCCGTATGAAAAGGCTGGTATTGGCTTCGGCACTGCTGGGGATCTGCGGCGGCATTGCCGCCGGGGCGGACGCGCCGAAGGCGGCCAAGGAGGAGGCCATGGAAAAGAGCGTGTACGACTTCACGGTGAAGGACGCGGAAGGCGAGGACTATCCGCTGGCGGCGCACAAGGGGAAGGTGCTGCTGATAGTGAACGTGGCCAGCAAGTGCGGTTTCACGCCGCAGTACACGGGGCTGGAGGAGCTGTACAGGAAATATTCGGGCCGCGGGCTGGTGGTGCTGGGCTTTCCCTGCAACCAGTTCGGCAACCAGGAGCCGGGCACCAACGCCGAGATACAGCATTTCTGCCGGCTGAACTACGGGGTGACCTTCCCGGTGCTGGGCAAACTGCAGGTGAACGGCGCCGGGGCGGACCCGCTCTACGTATACCTGAAGCGCACGGCGCCCGGGGTGCTGGGCAGCGAGGCGATAAAGTGGAACTTCACCAAGTTCCTCGTGGACAGGACCGGCAAGGTGATCGGGCGCTACGCCTCGGCGACAAAACCTGAAGAACTGGAGAAGGACATAGAGAAGGCCCTCGGGCCGGCGCCGGTGAAAGGCCGGCCCTGAACGGGCCGGGGGGGGCAGGGCTGGCCGCCGGGCCGATAAGTCCGGCGGTTTTGTTTGGTAGAATATCGGTAGTTAAGGGGCTTATCATGATCACTTCCCGGGAAAGAGCGCAGTGAAGGCGGCGAGGATACTGCTGGTCGGCGGAGGCGAAGAGCTGACGGAGCTCTGCGTGACCGCGCTCGAAAAGGAGAACGGAAGGAACGTGCTGATGGCTATAGACCATGAGCACAGCGACCGCGTCGCCAGCATTGCGGAGGCGTTCAAGCCCGACGTAATACTCCTGCTCGCCAAGGACCACATGTCGCCGCTGGGGGGCGAGGAGGTGTGCCGCCAGCTGCGCGCCAATCCCGCGGCGGGGGCGGCGAAGGTGATCCTGTTCTCTTCGGACACCCTGAAGAAGGGCCTGCGCGCCGCGAAAGGCTGCGGGGCGGACGCCTTCATCCGCAAGCCTTTCGAGCCTGGGAAACTTATAGAGATGATAGAGCTGCTGCTGTCCTAGGAGACGGCCGCGCGTAACGGAGCCAACGCCGGGCGACGCCCGGCGGTTTATTTTCCGGCGCGGCGGCTCCCACGGGGTTTCAGTCGGTGAGGGGGCGCAGCACCGGGGTTTCTTCCGCGCTTATGGCGGCCGCGGGGGCTTTCGGCAGCGCCAGGGCGGCCGCGAAGAACGCGGCGCCGAGGAAGACGGCCAGGGCCGCGGCGATATTCTTTGTTCTGTTTTTCTGTTCCATCTTGTTCCTCCGCAGGTATTGCTGTCACCTTACGGGGATATTCTAGCGGTCCGGGCGAAAGTCCGTGTAAGCCGCGCGTAAGGTCCGTGTAAAGACTTACCGGTGTTGTTGACCGGCGGGCGGATTTTGGTATGATGAACTCAGCGTTCGGCGGGGACGGGATTTACGGAGGGTATATGAAAAAACTGCTTATTATCGCGGCGGGCATAGCGGCCGCGGCGGCGTTGGCGGGGATAGTCGCGCTGAAGGGCGGGTACATCGATTTCGGGGCCGACAGGGCGCCGTCGGCCCTGGAGACCCGGCTGGCCATGGCGGCGCTGGACGCCTCGCTGGAGCGCCGCTCCGAGGGGCTCAAGAACCCGCTGCAGGCCGACGAGAAGACGCTGAAGGCCGGGGCCGAGGTGTACCTGAACCACTGCGCCGGCTGCCACGGCCTGCCGTACAATCCGGACTCCCAGTTCGGGCGGTCCTTCAACCCGCCGGTGCCGCAGTTCTTCACCGAGGCGCCGGACATGACGGACGCGCAGAACTTCTACGTGACCCTGCACGGAGTACGCTGGACCGGCATGCCGTCCTGGAGCAAGACGCTCGGCGAGACCGAGATCTGGCAGGTGGTCACTTTCCTGGCCAACACGGAGAAACTGCCCCCGGCCGCGGCCAAGGTGATAGCCAAGCCCTGAGCGGCCGGCCGCTCAGGCCCGCCCGGGCCGCCGGGGTAATGCCCGGCGGCTTCGTTTTTGTAGAATCTAAGTATGACGAAGCAGGAGCCGCCGCCTCACAGGGAGGAGTGCTATGTCTGCCGCAGGGTGAAGAAGCACTGCCTGTGCGGCAGCATAAGGCCGTTCCGCACCAGGACGCGCTTCGTCATCCTGATGCACGTGGAGGAGGCCCGGAAGCAGCGCACCGGCACCGGGAGGCTGGCCAGGCTGTGCCTGGAGAACGCCGAGCTGCTGGTGGGCACCGACTTCACCGCCGACGGGCGGGTCAACGCCCTGCTGGCGGACCCGGCCTACGCGCCCTTCGTCCTTTACCCGGGGCCCAAAGCGGCGAGCCTGGGCTCCCTGGGCCCGGAGGAGCTGCCGGAGGGAAAGACCCTGCTGGTCTTCGTGATAGACGGCACCTGGCGGACCGCGAGGAGCCTGCTGAACAAGAGCCGCAACCTCCGCGCCCTGCCGCGTCTCTCCTTCGCCCGCGCCTACCGCTCGAGGTTCTCGATAAAGAAGCAGCCGCTGGAGCATTGCGTCTCCACCATAGAGGCCGTGTATCACCTTTGCCGCGAGGCCGAGGAGGCCGGCTACGAGCGCCTGGGCGGCAGCTGCGAGGTGCTGATGACGCTGCTGGGCAGGCTGGTGGAGACCCAGGAGCGCTACGCCAGGGAGTGCCACCGGACGAGGGAGGAGAGCCGGCGCGCGCGCTGAGCTCCGGGGCCGGGAGCCCGCGGCGTTTTTGTTTGGTAGAATAGAGACGAACGGGCCGGCTGGCCCGGCATTGACCGCGAGGACCGTACAGGTTGCAACCTATGGCTAAATTCATCGAACGCGGGGGACAGACCCGGGGCATGCTGCTGGCCGGGATCGCGGTGCTGACGGTGGGGCTGGTGCTGGCGATGAAGTTCTTCATGAGCGACGACACCGCCCAGACCCAGGAGCAGCCGCCGGCCGCGGGCAAACTCTTCAGCGAGCCGGAGGCGCCCAAGCCCCCGGAGCTGAAAACGCCCCAGACCTCGGTGGCCAGCGGGGGCGCTCTGGACATGTTCAGCAAGGCCAACGCCGGTTATTACGGGGACGAGGAGTCCACCGCCGCGGCGGCCGGCGCCGGGACGGCGGCGCCAGCGGAAGTAAAGAAGTCCACCGCCGCCGCCCGCAAAGCCGGCGCCAGGCCGAAGGCCAAGGCTCCGGCCACCGTCATCCCCAGGCTGAAGCCGGTCTCCTTCGGCGGCGTGAGGCCCAGCAACGTGGGCCCGGCGAGCGGCGGCCAGATGCCGGACATTTCCAACATGATAAAGCAGGCGCAGGAAGAGGCCGGCAAGAACGGGACGGGCGGGAACTGAGGCCGGCGCGGCAGGGGAACATGAGGACCACCGCGCATATCCTGGCCTCTTCGGCCGCGGCGGGAGCGGCCTACGCCCTGACCGGTTCCGCCGGGATGTCGGTCTCCTGCCTGCTGAGCGGCGTGCTGCTCGACGCGGACCACCTGCCGGACTTCTGGCTGCTCTCCGGCGAGCGCTTCACTCTGAAGGGCTTCTTCTCCTGGTGCAACGAACTGAGATGGAAGAGGATATACCTCTTTCTCCATTCTTACGAGCTATTCCTGCTGCTCGCCCTGGCCGCCTGGGCTTTCCCCGGCCGCGCGCTGGAGGGGGCGCTGCTGGGCATGGGCCTGCACCTGCTGATGGACCAGGCGGGGAACAGGGGTCTCGACCGGCGGTTCTATTTCCTGATCTTCAGGTACCGTGCGGGGTTCTCCCGCGAGGCGCTGGCCGCCGGGGAAGGCGGCCGGAACGCTCATTAGGAGCTTGCCAGAGCGGGCTCCCCGCGGGGGCCGAGCAGCCGCGAAGTGCCGCCTCCCCGGTGGAACAGCCAGGCCAGCCAGGAGCCTTTGGCCAGCGTGGAGAGGCTGATGGCCCACCAGATGCCGGCGGTGCCCAGCCCCAGGGGGCCGGCCAGCAGCCACGCGGCCGGCCAGCGCGCCACCGTCAGCGGCACGGAGACCAGCATGTAGTCGCGGGTATGGCCCAGCCCGTTGAAGACCCCCTGGAAGAGCAGTTCCCAGCCCAGGAAGACCTCGAAGTAGCCGATGGTGCGCAGGTAGCGCACCGCGCTGGCTATTACCTCAGGGTCGGAGCTGAGCGGGCGCACCAGCAGGCCCGGTACGAAGATGAACGCCAGCGCCACCGGCAGCAGCAGCGCGGTTATCAGCAGGCGGCCGCGCTCCACCAGCTGCCTGACGCGCCGCGCGTCGCCCCGGCCGTAGGCCTGCCCGACGAGAGCGGCCATGGCGGTGGAGAAGCCCATGCCCAGGAAATACGGCACGCCCTCCAGCCTGAAGCAGACGCTCAGGCCCGCCAGCGGGGCTTCCCCGAAGCGCGTGATGATGGAGGTCAGGGCCGGATAGACCAGGGACCAGACCACGTTCACCGAGGCCGCCGGCACCCCTATCTTCAGGATGGCCGGCGCCAGGTCGAAAGAGGGGAGCCGCGCCGCCTGCGCCAGCGGCGGCAGGAAGCCGCGCCTGCGCAGGTAGAACACCTGCAGGGCCAGCGCGAAAGCCGTGGCTATCACCGAGGCGGAGGCCGCCCCCGCCACGCCGAACGGGCGGCCGGTGAGATAGCCGAGTATCAGCACGGGGTCGAGCAGCATGTTGACCGCCACCGACGCGGACATGATAAGCACGTTGGTGCGGGTGTCCCCGTAGGCGTTGAAGATGCCGCCGGCCAGGTTGCAGAGGTAATAGAGCGGCAGCGCGCAGACGAAGATGGTCAGGTACCGGCCGGCGTAGGCGGCGGTGGCCGGCTGCAGGCCCATGAAGCGGAACACGGGGCCTATGGACGGCAGCAGCAGCGCCGTCAGCAGCAGGCCCAGGCCCAGGCTCAGCCAGGCGGCCTGCACGGCCGCGCCCAGCGCCCGGTCCCTTTTCCCGGCGCCGAAGAACTGCGCTATCAGGCTGTTGGCCCCGACGATGGTGGAGTTCATGGCCGCGTAGACCGCCCAGGTGAGGAAGGCCGCGGAGGCCACGCCGGCTATGGCCTGGGTCCCCAGCCTGCCCACCCAGAAGATGTTGACGATGTCGAACAGGATGAAGCCCAGGAAGCCGAGGAAGGCGGGCAAAGCGATGCCGTAGATCTCGCGGTCGAGCGGGTTGCGGTGCCAGGGGACCATCCCGTAAGTTTACCTTATATCCGGCGGGGGGCGGAACGCCGGGACCTGCGGTTTAGTAGAATATCACGGGTATGCATCCCGACCGAATGCTTTACGAGGAGATGGAGCGGCGCGGCCTGGGCGGCCGCCGGGTCCTGCGCGCGGGTCTCTGGCTTTATAACGCCGGCCTGCTGGGCGTAGTGCTGCTGCTGCTCTTCTGGCCGGTGAACCTGTATTTCAAGCTCGGGGACGCCGGCTTCCTGTTCTGGCTGGCGCTGATGCTGTCGGCGGCGCTGTTCGTCGCCGGCAGCCTGCTCAAGCGCATAGCCTACCGGATAGCCCTGTCGTCGGGGATAGACCTGGCCGCGTTCTTCGCCCCGAAGGACGCCGGGGAGGAGAAATGAACCGGACGCTGGAACTTCTAACTAAGCGCGGCAGCTGCCGCGTCTTCAAGGACAGGAAAGTCCCGCGCGCGGTCACGGCGAGACTGCTCGAGGCCGGCATGCGCGCGCCCACCGGCGGGAACCTCCAGCCGTACTCGGTAATAACCATAGAAAGGCCGGCCGCGGTGAAGGAGCTGGCCAGGCTGTGCGGCCAGAAGTTCCTGGAGAAGGCGCCGCTGCATTTCCTGTTCTGCGTGGACCTGCACCGGCAGAAGCGCTGGGCCCGCCTGCTGAAGGCGCCCTATTCCGCCGACCGCGCGCTGCGGCCGTTCTGGATAGCCTTCCAGGACACCGTGATCTGCGCGCAGAGCGTCTGCGTGGCCGCCGACGCGCTCGGGCTGGGCTCGGTCTACATAGGCCCGGTCTTCGACCGGATGGCCGCCTTCCGCCGGCTGTGCCGGCTGCCGAAGGGCGTGGTGCCGGTGGTCTCGCTGGCCGTCGGCTACCCGGCGGCCAGGCCGCCGCAGCGCCGGCGCCTGCCGCCGGAGGCGGTGGCTCACCGAGAAGTGTACAGGGAGGTGAGCGACCGCGAGCTGCTGGCCGCTTACGGCGCCAAGTACCAGGGGGTCCGGGAAGAGGCCGCTCCCGCGAAGCTGAAGGCCTTCGCCGCCGCCTGCGCCGCGGTGCACGGCGGGGCCTTCGCGCGCGCCTGCGCTAAGGACGCGGAGAAAAGGGGGAGCTTCAACGCCCCGCAGCGGATATTCGGGCTGCATTACAAGGCCGACGCTATGCTGAGGATGACGCCGAAGCACCTGCGGATGCTCAAGGCCGCAGGCCTGGGCTGGGCCGGTCCCGCGGCAAAGGCCGGCTGATACGGCTGGCACGCCTCTGGAAAGCCCGGCTCCCGCCGGGCTTTTTTTGCGCGGTACGAGCGGCGGTCGAGGGGGGGCCCAGGCGCCGGGGGGCCATTGGTCCCTTCCGCGCCGCCGCCGCTCCTGCTAGATTATCGTTAAGCAGCGGAGGCCGCGGAATATGAAGATACTTCTCATCCTCTCACTTACGGCGCTGCCGGCCAGGCCCGCCCTCGCGGGGGCTTTCGAGGAGCTGGCCGGCCCGGGCTTCGCCGCGGCAGCTTCCGAAGCGCCCGCCGCGAAGGCGGTCTCCGGGGAGCAGGAAGCGATGCCCGCCTGCCCCGGGAGCATGAAGGGCGACCGTTCGGCGCCCTGCGTTATCACCACCCGCAAGACCACCGTCTGCTCCGACGGGCAGAAGATCGACGCCTCCAAAGTGACCAAACAGGACGTGAAGGCCGGGCGCTTCGACGGCTCGGAGCTCGGCAGGTACAAGGACCCCGACCTGCGGGCCTGGGCCGAGCATCAGCGCAAGCTGGGCAAGAGCGACCGCTGGGGGGACGGCAGCCACCAGAGCATGCTGGCCAGCGGCAAGGCCAACCCGCTCACCACGGCCTACGTGGTGCTGCCGAACCGGCAGTGGCTGGGGCGGGCCGTCAGGGTCTGCCTGAAGGATACCAAGGTCTGCACCGAGGCGCGCGCGCTCGAGGTGGGCCCCGGCAGCACCTTCAGGGACCATTCCGAGATCTCGGTGCGCGCCCTGATGGACCTGGGGCTGGACGCCCATCCGGAGAGCGGCACCTACAACGGGGAGATAGTCTTCACCTTCCATTGAGCGCCGGGCGTCAGCCTCAGCGCTTGAGCCTGGCCAGCAGCCGGTAGCAGGCGCCTACCACCGCTTCTATGCAGGTCATCATCGGGGAGGGCATGGTGTTGTCCATGCCCAGCGGCATCTTGCCGACGGCGCAGAAGCCCGCGACGCGCTCCCTGGCCTTGTTCAGCAGTTCCTCCACGGGCCTGCCGGCGGCGAATTCCTTCTCCAGGTCCTCGAAGCGCATCCTGGCGTAGGCGTCGCCGGTAAGTTTATCCACGGACGGCTCGCGGTACTCGCCGGGGCGCTTCTTCTCCTCTTCCGAAGCGGACACGGGCGTTACGCGGGACAGCCGCTCCGCCAGCAGCTCCCTGGTGCCCAGGCCGGCCGCGGCCTGGGCGTAGTCCTTGCCGCTGACCAGCTGCGAGAGGGAATCCCTGAACCTGGAGGAATCGGCTTCGGACAGCGGCCCCCTGGCCATCCTGGCCAGGACCCACTCTACTAGGGCGGCCAGCTTCTCGCGCTTGAACTCCTCGAGCGTGTCGCCTATTATCTGCAGCTTGACGATGAAAAATTCCTTCTGCGTGAACTGGCCCGCCGGCACCGGGCCGGTGAACTCCTTAAGGGCCGCGATGAGCCGCAGCTGGCTGTTGAGCTTCTCTTTGCGTCTGTCCATTTCTGCCCCCTTCGCCGCGGCGGCTCAGGCCGGCCGCGTCATCCTATTCTACACATTTTCCCGCGCGCCGCAATAAGACGCACCTATATGTCCGCCGCTATTGTAGAATATGTCGGTAGGGGGGAAGCTGGAACGCGGCCGGAGCCATGATGTCACCGGAGATAACTTTTCAGGCGGTAACGCTGCTGACGGCGGTGGTCCTGCTCGACGCGCTGGAGCGCCGCCGCCCCCGCTTCCCGGTGGACAGGCGCCGCCACCTGGGCCTCAACCTGGCGGCGCTGGCCGTGGTGGCCCTGGCCGGCGAGCTCTGGAAGCCGGTGATAGAGCGGACTTTCGACGCGCTGCGCCTGCGCGCGCTGCTGCACAGCGACGCCCTGCTCTCGCTGCCCGGCGCCGCGAAGATACTGCTGGGCCTGGCCGCGGCCGACTTCGCCCTCTACTGGGTGCACCGCGGCATGCACACCTTCAGGCCTCTCTGGCTCACCCACGTCTTCCACCATTCGCCGGACCAGCTCTGGTGGCTGTCCGGCTCGAGGACCAGCGTCACGCACCTGCTGCTCTTCGCCGCGCCGCAGGCCCTGGTGGGCTATTACGCGCTGGGCTTCACCCCGGCGCAGGCCGGCGTGGCCTATTCCATAGGCGTGGTGGTGAACCTCTGGATACACACCAACGTCTCGGTCAGGCTGGGGCCGCTGGAATGGCTTATCATAACGCCGGACTTCCACCGGCTGCACCACGGGGCGGGGCCGCTGATGCGCCGCAACCTGGCCTTCATCTTCACCGTCTGGGACAGGATGTTCGGCACCTACCAGGACCACCGCGCCCTCGGCGACGGCTACAAGCTGGCCGCGATCCCCACCGAGGGGCGGCTGCTGCGCATGGTGGGAGGCTTCTAGCGCCGGCCGCCGGCACGGAGGAAAAATGAAGGTACTTATCGTAGACGACAACGAGGATATCCGGGGGCTGATCAGGGCCATCCTGGAGAGCAAGGGCCATACCGTGGCCGGCGAGGCCGACGACGGGGAAAAGGCCGTGAAGGCCTTCAGGGAGCTGAAGCCGGACGCGGTGCTGCTGGACATCATCATGCCGGGCAAGTCCGGCGTGGACGTGCTGGGCGAGCTGCGCGCGATGGACCAGTCCGCGAAGATCATCATGGTGACGGCCGTGGAGCAGGACGAGGTGAACCGGCGCCTGCTGCTGATAGGGGCCAGCGGCATCATCTACAAGCCTTTCTCGGCCTCGGATTTCGACCAGTACTTCGCGCCGGTGCGGGAGCTGGCGGCGCCGCCGCGCGGCGGCGCCATCAAGCGCCTGGCGGCCGGGGGGCTGAGCAAGTGCATGCTGAAGGCCTCCGACGCGACGGCTTCTTCCTGGGAGCTCTGCGAGGTCGCCGTGACCTCCGGCGGCGAGGCCGAGCTGGCGAAGCTGGCCGACCTGGGGCGGGAGACCGCCTCGGTGCACGTCAACGTGCGCGGCGGCGCGCTGTTCTCGGCGGCGCTGGTGTTCCGCGCCGACCACGCCGGCCTGATAGCGCACAGCTTCGTGAAGGGCCCGGTCTACCTGGCCGAGGAGGTGCGCAGCCTGGAGGAAGGCCTGATGCTGGAGATGGGCAATATCATCGTCAATTCCCTGGCCAACGCCCTTTTCAACGCCCTGAAGAGGAGCGCCATCCCGTCGGTGCCCATGCTGGTGAAGGGGGGGGCCGGCGCGGTGACAGCGGCGCTGGTCTCCTGCATGGAGCCGGGAAAGCCCGTGCGCATCATCTCGGCCAGGCTGGCCATGAGGCGCGAGGGCCGGGTGGCCGGCACCTCCGTGATAGGCGTCCTTCCCGAGGAGATCGCGGCGGAGCTGGACGAGCTGGGGACGGAGGGCTGAGCCCGGGCCGCTTCTGGCCGATACCGCCGGGTCCGTCCGGCGGTTTTTTTTCGCCCCGGGAGCTAATTGATAATTATTTGACATTTTATTGGGGTATTCTTTACATGGCGCGAGGTAACCTAATTTATATGCGGGAGGTATCATGAAGAGGGTGTTGGCGCTGGCGCTGCTGCTGCTGCCGGCCTGCCCCGTCCGGGCCGAGGTCCCTACCGGCAAGCTGCTCAGCTTCACCAACAGCGTCCTGCTCAGGCGCACCGGCTCCTCCGACTGGGGGCGGGTGAAGGCCGGCGAGGACCTGTACCGCAACGACACCATCTACACGATGGCGGATTCCTACGCCGGGGTGCGCTTCGAGACCGGCGAGTCCCTGAACCTCACGCCGAACACTCTTGTCGTGCTCCGGCCTCCGTCCGGGGGAGCGCCGGGCGCCGAGATGCTTTCCGGCGAGCTGCGCAGCTGGCGGTCCAGGGTGGTGACGCGCACCGCGACGATATTCCCGAAGAGCGAGGACGCGGAGTTCACGACCAGGATGAAGAGGGACTTCACCACCGTGGTGAAGGTGACGCGCGGCGTGGCGGAGGTGGAGGCGCAGGGGAAGAAAGTGGAGCTGCGCAAGGGCTACGTCACCGAGGTGAGGCCTAACATGGCGCCTTCGGCGCCGGTGATGGCCCCCGACGCCGGGGAGCCGGCGGCCCCGTCGGCCGCCGCCGGCGTGCCGGAAGCCGTGCTGCCGGCGGGAGCTCTGGCCTCTATCAAGGTGATGAAGGCCTACCGCCTGCAGGCCGCGGGGGACCCGTCGTTCTCCAAGGTGCTGCTGGACAGGACCTTCGACCCCGAAGCGAAGCCGGACCTGGCGGGCCTGCTGCCGGCCGGCGAATATTTCGTCAGGCTGGCCGCCATAGACCTGCTGGGCTACCAGGGGAAGTTCAGCGCCCCGCGCAGGGTGCGGGTGGACCCGAAGTAGCCGGCTAGCAGGCCAGCACTATCTTCCCAGCGGCGCCGGAGCGCATCACCGCCTCGTGCGCGGCCGCGGCGTCGGCCAGCGGGAACTCCCGGCCGACCAGCGGCTTCAGGGTGCCGAGCGCGAGGCCTGCCCCCACGGCGGCGTGTATCTCCTTCTCCTCCTCCGGGGTGACTGCCCACAGCGTGAAAGCCCGCACCGAGCCGCGCCTGGCCATCAGGTCGCGGGGGTTGATAGTGGCCTCTCCGCGGCTGCCTATTACCACCACCCTGCCGCCTTCGGAGATCATCTTCAGGTCGGCGGCCAGGTTGACGTTGGCGAGCATCTCCAGCACTATGTCGGCGCCGCGGCCGCCGGTGGCCTCGAGCACTGCCGCGGCGTGCCCCGGCGAGGAATGGTCGAAGGCCGCCCTGGCTCCCTGTCCCAGCACCAGGGCGCGCCCTTCCGGAGTGCCGGCCGTGCCCAGCACGGCCAGCCCCATGGCCCGCGCGAGCTGCATCGCCGCCACGCCCACGCCGCCGCTGGCGCCGTGCACCAGCACGGTCTCCCCGGGCCTGGCCCCCGCCTGGTGCGCCAGGGCGTGGTAGGCGGCGCCGTAGGGCACCCAGACCGCGGCCCCCTGCGCGAAGCTCAGGGCTTCTGGAAGAGGGTGGACCTGCTCCTCCAGCGCCAGCGCGTACTCGGCGTAGGTGCCGCTGAGGCTCTTGGCCAGGTAGACGCGGTCCCCGGGCTTCACGGAGACGACGCCCGGCCCTGCCGACTCCACCGTGCCCGCCCCGTCGGAGCCGGGGGTGTATGGCAGCTCCGGCAGCGAGGCGTAGGCCCCGGCGCGGATGTAGGTCTCATAGGGATTGACGCCGGCGGCACGGACCCGCACCAGCACCTGCCCGGCGGCCGGCGCCGGCGCCGGCACTTCTTCGGGGACCAGCACCTCGGGTCCGCCGAATTTCCTTACGCGTATAGCCTTCATGCTCCCTCCCCCCGGCGCGGCGCCGGGCATTAAAGGCATGATATAAAAAGGGGCCGCCCCGCACCAGCGTCAACTTGCGCGGGGCCGGAGTTATGATAGAATGTCGGCAGGGGGGAAGTATGCAAAAACTCAGGGAGATGAGCCTCTTCGTGGAGTCCGAAGAGCTGTCGGACCGCGTCTGGCGGCACGTCGCGGACTGGGACGACTTCTCTAAGGACACCATGGGCAGGGAACTGGTCAACAGCGTAGACTCTATCAGCACCAGCATAGCGGAGGGCCGCAGCCATATGAGCCGCCACGGCAGGATGCATTACCTCTACACCGCGCGCGGGCACCTGTTCAAGGCCTTCATACTGCTGGAGAGATCGGCGAGGCGCGGGCTGGGCGCCGGCGGCGGGCTGGCAAGCGCGCTGGAGCGGCTGATGCCGCAGATCAACGACTACATAGCCGCTGAGGAGCGCTGCGGGGAATAGGGGGAGCCTCCGCGGGCCGCGGGGGCAGAGGGCCGTCAGATAGGGGGGGAAATGAAAAAACTAATGTATTGCTGCCTGGCCGCGGCCGGGCTGCTGGCGTCCGGCGCGCTGCGCGGGCCGCTTTCCGCCGGGGAGGGGTTCCTGTTCAACGGGCTCCTGCCGGCGGTGAGCGTTCCCGCCGACAACGTGCAGACGGACGCCAAGATAAGACTGGGCAGGCAGCTGTATTTCGACAAGCGGCTGTCGGTGGACGACACCGTCAGCTGCGCCACCTGCCACGACCCGGCTACCGGCTGGGCGCATCACGCGCCCACCGACACCGGCGTGAAGGGCCAGGTGGGCGGGCGCAACTCCGGCTCCATCATAGACGCGGCCTACATGAAGTTCCAGTTCTGGGACGGCAGGGCCGGCTCGCTGGAGGAGCAGGCGGTGGGCCCGATAGCCAACCCGATAGAGATGGGCGAGAAGCTGGACAACGTGGTGCAGAAGCTCAACGCCATACCCGGCTACAAAAGCCAGTTCCAGCTGGTGTTCGGGACCGACGCCACCGCAGACGCCATAGGCAAGGCGATCGCGGCCTTCGAGCGCACCATAATCGCGGGCCCGTCGCCGTACGACCGCTACCTGCAGGGCGACCGGCGCGCACTGACGGCCGCGGCCGTCAGGGGCATGGACCTGTTCAACGGCAAGGGACACTGCAGCGCCTGCCACAGCGGGCCCGCTTTCTCCGACGGCGGGTTCCATAACCTGGGCGTCGGCTACGCCGGCGGCAAGCTGAAGGACGAGGGGCGCTATGCCGTGACGAAGGACGACAGGGACATGGGCGCGTTCAAGACGCCCGGCCTGCGCAACGTGGCGCAAACCTGGCCGTACCTGCACGACGGCTCGGAGAAGACCCTGCAGGACGTCATCGAGTTCTACGACCGCGGCGGGGTGCCTAACCCGCACCTGGACAGACTGATGCTGCCGCTGCGCCTGAGCAGGGGCGAGAAGGCCGACCTGCTGGCTTTCCTCAACAGCCTTACCGGCCCGGTGCCGGAGGTGGGCGCGCCGGAGCTGCCTAACTAGCGCAAGGAGGCGACGATGAAAACTATATTACTTAGGTTCTTGTTCGCTGCCGCCTGCTGCGCGGCCGTCCTGGCCGCCCTCGCTCCGGAAGCTGGAGCCGTGCCGGTGTTCGCGAGGAAGTACGGCTTCAGCTGCAACATGTGCCATTCGGGGTTCCCGAGACTCAACGACTTCGGCGTGCGCTACAGGCGGAACGGCTACCGGCTGCCGGGCAGGGAGGGCGAGGAAAGAACGGTGCTGCAGGGGCATTCCCCGGTGGCGCTGCGCGCCAGCGCCGGCTACAACTACGACAGGTTCCACAACTCCTCCGGAGTGACGGTGCGGCAGTTCCAGCTCAACGGCGTGGACCTGCTGTCCGGCGGGCTGCTGAGCCGCGACGCCGGGTACATCTTCGTGTACGTGCCGGAGGTGGCCGGCTCAGGGGGAGTGGCGGCCCAGACCGGGACGCTGGAGATGGCCAGCGTGGTATTCCCTGAGCTCGGCACGCCGTGGCTGAACTTGCGGGTGGGACGCTTCGAGCCGGCTTACGCCGCCTTCAGCGCGAAGAGGCATCTCTCGTTCTCGCCTTACGAGGCGTACGACTTCGGCTTCAAGGGCGGCGCCCCGTTCAGCGACACTAGGGAGGGCGTGGAGGTCACGGGGCACGGCCGCGGCTTCGGCTACGCGGCCGGGGTGATCAACGCCCCCAGCCCGGCAGGCTCCTCGCAGACCTCGTCCGACTTCTACGCCAGGGCGGAGAAGGTCTTCGGCGAAGGCGAGGGGCAGACCGCGGGCTATAAGGTGGGGCTGACCGGCTACGCCGGCCGCGCCAGGCCGGACGCTTCCCTGCCGCCGTACAGCCGCCGGGGCTACGGCCGGGCCGGCGTGGACGCGAGCCTCAACTACCTCAACCTGAACCTCTCGCTGCAGTACCTGAACGGCACCGACGACAAGACGCTGTGGGGCAGGACCCGGGACCTGACCTATTCCGCCGGGTTCGCCGAGCTGAGCTACTTCCCGTCCGTCAGCCTGACCTGCTTCGCCCGCTACGACGAGGTGGGCGGCCCGCGTTCGGCGGGCGCGCAGATCGGCAGGTGGACGCTGGGCGGCAGGTATTACCCGGCCGACAACGTGGCGGTCCACCCGGAGTACTCGTTCAGGAAGCAGGGGCAGCCGGGCGGGGCCGCCACGGAGGCCTTCTTCACGGCCAGGGTGGACTTCGCTTTCTGAGCGCGGGCGTTTGGTAGAATATCCGGGACGGCGGCAGCGCGCCGCCAGTCCCGATATGAAAAAGATATTTAAACCGGAGCGGGCATGATCCCGCGAGGGCCTTTCCTGGTGCCGTCGCTGGCCTTCATCGCGCTGGCGGCGCCGCTGGCGCTCGGCCTGGTGCCGCCTAACCGCTTTTACGGAGTGCGCACGCCGAAAACGCTGTCGGACAGGGACGTCTGGCTGAAGGCCAACCGCCTCGGAGGACTTCTGCTGATGACCGCATCGGCCGTTTATGTCGGTGTGGCCTGGGCTGCGCCCGCCGGAAGTACGGCTCCGTTCGGCCTGTGGCTGCTGCACCTGGCCGCTTTCACGCTGCCGCTCTCGGCGGCCGCGGCGGCGCTGCTATACTGGCTGAAGGGGAACCGGGCGCCGTGACGGCGCGGGGATAAGCTTGAACGAAGAGAAGCGCGACAAGGGCGAGGAGATAGCCGGCAAGATACTGACCGCGCTGCTGGTGGCGGCCGCGGCGTGGCTGCTTTTCAGGGGCGTGGTCGGGGGCATATTCTCCCTGATCATGCGCGGCAACCCGGAGAACGGCGTCTACGTCCTGTTCTACGGAGGGGCCGTGGTGCTGCTGGCGGTGCTGGGCATAGGCCTGCTCGCGGGGTGGCTGCTGTGGCGCTCCGCCCGGCGCAAGCCGCGCGAACAGGGGGAGGGCTCGGTGTTCGCGCGCGGCCTGGGGATAGGGCTGGCCGTGGTGGCGCTCTGCGCGGCCCTGATACTGATAGGCTTCGTGCGAAGCCTGGGGCATTGACCCGGGACGCCGAAGGGAGTAATTCAGGCTGACCGCCGCCTCCGGAGAAAAGAAAAGGCCCCGCTCCGCGGGGCCTTTTCTCATTCGGACGCCTGGCTCTTACCAGCCGAAGCCGTCGCGCAGCGCCGAGAAGGCGGGGCCGGCGCGGAAGGAGGGGGTCTCCTCCACGGCGGCGGAAACCAGCTCGGAGGCCTTGGCCGGCTTGTACCAGCAGAGGGGCCTGAAGCCGAAGCTGAAGCCGCCGGAGCGGGTGCAGGTGCCGGCGGCGGGGTCGGTGTTGCTGAGCGCGGCCGAGAGCGGCTGCGGGCAGATGGAGCCCTGCAGGTAGGTGTCCAGGCGGCACTGCGTGGCCGGGTGGGACTCGAACATCGTGGTCACGACGTTCTGGTCGGGGGTGGCGAAAAGCGGCGGGGTGGTCTCGTGGTGCAGGTCCATGAACAGGGCGGCCACGGACTTGCCGGCCTTGGTGCCCCTGATGCAGATGTCCCGGTCCCGGGAGGAGGCGAAGGCGGTCTCGCAGGCCTGCACGGCCACCTGGTCGTCGTCCTTATCGGCGGTGAAGGCCGAGGCGCCGGGGTCGGCGAAGACCTTCCTGAGGCACTTGAGGTTGGCGTAGTAGTCGCTCTGGCCCTCTATAGAGGCCCAGCTGTTGTACCAGCCGCCGCTCTTGGGCGCGCCGCCGAGGTGATGGCCGAGCTCGTGGCAGACCACCAGGGCGAAGCCGTCCATGGTGATGGCGTCGTGGCGGGCCAGGCCGCCGTACATGTTGAGGATGAACTTGTTGCCGCTCTGCTGGGCGGAGGCGTTGACGGTGGCGTCGGTCCAGCGGCGGTTGATCTGCAGCACGCCGCCCTGCTGGGCCACTACCGGGCCGTAAAGGCGCTGTATCGTGTCGAGGACGCCGTTGAACTGGGCCTCGGTTATGCCCCTGGCGGCGGGAGAGTCGACGGGGATCTTCATGTCGTTGGGCGGCAGGAAGCCAGGGCAGTCCGACGCGCTGGCGGGAACGGCGGCTGCCGCGAAAAGCAGGGCGGAGGCCGCGGAGATCAGGATGTTCTTTTTCATGTGCCTTCCTTAATGTACGGAGTATGACTAATATCAATACCCGGCTATTATACAAAAAGAGGCCTGAATTGCAACATTCGCGCGCGGAAGCCGTTTTCAGCCTGGGTTTTGCTAGAATATGCGCTGGCGGGACGGTGCGCAGGGGGTTCATATGCCTACGATACTGATGATGGACGATGACAAGGACTTCAGCAGCCTTGTGCAGGCCAATTTTTCCGGCCAGGGCTACAACGTGGTCCTGGCGCACAACGGCCGGGAAGGCCTGGCGAAGGCCGCCGCGGTGAAGCCGGATATCATCTTCCTGGACATCATGATGCCGGACATGAACGGCATAGAGGTGCTGCGCGAACTGCAGGCGGCCGACGAAACTTCGGACATCCCGGTCATCATAATGAGCGGCAAGTACGTGGACCGGAACATGACGGAGCTTTTCGCCCAGGAGCGTAATTTCAAGGATTTCATCCCCAAGCCGGTCTCTTTCGCCAACCTGCAGCGCCGGGTCAAGGAGCTGCTGGGCAAATGAGCAGGACCGGGGCCGGGCGGTCTTCGCCGCCCGGGGCTGCCGGCACAGATGGACCAGGATAAGACAAGATTCGACTGCCAGGTGCGGCTCATAGCCGGCCTGCGTGAGTTCTCCGCGCCAGTCCCGGCGGCTTTCGCCGGGCGCAAGGAGTTCTTCATCGTCACGCTGAACCGCGTGGCTTCCGACATCAAGGAGTTCAAGCTGGCCAGCTTCCGCGCCCTCTCCGAGTGGGCGCTGGCCCGCCGCCGCCGGGGGCCGCTGGAGGAGCGGGACGTGACGGCGTTCAAGGAAGCGGCCGACAAGCTGCTGTCCGCCAAGGACTACCAGCTCGTCTGCGCGGCCCTGCCCGGCAGCGCGGAGTTCCTGGCCGCGCGGCTCGCCGAGGCGGCGCCGCTCTCCATAGCCGACGAGGAGAAGAAGAAGGAGGGGGAGCGCCGGGACCCGGCGGCCGACAGGCTGGCCGGGGACGCCTACCGCCGCCTCGGCTTCGACAGGCTGCAGCAGCTGGCCGGCCGCCAGCCTGAGGGCGTGATACTGCAGCACGCGGGGGAGCTGGTGGCGGAGTACTGCGCCGTCTACCGCCTGCCGCTCAGCTCGGAAGACACCCTGCCGCCGTTTTCCCTTACCAGGATAGACGCCGTGGCCGGGGCCTGCTTCCGCCTGCTGGCGGTGCTGGGCCGCGGCGGGCGCTGAACGTCAGCGGCCGTTGGCGCTTGTCGGGGAAATATCCGTGGGGGACCCGCCGCCGAAGCCGACGCCCTTCATCGGGACCACCGGGGCCAGCTTCTTCCTTTTTTCCTTGGTTCCCCCGCCGCCTTCGTTGCCGTACTTGCCGCCGGTCATCATGCCGGCCACCTTTCCGCCCTGGACGGAATTGAAGGCCGCGGTGCGCTCCTCTTCGGGGGTGAGAGCGCGCTGCGAGGCGGCGGGCTCGGGCCCGGCGCGGAGCGCCTTTAGCGGGTCCTTCGCGCCGCCCAGCGCGGAGACCGCGGGCCAGATCACGGTCAGTATCAGGCCGAAGCAGACCGCGGCTATGGCCGCGAGGGTGGACAGGTTGAAGGCCTTCATCAGCAGCTCCACGCGGTGCAGGTGCCTGTCGTAATGCAGCCTGGCGCGGCTGAGCAGCGTGTCGTCCAGCCTGCCGGCCTTCTCGGCCAGCTCTGCCGCGGTCCTGTCGTCCTCCTGCATCACCGCGGCCACGCTGCGCGCAAACCCGGCCCCGCCCGCGAGTTCCCCGGCTGCGCGTTTAAGACGCCCCCGCGTGACCAGGTCGTCCTCCGAGAATTGCAGCAGCACGTCCATCATGGCGCCGGGCAGGAGCCCGGCCTTCATCAGCAGGGCCATCGTGGTGTAAATGTAATAGAGGCGCAGTTCCGCCGTGGCGTAGCGGCAGACCGGCAGCCAGTGGCCGGCCAGGCCCCTGGCCTTCCTTCCTACGGAGGATATCAGGAAGACCCTCAGCGCCAGCAGGGCCAGCGCGCCTATGCCGAGCAGCTTCGGCCAGGACCCGGCCAGCCATTCGGCCAGCGAGGCGAACAGGAAGGCCTGCGGGGGCAGCTCGGCGCCGGACTTCAGCAGCGGCTCCATTACCAGCGGCAGCACCTTGAAAGAGACCAGCAGGAACAGGCCGGCGGCCAGAACGGTGACGGCCAGCGGGTAGACCAGCATGCGCTCCAGCTGCCTGCGGAACTTGAGCCGCGCCTCGAGGCAGTCGGCGTAGAGCTCCAGGAACTCCTCGGTCTTGCCGCCCTCCTCGCCGGCCCTGAGCAGCGCTATGAAGAGGGGGGGGAAGGCCCGTTGCGCGGCGAAGGCCTCGTGCAGCGACGTGCCGCCGGCCGCCAGCCGCGAGACGCCGGCCAGCAGGCGGCCGTGCCTGCGCGAGGAGGCCAGGGTCCTGAAAGCGTCGGAGAGCGGCAGGCCGCTGCGCACGGCGGAGACCAGCGCTCGCGAAAGGTCCAGCAGGGCGGCTTCGGATACCATGTCAGGTTATGATAACAAAAACGCCGCGGTTTCAGGCGCGCAGCAGCCGCAGGAAGAAGCGGAAATACCTGACGCTGGAGAGGGCCAGCGCCAGGCCTATGCCGTTGTAGAGCAGCGAGAGGTACTGCTTGGGCAGCGCGGAATGCCGCAGCGTGACGCCGAGCAGCACCATGAAGCCCACCAGCAGGTAGCTCTTCCAGGTGATGAAGGAGAAGACGCAGCGCTTCTCCTCGAGCGGCAGCAGCCTGGCCAGGTTCTTGTCCGCCACCCTGAGGAAGCCGAAATGGTGTATGGGCAGCGCGGCCAGCAGGCCCGCCGCGTAGAAGAGGGCGCGCCCTGGCCCCCCGTAGGCCGCCAGCCAGCCGTGGGCCAGGCGCATCAGAGCGGCCCCGACGCCCAGCCATACCGCGCCGGCCAGGAAGACCAGCACTTTCTTGTCCACGGCGGGCTTGAGGCTTTCTATGCTCATGGGGTCCGTGCGGCCGGCGGGGCCACGGTGCAAGTTTAGCATTTTAGCGGGAGCCGCACTCGTCGTAGACCGCGGCCTCCTCGGCCAGCAGGGCCTTCAGCTCCGGCTGAAGGTGCGGGGAGGGCTCCGGCGGGGCCTCCTGGCGGAAATATGAGCCGAGCAGACCGTAGAATCTGGCCCGGTCGGCGGGATCGGCTATCTCCGAGCCGGGGTTGCGGGTGAGCTTGCCTATGCTGAAACCGGGCTCGCGCATTTTGGCCGCCCAGTATCGGGCCTTCTCGTCGGTAAGCTTAGAATTGAGCTCCCGGAGCTTCTTCTTGCGGGCCTCGCAGGAGGTACTGGTGAAGGAGGCGGGCGCGTCCCTGAAGGCAGGGGCGGCGGGGGCGTCCTTGAGGCCGGGCATGGAAGCCGGCCACGGCAGGGGGTCCCAGGCCAGGTCCTCCAGCGGGGCTTCCGGCAGGCGCGGCCAGTCCCGGTCCTCCTCCGCCATGCCGGCGGCCATCACCTGGCCGGTCCTCACGTTGATAAGTTTGGCCAGCACCTTGAGCTTGTCGCCGCTGGCGAAGACGGAGCCGGTCACCACTCCGTCAACGGAGAAGATGCCGTCCAGGTCCCCGGGCGTCTCCGCGGAGGAGCGGGCCTCCTTCAGAACGGCGGCCAGTTGGGAGCGCTCGATCAGCGCCGGCTCCCCCCGGCGGGCGAGCTCGGCGGCTATGCGCTCCGAGATGAAATCCCCTTCCTCCCCGCCGGCTCCGGCCTTGGCGGCGAAGCCGAGCACGGCGATGCGCTTCATGCCCGAATCGGCGGCGGCGTCGCCCAGCTCTCCGGCCAGGGACGAGCAGCCGCCGCCCGCGCGGACGGCGTCGGGAAGAAGCGCGGCGGCAGACGCGGCCAGCGCGGCGCTGAGGAAGAAGGTAACGAGCTTCATAACCCACCCCCTGTTAAAAGTATACAGGCCCCATCCGGGTTTCTCAATTGCCGGGTTCCGTATTTTGCTGACTTTTATCCTCTTCGGCCGCGTTTGCTAGAATATCGGCATGGAAAGGGAGACCTTGCTGGTCAGCGCCTGCCTGCTGGGCGTGAAATGCCGCTACGACGGCGGGGACCAATACTGCGCCTCCGCCGTTAAGCTGCTGGAGCGCTACGACCTGGTGCCGGTCTGCCCGGAGCTGTTGGGGGGCATGGGAGTGCCGCGCACTCCGGCGGAGCTGCGCGGCGGCCGCGTGATCTCCTCCGACGGCGAGGACAGGACCGGGAAGTTCCGCCTGGGCGCCCAGCTCGCGCTGGAACTGGCCGGGCGCGCCGGGGCCCGCAAGGCGCTGCTGAAGTCCGGCAGCCCTTCGTGCGGCCCGGACTTCGTGCACGACGGCTCGTTCAGCGGCGTCACCGTGCCTGGGCGCGGAGTGGCCGCAGCCCTGCTGGCCGAGGGCGGCCTGGAGCTGTTTTCCGAGAAAGACCTGTCGGGGCTGGGGGTATAAGGGGGAGCTGTGCGCATATCGAGGACCAGGAAGCCGGCCGACCTGCGGGTCTGCGCCGGGTACATGGCGGCTACGGACCCGTGGGTCAGGCTGGGCCGGACCTACCGCGACTGCCTGGCGGCCCTGCGCGCGCCGCGCGAGGTCTACGCGGCCCGCGAGAAGGGCGCCATCGCGGGCTTCATCGTGCTGCAGACCTACGGCGTGCTGAACGGCTACATACAGACGGTCTGCGTGGCCCCGGGCCTGCGCGGCCGCGGCGTGGGCACGGAGCTGGTCCGCTTCGCCGAGAAACGCATACTCTCCAAAGGCCCGAACGTGTTCATGTGCGTTTCCTCTTTCAACCTCGGGGCGAGGAAACTCTACGAGCGCCTGGGCTACGAACGCGCCGGCCTGCTGAAAAATTTCATCATCCGCGGCGAGGACGAACTGCTGCTGCGCAAGACCACCGGCCCGCGCTCCGAGTTCGCGCGAAAGGCCCGGAATTGACAGCGGCGCCCCAAAACCGATAGATTTTCAGGACTATTCCGGAGATAAAATGAAAAACACCGGTTTTATCGCCTTGTTCGCGGCCTTCCCCGCCGCCCTTTGCGCCCAGACCCCCGCGCTGTCCCAGCTGGCCCCGGCCGCCGTGCGGTCCGCCGCGGCGCCCGAAGTCCCGACCCCCGCCGCGGTCCGGGCCGGGGAGGACAGGTCGGTCCTGCTGCTGCTGGACCCGCGGACCGGGAAGACCATCGCCGTCATACCCGCCGGCGGCGGTTTCATCTACGCGGCCACCGGCAAGTTCCAGCCGGCCGTCTACAACGGCTCCGGCTACGTTCTTCCGGGCGGGCAGTTCCTGCCGGCGTTAGGCGGGAGCCGCGCTCCGAAGCCGGACGGCCTGACCGGCAGGTGGCTCGGCTGGGGCGAGTGGACCTATCAGGGCTCCGGCGCGCGCTGCGACATGAAGCTGGAGTTCGAGGACACCCCGGACTACCTTTTGCGCAAGGGCGGCTATTTCGACTGCGGCTTCGCGGCGCTGGCCAGCGAGCCGGCCCGCTTCGCCAAGAAAGGCTCCCAGCTGCTCGACGAGGCCGGCAATCCGGCCGGCTCCTACGAGGGCGGGGTCGTAACCCTGCGCGAGGCCTACGGCGCCGACGTATCAATAACCACAACCATAAAGGCGGACGGCCTGCACTTCGACTACTCGGAGATCTGGACCGTGAAGGACGGCTCCGAGCTGTACGTCATTACCGGCAGGCTGTTCACCGGCGGCTGAGCCGGGTCCCCGCGAGGAACTTTATATGAACAGGAACATGCTTTTGGCCTCTTGCGCGGCGCTGCTGGCCGCCTGCTCGGGTGGGAAGCCGCCCGCCCCGCCGGTGAAGGAATACCTGCAGGCGTCGCTGCGCGCGCAGTACGGCGGCGGCGTGGAGCTCACGGCGTTCAAGGTGACAGGGGAGAAAGGGGGGGACGTCTTCGGCGTGCCCTACCACGACCTGTACTATACCTACGAGATGCTCTGCAAAGTGCCGGTGCAGGGCGAAGGGTTCAAGACCTTCTCCACCGAGAACGTGATCCTGCTCGACGAGTTCCTGAAGGCCCAGAAAGGGCCGTGGGAAAAGATAGATTTCACCCCGGTGCTGAGGCTGAAGATGCGCATGTCGGAGGACGAGCTGAAGGCGTTCTCGGAGGCCTACGCCTCGAAGAAGTCCCTGCTGCTGTGCAGGCCGGGCGAGAAGGCCGCGCAGGCGGGCGCGGTGCGCTTCACGCTGAAGGACGGAGGCTGGGAGGTCTCGCCGGACCAGCCTCCCGCCAGGTAGAGGCCGAGGATGAAAAAACCGCCGGGAGACCGGCGGTTTTTTCATGTCCCGGGCGCGTTCAGTTCCCGAACTGGTCGTCCGTCCGCGCGGAGTTGGGCGGCACCACCTGGTAGGGGCAGGCGAAGCCGCTGGGAGTCTTGCCGCCGCGCGGATAGCGCAGCTGGTCCACCTTGCGGATGAACAGGTCCGCCCATTCCTCGGCGGTATGCTGCGGCTTGCGCAACGGGGCGCGGGCCGCGGTGAAAAGGTCTACCAGCTGGGAGCGCGACAGCATCGAAAGGCGGCGCACCAGCATCTGGCGGGCCTGCTCTCCGATCTGGTGCAGGTCCCGGCCTATCGGGTCCGTCCCGCTGAGGGAGCTGGTCCAGACCGAGTTCAGGTGCATGATGCACTCGCGCGGGTCGTCCCAAATACGCTCGCGTGCCCACTTGTCGAAATTCATGCGGCTGTTGTGGTAGAGGCCGCGTCCGCCGAAGGTGATGCCGAGGTCCTGCAGGTATACCACCGGCCTGGCGCAGGACGCCTTGCCGTCAGGTCCGGCAACTACGTCCTTCTTCTGGCAGGCTATGGCCTGGTTCTCGGCCTTGTTGTCGGAGTTGCCGAGGAACTGCGCCATGCCGGCCAGGGCCTCCGCCCCGACCTTGTCCTCTATGCGGTAGAAATCCTTGAAGCTGATGCCCGAGTTGGGCTTGTCCTCGATGCGCTCGCCTAACTTTTCCTCTATGGCTACCATCTGGCCCTGGCGCCACGCGCCGCGGTCACCCTCGTTCTTGAACGGGTCGGAGGGGCAGTCGGGGCAGTTCAGCCTGACGGGGTACATGCGGTCCGCGTAAGAGCCTATGGCGGTCAGCAGCCAGCTGGAGGCCACCTCGGCCATCACGTCGCCGGTCTCTCCGTACTTGACCTTGAAGGTCTTGCCGTCGGCGCCGCGGCACTTGAACTTCGGGGACATCCCGTTGGGCCGGCCGGTCTCATAGGCTTCCTTCATCGGGACGTAGCTGCAGGTCACTACCTGCTCGGGAGCGTACTTCATCTTTTCGTACGGGCCGGTCTTGAAATCTATAGCCGCGGTGCGGAGCTCACCCTCCGGCACCCACAGCGAGGAGCGCATGATATAGTCCAGCCGCTCGTCCTTGCCGACATAGCCCATCTTCGGCTTTTCCTTTCCGACGCTCACCGGCAGCGGGATCCCGGGCTGCGAAACGTCCTGCTGCGCGGCCCTGAAGCCGGCCAGGGTCATGTCCTGCAGGCCGAACTGCGCGCCCGCGGGGGCGGCCGCGGCGGCCATGAGGGCCAGGAAAGCTATCTTTTTCATCCGTTCTCCTTTGGTCACTTAGAGCTGTCCCCCGGCAGGAGGTTCTGCGGTACGTCCCTGAAGGAGGTCACCCTGCCGTAGTAGAAATCCAGTATCCAGACCCTGTCGAAGGCGCCGTCGGGCCATTCCGAAGGGAGAGAGTCCTGTATGGCCTGCGCCGTGCCTGAATAGGCGGCCAGCTCCCGGACGATGTCGACAAGGTTGGTGTGCTGCCAGCAGATGAGCACCATGCGGCCGCGGTAGGCCGGGTTCTCCATGATATCGGCGGCGATCTTATGGGTCTGGCCGCGGGTGAATTCGGTGTTTATCTCCATCTTCAGGGCCTTGGCCAGCGGGGTCACGGTCTGGATGGAGCGCACGGAGCTGTCCTCGTGCTTGGGGGCGGCGGCGTAGATGGCCGCGGGCGCGCCGTAGCGGGTGACGTCGGCGTTGTTCTGGAAGAACCAGGCCAGGGCCTCCGCCCTTTTTTGTCCCCGGGGGCTCAGCTCGGAGCCGTACTCGGGCTTCTCGGCGTGGCGTATCAGTATTACCTGCGCAGGAGCCGCGAAAGCCGCGGCGGAAAAGAAAAGCGCGAACAGGGAGGCCAGCAGTGTTCTCGACTTTGCCATTGGTAATATCCTAACAATAACCGCGCGCCCGCTTAAGAAGCGAACGGCCCACCCGGCCGGAGTTTTTCGGCCTATCCCTTTCTGGGACCTTTACCGGTTTCCGTGCGGGTGTCGGCGGCTTGGCGGGGAAGGCCTTCGCGCAGGCCGAGGCTTGCGGAGCGACGAGGCCGAGTGAGGAGGCGCGCGCACGGTGTGCGCGACGCCGTGCCTGACGCGCCAAGCCGCCGACAGGACCCGCGCAGAGGGAGGCCCGGGAGCACAAAAAAAGAGCCCCGGCGGGGCCGGGGCTCTTCCGTGAACTTTGCGAAGCTCAGGGCTTCAGCAGCCAGCCGACGAACTCGTCCCAGCGCGTGTCCGCCGCGAGCTTCAGCTCGTCGTAGCCGCGGATCTCGCCGCCGTCCTCGGGCATGTAAACCGCCACGCCGTAGGAGCGGGTGCGCTTGTTCTTGCTGACGCCGCTGAAGACCACGGGACCGCCCTTGGCGATCAGCTTGTCCACCGCGGCGGCGGCCTCTTTCACCGCCTGGTCCTTGCTGTACTTGCCCAGCAGCTGCGCGAAGCGGCGCAGGTCCTTGTTGTCGGCCTTCTTGTAGCGGGTGGCTTCGGCGCGGGCCTTCAGCACGGCGGCCTTGTCGCCGGAGTCCATGGCCGCCTTGGCCAGCGCGTCCATCTTTTCTCCGAGCTCTTTGATCTTGGAGAGCTGTATGACGGAGTAGGTCAGGCCCCTGCCCTGGAAGCCGTTGGGGTTGGCCTTGAGGTATTCCTTCGCCACGGTGACGCCCAGCTCGCGCGGGCCCATGGAGGGCTTCAGGGCCAGCGGCGCCAGCCACTTGTCGTAGGGGTAGCCGTCGCCGGGCTCTATCTCCTCGGAAGCGGCGAGGTAGGCTATCTTGCTGTCCTTGAGCTCGTAGGAGACCTCGGCCATCTGCATCAGGCAGGCGTCGGTGGCCAGCAGGTCCACCCTGCCGCCGGCGGCCTCTATGTCCCTGAAGAGGCGGCCCAGCTGGGGGGTGTCGATGTTATGGCCGGTCACGAAGTCGTCGGAGATGCCCTTGCCGGAGCCGCGCCGCTCCTCCACCGGGTTGCCCTTTATCCAGCCGCTGCCGTGGTCCCAGAGGATCAGCATGAACTTCTTGGCCGGGAAGCGGCGCTCCGCCCAGAGGACGAAATCCTTGACGGAGGCCGGGTCGCCCATGTCCACGGCCGAGGCGGTGCTCAGCACGCGGGAGGCGATGTTCACGGTGTCGGTGTCCCTGGAGACCAGCACGCGGGCCAGCCTGTTGTTGGACCGCTGCCCT
>JAJZOZ010000176.1 GCA_021811405.1 bacterium | reverse complement strand
CGGCGGCACCAACTTCCACGTGCTGATGGAAGAGTACACCGGCCCGAACCACCCCAGGTACGCCAAGGCCGGCGCCGCCGCCGAGGCGCCCGCCGCTCCCGTCGAGATCGTGGAGAACCCGCGCGCTCCTTTCGCCGGCCTGCAGGGCGAGGCCGTGACGTTCACCGGCAACACGCCCGAAGACGTCATAACCAACGCGAAGAACGAGGCCGCCGCCGTGTTCGCGAAGTGGCCGGAGAACTACCCCATATCGGTGTATGCCCAGCCCTCGATGACCAAGGCGAAAGGCCCGTGGGGCGTCTCTATAGTAGCCAAGTCCCCGAAGGACCTCGCGGAGAAGGTGGAGTTCATGGCCAAGAACGGCAAGGCCGGGACCTGGACAGAGCCGCCGCTCAACTTCAAGCTGAAGGGCGTCTACACCTTCAAGACCGGCGTCAACCAGGCCAAGGTGGGCCTGCTGTTCCCCGGCCAGGGCTCGCAGTACGTCGACATGATGCGCGACCTCGCCGCCAAGTACCAGGTGGTGCAGGCCACGTTCGACGAGGCCGACGTCATCCTTGAGAAGATGATAGGCATCAGGCTTACCGAGGCCATCTGGTCCAAGCCCGGCGAGGGCAAGGAAGAACTGGCCAAGCGCGAAGCCGCCATCAAGCAGACCCAGCTCACCCAGCCGTCCATGATGACGGCCGACATAGCGATGTACCGCCTGCTGCGCGAGTTCGGCGTGAAGCCGGACATGGCCATCGGCCACAGCCTCGGCGAGTACGCGGCCGCCACCGCGGCCGGCATCTTCACGTTCGAGAACGGCCTGCGCGCCGTCACGAGCCGCGCCAAGGAGATGTCCAGCGTTAAGGTGGCCGACCCGGGCAAGATGGCCTCGGTGGCCCTGGGCTCCGACAAGGTGGACGTGGAACTAAAGAAGATGAACGGCTACGTCATCTGCGCCAACAAGAACTGCCCGCTGCAGACCGTGATAGCCGGCGAGGCCAGGGCCGTAGAGCAGGCCGTACAGCATTTCAAGGCCATGGGCGTGGAGGCAGGCGAGATCCCCGTCAGCCACGCCTTCCACTCGCAGATAGTGGCGCCGGCGATGGGCCCGTACCGGAAGTTCCTCGAGAACATACCGATAAAGACCGCCGACATGAAGATCCTCTCCAACGTCACCGCGGACTTCTTCCCTACGGACACGCGGGGCATCTACGACATGCTGATCAAGCAGATGACGAGCCCCGTCGAGTTCATAAAGCAGCTAGAGCGCATGTACGCCGAGGGCGTGCGCACGTTCATAGAGTGCGGCCCGAAGCGGGTCTTAAGCGCGTTCGCCACCGCGACGCTCAAGGACAAGAAGGACATCACGGTCCTCGCCTCCAACCACCCGAAGCGCGGCGGCATCACCGAACTCAACGACCTGTTCGCGAACATGACCGCGCTCGGCATCCCTGTGAACTGGAGCGGCAAGGTCCCGCAGAACGGCGGCAAGTTCTTCAACCCTTACTACCAGAACTGGGCGCTCAAGGCGTCCGGCCAGGCACCTTCCGCGTCTGTCTCCGTGCAGGGCCCCGCGCCCGCGCTGCCGGCCGACAAGGCCTCCTTCGCGGAGAAGTACGGCTTCAACTTCAACCCGCTGGCCTTCTCGGGCATAGCGGGCGGCACGCCCGGCACCTGGGACAAGATGTTCAGGGAGGCCAACCTCGACGAGATACTGGCCGGCAAGAACATGATAGAGCCGATCCCCGGCGAGTGGCGCGCCAGGCAGATAGACAAGAACATCATCCGCGTCGTGAAGTCCCCGACCGGCAACCACAGCATCGAGAAGATAGACTCCGTGGACCAGTCCATCAAGCTGTCCGCCCGCCGCGGCCAGCTGGACATACAGGCCGAGTTCGGCCTGCCGAGCACGGTGGCCAAGGCGCTGGACTCCACGTTCAAGATGGCCATAGGCGCCGGCGTGCTGGCGCTCAAGGACGCCGGCCTGCCGCTGATCCACTACTACAAGAAGACCACCACCGGCAGCTACCTGCCGGAGAAATGGGCCCTGCCGGAGCCGATAGCCTCCGAGACCGGCGTAATCTTCGCGTCGGCCTTCCCGGTGACCGAGTCGCTGCTTAAAGAGGTGACCCATTATTTCAATCACAAGTACGCCGGCAAGACCGCGGAGCAGCTCTGGGAGGTCTACCACCGCATCGTGGACAAGCTGCCTTCGGAAGCCGACAAGGCCGGGCTGCGCGCCTGGCTGCAGAAGGAGTTCGCGGGCCACCGGCCCGGAGAAGGGAAGGACCCGTACTCCTTCAGCCAGAACTTCCTGCTGAAGATCATCCCGATAGCGGACTCCCAGTTCGCCCAGTGGGTGGGCGCGAAGGGCCCGACCATACACCTGAGCGCCGCGTGCTCCTCCACCACCCAGGCCGTGCACGTGGCGGAGACCTGGATACGCGCCGGCAAGTGCAAGCGCGTCGTAGTGATAGCCGCCGACGACATCACCAACGAGACGATACAGGAGTGGACGATGCCCGGCTTCCTGGCCAGCGGCACCGCCACCACCAAGGAGAACGTCAGCGAGGCGGCCCTGCCCTTCGACCGCCGCCGCCACGGCCTCATCGTCGGCTCCGGCGCCGTAGCGCTGGTGCTCGAGGACGAGACCCTAACCCGCAACCGCGGCATGAAGCCGCTGGCCCGCCTGTTGCTCAGCGAGGCCGCCAACTCCGCCTTCCACGCCACCAGGCTCGACACGGTACACGTGGCGGGCGTCATGTCCAACTTCATAAAGAAGGCCGAGAACCTCTACGGGTTCAGGAAAGAGGACATAGCCCCGTACACGATGTTCATGTCCCACGAGACCTACACCCCGGCCCGCGGCGGCTCCGCCTCGGCCGAGGTCAAGGCGCTGAAGGCCGCTTTCGGCCCGTCGGCCGAGAAGGTCATAGTCAGCAACGTGAAGGGCTTCACCGGCCACACGATGGGCGCGGGCCTCGAGGACGCGGTAGCCATCCGCGCCCTCAACACCGGCGTGGTGCCCCCTATAGCCAACTACCGGGAGCCCGACCCGGAGCTGGCCGGCATCAACCTTTCCAAGGGCGGCCATTACGACTTCAGGTACGCCCTGCGCTTCGCGGCTGGCTTCGGCTCGCACATGGCGATGTCGCTGACCGAGCGCGTCTGGAAGGCGGGGGAAAGCCGCTACGAGGACCAGGGCCGCTACAACGCCTGGCTCCGGGAGATATCCGGAGACCCGCAGGCGGAGCTCGAAGTGGTGTTCAACACCCTCCGGATAAAGGACCGCAAAATGGCCGGGGCCAGGACCGCTCCGGCGGCGGTTCCCGCTCCAGCGCCAAGGCCGGAACCCGTGGCAGTAGCCGCCGCGCCCGCAGTCGCGCGCCCCGCTCCGGCTCCCGCTCCCGCAGCGGTTCATGCCGCAAAGCCGGCCCAGGGACTTACCGAGGACGCCGTGCGCGAGAACATCCTCGCCATGATAACCGAGAAGACCGGCTATCCGCGCGAGATGCTGGAACTGGACCTCGACATGGAAGCCGACCTCGGCATAGACACAGTCAAGCAGGCCGAACTCTTCGCCGCCATCCGCGAACATTACGACATTCCCCGCAGGGACAATGTCTCCCTCAAGGATTACCCGACGATACGCCACTGCATCAAGTTCGTCATAGAGTCCAAGGGCGGAGCCGCTCCCGCGCCGACAGCCAAGGTGCCGGTGCAGGCCGCAGCAACTCCCGCGCCCAAGGCGGCTCCGCAGCCCGTTCCCACCGCGGCTCCGGCCTCCGGAGGAGTAGCTGAAGACGCCGTGCGCGAGAACATCCTCGCCATGATAACCGAGAAGACCGGCTATCCGCGCGAGATGCTGGAACTGGACCTCGACATGGAGGCCGACCTCGGCATCGATACCGTCAAGCAGGCCGAACTCTTCGCCGCCATACGCGAGCATTACGACATTCCCCGCAGGGACAACGTCTCGCTCAAGGATTACCCGACGATACGCCACTGCATCAAGTTCGTCATAGAGTCCAAAGGCGGAGCCGCCCCGGCGGTCGCGCCAGCATCGGCCCAGACCGTCGCCCCCGCAGCTCCGGCGGCGCAGAAAGTGGCCGCTGCGGCCACTCCGGCCCCGGCCGCCGCGCCGGTTACGGGCGGCGTCTCCGAGGACGCCGTGCGCGAGAACATCCTCGCCATGATAACCGAGAAGACCGGCTATCCCAAGGACATGCTAGAGCTCGACCTCGACATGGAAGCGGACCTCGGCATAGACACAGTCAAGCAGGCCGAGCTCTTCGCCGCCATCCGCGAGCATTACGACATTCCCCGCAGGGACAATGTCTCGCTCAAGGATTACCCGACGATACGCCACTGCATCAAGTTCGTCATAGAGTCCAAAGGCGGGGCCGCCCCGGCGGCCGTTGCGCCGGTACAGGCCGCTGCACCCGTCGTTCAGGCTGCGCCGGCTCCGGCCGCCGCTCCCGCTTCCGGCGGCGTCTCCGAAGACGCCGTGCGCGAGAACATCCTCGCCATGATAACCGAGAAGACCGGCTATCCCAAGGACATGCTCGAGCTCGACCTCGACATGGAGGCGGACCTCGGCATAGACACAGTCAAGCAGGCCGAGCTCTTCGCCGCCATCCGCGAGCATTACGACATTCCCCGCAGGGACAATGTCTCGCTCAAGGATTACCCGACGATACGCCACTGCATCAAGT
>JAJZOZ010000175.1 GCA_021811405.1 bacterium | reverse complement strand
GCCTCAACTACACCAAAGGCATGGTGGACTACAGCCTGCTGAGCCGCAAGGACGACAAGGACCTCTACGCGGCCACGCTGGGCTACAGCGTGCCGGGCAGTTTCCCCCTCTTCCCGCGCACGCTGAACCTGAACTACTCGCTCGGCCTGAACAAGGTCAGCTACGACGCCGACAAGCTGACGCTGCTCTCTGGCCTCTACCAGACCCGCGAGCGGACCGACGCTTACGGGGCCAAGCTCACTTTCGTCCCGTGGAACGGCTCCTCGTTCAACCCCGGCTATTCGCTGCAGACCGCCAGGGAAGAACGGAGCCCGCTCTCCGACCCGCTCAGCCTGGAGCGCTACAACAAGTCGCTGCAGCAGACTGTGGACTTGAACTCCAACCTGCTGTTCGCCCGCTGGCTGAACCCGTCGGTGAACTACTCGGTGACCACCATCGAGAGCAACAACCTCAACATCACCACCGTGACGGTGGCCCAGTCCTCCCACGTCTTCACCACCGGCGAGATCAAGACCGTGAACCGCACGGCGCAGGGCGGCGTCAGCCTGACGCTCAGCATGAACGACCTGATGCCGCGCAACCGCCTGCTGCGCTCGCTGGTGCTGTCCTCCAACTACCAGATCCAGGACGGCGACTCGTGGCTGAACGTGGAGAAGGATTACAACACCCGCTCCAGGCTCTGGCTGCGCGACTCGCTGCACCCGGTAAGCCCTTTCGCGCTGCGCAACTCGGTGACGCTGCGCGACACCGTGAACTCCACGCAGCGCTGGCAGCCTTTCGAGGGCTACTCGCTCAAGGGCGGCGCGGCCCCGCTGAAGACCCTGTCGCTGACCAACAACTTCACCAACTCGGTGCAGCGCTCCGAGGTGACGGGCACGGTCTCTAAGAGCGTGAACCGCACCTTCCCGGACATGATACTCTCGCTCTCGCAGCTCGAGACGCTGATGCGGGTGCAGCGCTGGGCGCAGGGAGCCACCGTCAACCTGAAATACTCGCGCAACACCAACGAGGCCAAGACCGTCTCGCTGGAGACCGCCGGCACCTACGGCGTGGACCTCCGCTTCAAGCTGCTCAGCAAGGTGGACACCGCCCTGAGCTACAACTTGCGCCTTTCCGACAAGAAGGACCTGCGCGTGGACCGCTTCACGCAGCGCTCCCGTCACGACGACGCCACGCTGCAGGGCACTTTCGACCGAGGCAAGTTCCGCTTCACTCCCAAGGTGGATTACGTCTCGGACAAGACCAAGGGCGCGCTGGGAGTGGTCACCGCCAACACCAGGACGGTAACCCCCAGCGTGCTGATAAAGTCCGACTTCCAGCTGCCGAAAGGCCTGAAGCT
This sequence comes from bacterium, assembly GCA_021811405.1. GTDB lineage: Bacteria > Elusimicrobiota > Elusimicrobia > Elusimicrobiales > UBA9959 > UBA9959. The sequence goes on along the minus strand of JAJZOZ010000175.1, from coordinate 3,389 downwards.
GCCGTTCATGAAGCAGGCCATCTTCTTCACCAACCGCATAGTCTGGACCACCACGCTCAGTTACGCGATCAAGTCCTCGCCGATCACTATCGCGGACAACAACAGGCTGTTCTCGCTGAACTCCAGCGCGGACTACGAGGCGGCCAAGAACCTGCGCCTCACGTTCAACGCCGGCCTGCAGCGCCTGTGGCACAAGTACCTGAAGCAGGAGGAATACGTCTCCTATCAGGCGGGCAGCACTCTGACTTTCCAGTTCTGACGCGGGCCCGCGGGGGCTTCGCAGGGGGTTACGGGGATGAGAACGGCACTGAAAAAGGCCGGCAAATGGCTGCTGAACGCGCTGCTGCCGCGCACCTGCGCCCATTGCGGCGAAGACCTGCATTACCTCGGAGAAGAGCCGCTCTGCGCCCGCTGCGCCGGGAGGCTCGAGCCGCTGCGCCCGCCTTACTGCGCGGCCTGCGGGCTGCCGCTGCCGGACGGCGGCGGCTCCTGCCGTGACTGCCGCGGGACCGGCGCCGGGCCGCTGTCCGCGGCCAGGTCCGCCTTCGTCTTCAACCCGCAGCTCCGCTCCCTCGTTCACGCCCTGAAGTACCGCGGCCGCAGCGACCTGGCCGGCTGGCTGGGAGCGGAAATGGCCGCGGCGCTGCCACGCTTCCCCGAGCTGGCCGGCCACGGCTTCGCGCTGGCGGTGCCGCTGCACCGGTCCCGGGAAAAGGAGCGGGGGTTCAACCAAGCCGCGCTGCTCGCCGCGGCGCTGGCCGCCCGCGCCAACCTGTTCCGCCTGGAGGGGGCCGCGGCGAGGCGCAGGGACACCGGCAGCCAGACCGCCCTCTCCAAGCGGGAGCGGCTGGTCAACGTGGCGGGGGCCTTCTCCGTAGTCCGGCCCGAACTCGTCAAGGGCAGGCGGATACTGCTGGTGGACGACGTGGCCACCACGCTGGCCACCCTGGGGGAGCTGGCCTCAGAGCTGCGCCGCGCCGGCGCCAGGTCGGTAGCCGCCTTCACGCTGGCCAGGGAACCTTAGGGCTCCGGGGCCGTCCCAAAACGAAAAGGCCGGCTTAAGCCGGCCTCTCCGGTAACTTAAAAAAGTTCAGAATTCGACGTCGAAGATGTAGGCGGCGTATGGCGGCATCTCCTGCAGCCGCAGCCCGCCGGCCAGGTCCTCGGCCTTGAAGGAGAAGAACCTGTCCGACAGCTCCTCGAACACGGCCTTGGTCTCGCCGTCGCTCTTGATGGAGATATTGACCACGCCGCAGGACGGTTCCCCGGAATAGTTCACTACGACCACCTTCAGGGTGCGGCGCTGGGCCCAGGACCAGGCCAGGATGTTGGCGTTCGTCCTGTTCTCCTTGCAGCACTGCCGGACATCCAGCAGGGACCATTCCCCGCCGTGAAAAGCGGGGTGGTCCGTGATCTTCAGCAGCTTGGAATAGAACTTCCTGACCTCCTGGTCGGACGTCCTCGTGTAGAGCCCGGCCAGCTGCAGGGGCGGGCGTATCGGAACGCCGTCAAGCTGGTTGTCGTTGTAGAAGCGCAGGCCCTTGATGGTGGAGATTATCACCGCCGCCGACATGGCCTTCTGGCGGCCGAAAGCGGCCAGCGAGGGCTGCTCGTCGTGGTTGTCGATGAAACGGGCGGAGCGCTTCTGGTAGAGCTTCTCGGCGCGCAGGTGGCCGCGCACCTCCTGCGGCCCCTGGAAGCGCAGCCTGTCGTAAGTGCCTTTGTCGTAGGTGTAGTCGAAGCCCATCTGCTGCACGCGCCATTCCAGGCCCCAGTAGACCTCGGCCAGGAAGATGAACTCCGGGTGCTTCTCCCGGACGGCGCGGATCGCGCCGTCCCAGAACTCCTCGTCGGGCCTCTTGTAGCCGTTCCTGCCCAGCAGCCAGCCCCAGGTGGCCTCGTGGATCTCGTTGAGGGTCAGCATCACCATGTCGCAGCGCACGCCGTCGGCCATGTCGGCTATGCGCATCAGCACCGAGAGCATGCGCTCCCTTGCGGCCGGGTTGAAATAGTTGAGCTGGGCGCTGTCGGTCCAGGCCGGGAAGTTAGGGTCCCGGCCGTAGGCTATGTAGAGCTTCTTGCCTTCGCCACCCTCCATCTCGTAGAACCAGTCGGGATGCTCGGCGAAATCGGCCTCGGTGCCGTGAATAAAACAGTCGGGGCATTCGCGGATATAGGGGTTGTCGCGGGAAGTATGGTTGGAGACCAGGTCCACCATCAGCTTCATCCCCATGGAATTCAGCTTCTCGCGCAGGGCCTTCAGCTCCCACTCGAAGCCCAGGTCCTGGTTCAGGCGGTACCAATGTATGGAGTACGGCGAAGAGCAGACGTCCTCCGGCCCGAAGCCGGGCTGAATAGCCTTGACCTCCTCGAGCAGGGCCTTGTCCTCCCTGGCGATGCGCTCCGATTCGGGACTGGGCTCCCAGACACCCATCAGCCAGATTATGTCTATGCCGAGGTGGCGCAGCTGCAGCCACTCGTCGTCCGGGATGGACGAGAGCGTCAGCTCCGGCTGGGAATACTTGGCCCTGAGCTGTTTCAGCCACAGCCTGGTGTTTATCTCTATAAGATGCGGATTGGAGCGGAGCATGACCTTGTTTCCGCCGGCGTCATGGACGCTGGCGCCCTCACGGTTCAATTATAGCACATGGACCCGGGAAACGCCCTATGGGCGTGGGACTCCCTCCCCGCCGCCGGCCAGCCAGCGCCTGGCCAGCATCCAGGCGATGACGCTGAAAGCCAGGATCAGTCCCACCCCCGAAAGCACCACCCGCCAGACCCAGAGCGAGCCGGTTCGGGCCGGCAGGCGCGACTGGTCCACTATCTCGTAAACCCACCACATGGAACCCGGCACGTTGGCCACCGCCGCCAGCAGCGTACGGCCGCGGAAGACGGCCTCCCCGGAAAAGCCGCTCGACTCGCGCCCGGCCGCCGCCGAGATCATCCTGAGCACCTCGGGAGGGGCCTTGAGGCCGGGGCGGACTATGGACATGCTCTGGGAATCGGCTATGACCTGCCCCCCCATGTCCACCAGCCCGAAGCTGCCGTAGGAATTGCGCCCCATAGTCCTCACCACCTCGCCGAGGTAGCCGAGGCTCAGGCGGCCGGCCGCGTAATAGGCCGGGGCGCCGTTGCGGTAGAGCGGCTCGGCCAGGACCAGCGCCGGCGGGGTATACTCGCCGTACTCTACCGCCCCCGCAGGGGCGGAGGTCTTCTTAGCCGCCAGGAACACGTCGCTCTTGGAGTAGTCCAGCCGCTCCCCAGGCTCCTTGTACGCGGAGAACCGCGCGAGCTCCGCGCCGGAAGCGGACAGCAGCGCCAGCTCGGAATAGACGAAAGGGTTCTGCTTGACGCGCTCGGCCAGCTCCTTCTTTACGGCCTGCGCCCCG
>JAJZOZ010000174.1 GCA_021811405.1 bacterium | reverse complement strand
CCAGGTCCCGCTTGCCCTTCAACGCCAGCGCGCAGGCGTTCGGGATTCCGCCTATGCCGAGCTGCAGCGTGGAACCGTCCTCCACCAGCTCGGAGATGTAATTCCCTATGGTCTTCTCCGCCGCGTCCGGGGCGGGGGACGGCAGGGTCGGCACTTCCTGGTCGTGCTCGACGAACCAGTCCACGTCGCCGACGTGGAGGTGCGTGTCGCCGAAGGTGCGCGGCAGGCTGCGGTTGACCTCGAGGATGACGGTATCGGCCGCCTCGATGACGTCCTTCTCGTAGGTGATGCCGAGCGACAGGGAGACGAAGCCCTTGGCGTCCGGAGGGGTGCAGGTGCCGAAGAAGATGTCTGGCTTGCGGGCCTGGATGCGGTCCGTCGCGGCGCGGTGCAGCATGTTGGGCACGTAGGTGACGGTACCGGCGCCCGCGGCCAGCGCCTTCCTGGAGCCGGGGGCGTGGAACCAGCTCGCCAGCTCGAAATGCCCCTTCATCTCCGGCTTCATGTAGAAATCGTAGGGTCTGAGGGTCAGCACGGAGAACACGCGCACACCCTCCACTTTCGGCGCGGCCGTATGGAAGGCCGACATGCAGCCCTGCGGCTCCGAGGCGCACTGCGCCACCACCACGTCGTCCCCGCTCTTTATCTTCGAAGCAGCCTCTTCCGCGGTTATAAGCTTTCCGGCGTACACGCTTTTCCGCGCGGCGGCCGGTCTGTCCAGAGTCGCTGTCATGCCAGTATCCCCCTCTTGAACACCCTCGCGAACAGCTTCACGGCCTGGCCGTCGGCCAGGCCGTAATGCCCCTTCACCTTGAACAGCTTCTCCATGATGAAGTAGTTGAAATAGTTCCAGGTCACCATCATCAGCGCTCCGGCCGGGTCTATGTCCCGCGCTATGCGGGCCCTGCCGGCCGGGGAAACCTTCAGCGCGGCGGCATAGCCCTGCCGCATGCGCGAGAACATCTTGTTGACGTGCTTCGCCTCGAACTCCACCACGTCCACGTATATAAGGAGGATATAGGCCGAGAATTTCTCCACGACCTCGCGGGAGGCGAAGCCCAGGCCCTCGATGTTGTCCGGGAAGGCGGTGGAGGAGAGGGCCTTTATCAGCGGCTGCTCCGGGCGAAAATATTCGCCTTCGTACTTTTCCAGCAGCGAGACGAAGATCTCCTCCTTCGTGCCGAAATAGTTGTAGATGTTACCCAGGGAAACGCCGGCTTCGGCCGCGATATCCCTGGTGGAGGTCCCGTTGAATCCTTTGCGCGTGAACAGGTCCGAAGCCGCGGACAGTATCCTGTCCAGATTGGCCGGGCCGCCCTTCGCCGTTTTCGCCTTTTTCCCCATATATGAACGAGCGTTCGTTCACATATATTCTAACACAGCAGCGCCTTCACGGTCAACCGCCGGGGCCCCGGTCTGGCGGGGCCCCGCGAACGCTCAGTTCCCGCCCGTCCTCTCCAGCGTCGGCCGGCCCGGCGCGCGGCCCGGGACCGCCTTTTTCAGCACGTAATATTTAGGCTTCTTGTGCCTGATGGTGTAATCCCCGCTTTTCCACTCGAAGAACATGTACTGTTCCCCGCCCAGCTCCACTATGGAGTAGCGGGCCGCCGTATGGTCCCCGCCGAGGTGCATCACCACTCCCCTGGTCCAGCCGAACCACGGCACCGCCGTCTTCCCGTTCGGCAGGAAGGAAAGGCCCTCCAGGTACAGGGCCCCGCGGAATCTCCTTTTCCCCGGCATGAACTCCGCGGGTTCCCCGACGAAGTCCACGCTCACCCACTTCCCCAGCACCGCCGGGTCGTTCACGAAGGTCAGGTTGGAAAAGTCGTCCACGTACCTGCCGTTCACCTCCGCAGTGTTTATCTTTACCTCGCCGCCGCGGGCAGGCCCGCCGAACGCCGCCAGCATCGCTATCGCCGCCAATATTCCGGTTTTCATAGCTCCTCCTTTTCCCTTCGAACGTTATTACGCTGGCGGCCCCGTTTTCTTACAAAGAAAAAGCCCCGGGGAGACCGGGGCTTTCGCTTCTGGCGGCTGAAGGCCCTATTTCTTCTTTAGGACGTAATAGAACGGCTTCGCCCCGCGGAATACGTAGTCGCCGCTCTTCCATTCGAAGAACATATATTTAGCTCCCTTTACATCTTTTATCGTGTAGCGGCTGGCGGTGTGGTCGCCATGGTGCATCACAACGCCCCTGGTCCAGGTCCACCACGGATTCCCGCCCTTGCCCCCAGGCAGGAACTTCAGGCCCTTCAGGTACAGCTCCCCGTTCCAGGCCCTGTTGTCCGGGTTGAAGTAGTCGGGCGTCTCCACGAAATCCACGCTCGTCCACTCGCCGACCACGTTCGGGTCGTCGCGGAAAGGGAGGTCCGTCCTGTCCATACGCAGCGGGCCTTCGCGCTTGAGCACGTAGTACCAGGGCTTGCGGTGCCTTATGGTGTAGTCGCCGCTCTTCCATTCGAAGAACATGTACTCGGTCCCGCCGATCTTCCTTAGCTCGTACCCGCTGGCGGTACTATCGCCGTGATGCAGCACGGCGCCCCTGGTCCAGGTCAGCCAGCCGTTGGTGCTTTTGCCTCCGGGAAGGAAGACCAGCTCCTTGAGGAACAGGTCCCCCTTCCAGCTTCTGCCCCCCGGCGAGAACTTCTCCGGGGTCTCGACGAAGTCCACCGAGCTCCAGGCGCCCGGCACCGCGGGATCGTCGACGAAGGGCCGGTCGATATCGTCCTTTATGACGTCGCTGCCGTCTCCGGAGTAGGCGCCGCGTTCGAGCACGTAGTACCACGGCGTCTTATGGAAGTACCTGTAGTCGCCGGTCTTCCATTCGAAGAAGAGATATTCCTTCCCGCCCAGGCGGCGGATCTCGTACGTCGAGTCGAAACCCTCCCCTTTGTTGAGCACGTGCCCCTTGGTCCAGGTCCACCAGCCCTCGAACATGCCGCCGCCGTCATTGAAGGTCATGCCCTTGAGGAAAAGGTCCCCGCCCCAGCTCCTGGTTCCGGGAACGAACTTGTCCGGGCTCTCCACGAAATCCACGGAGCGCCACTTCCCCTTTACCGCCGGGTCGTCCGCGAAAGGCCGCGAGGTGTCGTCCCGGCCGCAGCCGGCCAGCAGCGTCAGAGCGGCCATGAAAAATATCGCGTTCATCTTCATAATTCCTCCGTCAGAACCTCTCGGCGGCCTGATAGTCCCCGAGACCGCGTCTGCCGCACTGCGCGTAGCCGTCATCCGGCGGGCCGTAAGAATAGTCCGGCGCGGCGGCGTGCCGCGCGCCGCGCGGGGCGAAGAACAGCAGCAACGCGGCCGCGGCGAAGACCGGCAGCAGCCACGCCAGGACCGGCGTCCGCCTTTCGGACCGGCCGCGGGCCAGCAGCCGGGCCCGCAGCTCCTCCTTCAGGCCGCTGTCGGCGCTCAGGTCGGCCGCCCGCAGCTTCCGCTCAAGTCCGGCGAATTCGCCGTTGCCCAGTTCCTCTTTCATATCTCCTCCGGCCCCAGCCGCGCCCGCAGCTTGCCCAGGGCCCTGAAAAGCGTCACGCCCACGTTGCTCTCGCTCAGGCCGGTCTGCTCGGCCATCTCGCGCCCGCTCATGTCCAGCGCGTAGCGCATGGCTATCAGCTCCCGCTCCGCTTCGGAAAGGACGGCCAGAGCGGCCAGCAGCCTGGCGTTCTCCTCGCGGGCTTCCGCCGCGCGCTCCACGGATTCTCCGGAGGGAAGGACCTCCTCGAAGCCGCTGGTGGACAGCGCGCCGCGCACCTTGCCGCGGCGGTAATGGTCGTTGAGCGTGTTGCGCGCTATCGCGAACAGCCACGGCTCCACGGGCCTCGCCTGGTCGAAGTCGTCGAACCTGTCCAGCACCTTCTCGAACACGGCCGAGACTATATCGTCGGCCGCGTCGCGCGCCAGCACGCGGTAGCGGACGTAGTTGTAGATCCGCCGGAAGTACCTGTCGTAGAGTTCCTCGAAGACCATGCCAAGCGCCGCCTCCGTACGTTATTACGCGGCGCCCCCCGTTTTCTTACAAGGCCGGACCGGGCCTGGCGGCCCGTTTGTGCCTGACGTATTCCACTATCGCCGGCAGTATCGAGATGAAGATGATGACCAGTATGACCGCGGTGAAGTTCTTCCTGACGGCCGGGATGTTGCCGAAGAAATAGCCCGCGAAGGTCACTATCGTGACCCAGCTGAAGCCGCCTATCACGTTGAACATCAGGAAGCGGGGATAGGTCATCGCCCCGACGCCGGCCACGAAAGGCGCGAACGTGCGCACTATCGGCACGTACTTGCAGAGGATGATGGCCTTCCCGCCGTACTTCTCGTAGAAGTTATGCGTCTTCTGAAGGTACTCCTTCCTGAAGATCCGCGAGTTCTCGTAGTGGAAGACCTTGGGGCCGATGTAGTTGCCGACCGCGTAGTTCACGTTGTCGCCGAGTATGGCCGCGAAGGCCAGCAGCGGCCAGATCTTCCGTATGTCCAGGTACTGCAGGGCGGCGAAGGTGCCCACCGCGAACAGCAGCGAGTCGCCGGGCAGGATAGGCGTGACGACAAGGCCGGTCTCGCAGAAGATTATCAGGAAAAGTATCAGGTAGGTCCAGACGCCGTAGTCCTGTATCACCGCGCCGAGCGTCCTGTCCAGGTGGAGGAAAAGGTCGAACGCGTAGACCAGGAAGGAAAAAAGCTTGTCGAAGATCTCCATTTAGCCCCCGACCGAAAATAAAATTGCCGCCCAGGGGCGGCAATTTGCTCGAAAAAGGTTGAGTTGCT
>JAJZOZ010000173.1 GCA_021811405.1 bacterium | reverse complement strand
CGATCTAGGCCGCGCAACCGCTAGACTATAGTCATGATAAATAAAACTTTCTTCTCCGCAGTTATTTCCGCGCTGGTGCTCGGCGCCTCCGCGGCTTCCGCCCAGGACTTCAACCTCAACTCCCTGCACGCCTCGGACATAAAGGCCTCACAGGCCGACAAAGGTATCTTCGATTTCATCAAGCCCGACAAGCCCCAGCCGATGAAGCAGAAAGAGTGGACCGTCATGGTCTTCATGAACGCCAAGAACGACCTGAGCGACAGCCACCTGCTGGGCATGGTCGGCAAGTGGGCCGAGAAGGACATCAAGGAAATGAAGGAAGTCGGCACCACCGACAAGGTCAACGTGGTGGTGGAGCACGGCATCAAGGGCAAGGGCTCCCGCCGCCTGCTGATAGAGAAGAAGGGAAGCATCCTCTCCTCCGGCGAGAAGGTCTACGGGGAATATCCTAACGCCGACATGGGCGACTACAAGCGCGTGGTAGAGTTCGTGCAGTGGTCCAAGAAGACCTTCCCGGCCAAGCACTACGTGCTGGTGCTCTGGAACCACGGCCTCGGCTGGATAGACCCCAACATGCAGGAGCATACCGCCGGCACCGGCACCCAGAACAAGGGCATCCTTTTCGACGACGAGACCAAGAACTACGTCCGCACCGCGCAGATGGGAGAGATGATGCGCCAGGCCGGCTACGTGGACGTGCTGATGCAGAACGCCTGCCTGATGCAGATGTCCGAGGTCCTCTACGAGATGAAGGACTACGCCGGGTTGTTCGTCGGCTCCGAGGAGACCATGCTGACGCAGGGCTTCGACTACACCAAGCTGCTCAACTTCATCAACGCCAACCCCGCCTTCACGAACGAGCAGTTCAGCGACTTCCTGATGAACTGGTACCGCGACTTCTACGCCGGCGGCATGAACATCGGCCCCATCTCCGTGCCGCTCGACCAGATGGGAGCGACCCTCTCCACCGTGCGCCCGGCCGCCCTGAACGACCTGCCCCGCTACCTGGACGCCCTCGCCGGCGCCGCGATGCGCAACGACGAGGCTGACGCCGCCAGGATCGCGGTGGACAAGGTCATCCGCTTCACCAGCCTGGACCCGAAGAACGACAAGAAGAAGTCCATAGCCGCCTACGCGGACCTCTACGACTTCGCCGACCTGCTGGGCTCCAACGCGCGCAGCCAGGAGACCAAGAACGCCGCGCTGGACCTGATGACCTTCATAAAGAACGGCCTGGTCATGCGCTCCATAGGCATCCACGGCGACGCCGAGAACGGCTACGACTACACCAAGGTCGGCGGCATCGCCATCAACACTACGATGAAGATAAAGAAGGTCCCGCCGCAGCTGGACGCCATCTTCGAGACCAAGTACTCGGACCTGGCCCTGTCCAAGGCCTCGCAGTGGGACGAGTTCGTCAGCTGGACGGACGGCGTGTGGCGCAAATAACACGCTGAAAGACCGCCGAGCGACGACGCCCCGGGGCCCGTATCCCCGGGGCGTTCCTTTTCCCGGCGAATGAAAAAAGGCCGCCCGCGGGCGGCCTTTTCCGGCAGCGCGGGTCCGCGTTCAGCGGAAGTGGTCCCGCATCATGCGCACCAGGCCCTCGGTGGCCTTGCCGGGGATCTCCTCGCCTTCCCAGTTGATGGAGAAGTGCGCGTTCTTCTGCGTGGGCTTGACGTACGTCTCGTACATCGGCAGCACGGTGGCCAGCACCTGGTGCTTGATGCCCTCTATGTCGCGGCCGCGTTCGCTGATGTCGCGCTGCACGCGGCGCAGCACGGCGGTCACCATGCCGGTGGAGACGAAGATCTTGAAGTCGCACTGGTTGGCGAACTTGGGAAAATAGAGAGCGTAAAGGCCTTCCAGCACTATCAGCTGCGTGGGCTTGCAGGCCGCGCATTCCTTCTCGCGCGTATGCTGTTTGAAGTCGTAGACCGGCTGCTGTATGGTCTTGCCGGCGCAAAGCTCGGCGAGCTGCTTGCCCGCCAGCGCGGAGTCTATGGCGTCCGGGTGGTCGAAGTTGTAGGCCTTCCTCTCCTCGAAGCTGAGGTGGTCCAGCGGCCGGTAATAGTTGTCCAGCGAGAAGATCTGGCCGGAGATGCCTATCTTGCCGCACTGGCTCACCAGTTTGGCGGCCAGCGTGGTCTTGCCCGAACCGGAGCCGCCGGCTATCCCTATTACGAAGCGCGATTTTGTCTTGCCGTCCATTAATGCCGCTCCTCGCCACTTCCCGCCCCGGCTAAATCATATCAAAAATAGGCGTTAATAAGGCCTCTTCACGACGGGGAGGGCGCGGGCGGCCCCGCCCCGCTCCTGTCATTGGGTCCCCGAATTTTGTAAAATTGTATTACACGTGCTTACCCCACCCAGGAGATCCCCCATGGAAAACGAAGAGAATTTCGCTGAATTGTTCGAGAAGTCCTATAAGGAGCCGTCCCGCATGGAGCCCGGCCAGAAGGTCGAGGCCCCGATAGTCAAGATAACCCCGGAATGGGTGCTCATAGAAGTGGGGGGCAAAGGAGAGGGCTACATCCCGGCGGACGAGCTGAAGGACGCAAACGGCAACCTGATAGCCCGCGAGGGCGACATAGTCCGCGCCTGGTTCAACCGTTCCGAGGAGGGCGAGATGCGCTTCACCACCCGCATCGGCACCGGCCCCGCCGCCCGCTCCCAGCTGGCCGACGCTTTCAAGGAACACCTGCCGCTGGCCGGCAAGGTGGCCAAAGAGATCAAGGGCGGCTTCGAGATCACCCTGCCCGGCGGCCTGCGCGCCTTCTGCCCCTTCTCGCAGATGGGCATACGCCGCGACGAGAGCCGCGAGGCCTACGTCGGCGTGGAGCTGGCCTTCCACATCATCGAGCTCGACAGGCGCAACATCGTGCTGTCCCGCCGCGAGATAGTGGAGGCCGAGCGGCAGACCAAGATAGCCGCCCTCAAGGAGACGCTGCGCGAGGGCGACCGCGTCCGCGGCACCGTGACCTCTATACAGAAGTTCGGCGCCTTCGTGGACATCGGCGGCGTCGAGGGGCTGCTCCCCGTCTCCGAGATGGCCTGGGGCCGCACCGGCAAGGTCAGCGACGTGCTCTCCGCCGGCCAGCCGGTGGAGGTCATCATAAAGAGCCTGGACTGGGAGAACCGCCGCATCTCGTTGAGTCTCAAGGACGCCCTCCCCAACCCGTGGGATTCCGCCGCCCGGAACTGGCCCGCGGGCTCCTTCCATACCGGCAAGGTTTCCCGCCTGGCCCCGTTCGGCGCCTTCGTCACCCTGGGCGACGGCGTGGACGGCCTGATCCACGTTTCCCGCCTCGGCGGCGACAAGCGGGTCAACCACCCGGAGGACGTGCTGCAGGCGGGCCAGGAGATAGAGGTCTGCGTGGAGGCCGTCGACGTGAAGAACCAGCGCATCTCGCTGGTGCCGGCCGACGTTTCCCGCGAGCAGCAGGAGAAGCAGGAGACCATGCGCAGGTACCAGGAGCCCGAGGGCGCCGCGCCGCTGGGCTCGCTGGGCGAGCAGCTCAAGCGCCACCTGGACAGCGGGGACGACGGGAAATAACGCCCCCTGGCTCCCGAAGTAAAAAGCCCCCGGAAACGGGGGCTTTTTTTGGGCTTAGCGGGCCGGCGTTTCCGGCCGGACGCCGTCGAGCAGCGGGGTCTCGTACACCTCCAGCTGGGGCCGGCGCTTCCTGGCCCGCTGGTCGGAGATGAAGGCGTTCAGCAGCTCCAGGCAGGCGGGCCGCAGCTTCACGCAGCCGCTGGTGTCGCGCCAGCGGAAGTCACGGGCCTCCGGGCGGCCGGCGTAGGCGGGGTCGGAGAGGCGGGCAGGCTCCTCCCACCGGTCGGTGTGCACGGCGAAGCCGTAGCGGCCGTAGGGCCCTCGGTAATAGCCGGGATCGGCGGAAAGCTGGCGCGCCCTGAGGCTGGCCGCCTCGGGGGACGAGCGGCCCGGCGGCAGCTCGAACACGGGGACCTTCGCGCCCTGCGAGCCTTTCTGGGAATCCCGGGCCCATACCAGGTCCACCGGCAGCGCTGCGGAGCCCTCCGGATACCAGTCGCTCAGCACGCCCGAGAAGTACACCTTCCCCTTCCCCCTTTTCTCCGGGACAGCCGTCAGCGCCAGCACGCGGGGGGCCGGCCTGCCCAGCACGGCGATGTCGTAGTCCTCCGGCGTGATGTTGCGCAGGTCGTAGACGCCGGGTATGGTGGCGCCGTCGGCCATGTCCTGCGGGGCGTAGTAGATCGTGGCTCCGTCTATCAGGCCAGCGCGCCAGCGGTCCCTCGGCCTCGTAGACGTGGCGCCGCGTCCGAGCGCTTCGCACTGCCAGACGCCGGCCTTCTCCCCGCCCTCTATCTCGAAACTCAGCACGCCGGGACCGGACCTGTCCGCCGGCAGCAATAACAGCGCCCGGGAGACCTTGCCGCCCGGGCCCGGCAGGCCGTCGAGGCCGAGGTGCTCCTTCCTGGCCCGCAGGGCGGCGGTGAGCTCCCCGAGCGCCGGCCTGGCCACGGGGATATGGTCCGGCAGCAGCGACTCCGGCCTGAAGACGTCCTTCTGCTGGGCCTGGAGCAGCGAAGGGGAGAAAAGCAGCAGCAGGGCCAAATATCTCATAGTATCCTCTCGAAGGAAATTATCTTTATCCTGGTCCTGAATTCGCCGTAGTAAAGGTTCCGCGAGCCCGTCTCCGCCTCGCCCAGCTGGTTGTCGGCCGGGTCGCTGCGCCAGAACTTCTTCGCTGGCCGGAACCCTGCCCCGAACCCGGAATTCGCCACCATC
>JAJZOZ010000172.1 GCA_021811405.1 bacterium | reverse complement strand
CGATCTTTGCGGAATTCTTGACAAAAAACAACGCGCTGATTGACCGGCGCCGGTTCCGGAGTATTTTAGTATTTCCTAAAATACTTACATGAAACCACCGCGCCACGCCGAAGCCGGGAGGCTCGCCAGGACCCTCCGGCACATAGCCCACCCGCTGCGCCTGCTGATAGTCTGCATGCTCTCCTCCGGGGAGAAATGCGCCGGGGACATCTCCGGGCCCCTCGGCACCACCAGGGGCAACGTCTCGCAGCACCTGCGCATCCTTACCGACAACGGCGTGCTTTCGCGCCGCAAGGAAGGCAACAAGGTCTTCTACGGCGTCAGGGACGGTAAGATGTCCGAGCTGGTGGCCATGATGAGGAGGCTGTACTGCCCCGGCCGCAAAGCGGCGGAGGGCAGGCCATGACCGATATGAGTAAATCACTTGTATTTATGGCTTTGGCGTGCCTTATAGGCGGCGCGCCGGCCGGAGCGCTCGCCCTGAGGGAAACGGACCCCGGGGCGCTGTCCATACTGAAGGCCGAGTACCCGAAAAAGCATAGGGCCTCTGTGGACCATTCCAAGTTCCAGGCCCTCAATAAGAAGTTCGCCGGTCCCAAGCAGGTGACCGCGGCCTGCCTGTCCTGCCACAACAAGGCGCAGGACGAAGTGATGCATACCAGCCACTGGACCTGGGACCGGGGCGAGTACATGCCGGGCCGGGGCGTGGTCTATTTCGGCAAGAGGAACGCGATCAACAACTTCTGCATCAGCACCCCCGGCAACGAGAAGAGCTGCGCCAAGTGCCACGCCGGCAACGGGCGCAACCCCGACGGTTCCATACCGAAGGACCCGGACGCCGTGGACTGCCTGGTCTGCCACGACAACTCCGAGACCTACGCTAAAGGTTCCGACATGGGCGGCGCGCCGGACCCGAAGGCGGACCTCGGCGCGGCGGCGCGCAGCGTGGGCCTGCCGAAGCGCGCCAACTGCGGCGTCTGCCACTTCTTCGGCGGCGGCGGCAACAACGTCAAGCACGGAGACCTGGAGAAGGCCCAGTTCGAGCCTTCCCGCGAGGTGGACGTGCACATGGCGCAGAACGGCGCCAACATGCAGTGCGTAGACTGCCACCTCACGAAGAACCACGAGATCTCCGGGAAGATGTACTCGCTTTCGTCCATGGACCGCAACAGGGTCGCCTGCGAGCGGTGCCATACCGCCTCGCCGCACAAGGACAGGGTGATAAACGAGCATACCGCCAAAGTGGCCTGCCAGAGCTGCCACATCCCGGTCTACGCCAAGGCCAACTCCACCAAGGTGTTCTGGGACTGGTCCACGGCCGGAAAGCTGAAGGACGGCAAGCCCTACTCCGAGGAGGACGAGAAGGGCAACCATACCTATCTCTCCATAAAAGGCTCTTTCAAGTGGGGGGACCACCTGAAGCCCGAATACGCGTGGTCCAACGGCACCGCTTCGCATTACCTGAGCGGCGACAAGGTGGAGGACACGTCTAACCCGCTGGTGCTGAACCCGCTCTACGGCTCGTATTCCGACGACAACGCGAAGATAATACCCGTGAAAGTGCACCGGGCCAACCAGCCCTTCGACCCGGTGAACAGGACGCTGATACAGCCGAAGCTGTACGCCGACAGGAAGGGCGAGGGCGGCTTCTGGAAGGACTTCGACTGGCAGACGGCCTCCAGGCTGGGGATGAAGAAGGTCGGGCTGCCTTTCAGCGGCAAGATAACCTTCATCCGTACCGACATGAACTGGCCCCTGAACCACATGGTGGCGCCCAAGGAGGAGACGCTGACGTGCTCTGAATGCCACGAACGCGAAGGCGGCCGCCTGGCGGGCCTGAACGGTTTTTACATGCCGGGCAGGGACCGCTCGAAGGCTCTGGACATACTCGGGAAACTGCTGCTGATCGTTACACTGCTGGGCGTGCTGCTGCACGGCGCGGGGCGCATCATCAGCCGCGGGGCCTACAAAGGCGGTGAGAAAAAATGAAGACGCACAAGAAAGTGAGGATCTACACCGGCTTCGAGCGGTTCTGGCACTGGACGCAGGCCGTGCTGATCATCTTCCTCGGTTTCACCGGGTTCGAGATACACGGCGCCTACTCCTTCCTCGGCTTCAGGGACGCGGTCCGCTACCACAACGATGCCACCTGGCTGCTGATGGTGCTGATAGCCTTCGCCATATTCTGGCATTTCACCACCGGAGAATGGCGGCAGTACGTCCCGACCACGAAGAACATCTCGGCGCAGCTCGAGTACTACGTGTTCGGCATCTTCCGGAACGCGCCGCACCCTACCAAAAAGACCGCGCATTCCAAGCTGAACCCGCTGCAGAAGCTGGCTTACTTCGGCCTGAAGGTCTTCCTGCTGCCGGCCGCGCTGCTGTCCGGACTGCTGTACATGTTCTACCGCTACCAGGGCGGCGGCCTGCCGGGCTTCCTGTCCGTCGGCGCTCTCGGGCCCGTAGCGCTGGTGCATACGGCCTGCGCCTTCGCGCTGGCGGCGTTCCTGATCGGGCACCTTTACCTTATGACCACCGGCAGCACGGTGACGTCCAACCTGAAGGCCATGCTTACGGGCTGGGAGGAGCTGGAAGATGAAGAGTGAACACTTAAAAGACGCGCAAGAGACGAGGTATATGAACCCGTATCTGGCGGGCTTCCTGCTGGGGCTGGTACTTCTGGCCACGATCTTCATGACGGGCCGCGGCCTGGGGGCCAGCGGCGCGCTGAAGAGCGGGGTGGTGGCGGCGGTGCAGGCGGTGGCGCCGGGTCACGCGGCCTCGTCCGAGTTCTACGGTGAATACGCGGCGCAGCACCCCGAGGGTCCGCTCAAGAACTGGCTGGTCTTCGAGGCGGTCGGCGTGATCATCGGCGCCTTCCTGTCGGGCCTGATCTCCGACCGGCTGGCCTTCAAGTTCGACAAGGGCCCTTCCGCCACCAACCGGATGCGGGTCTGGGGCGCGCTGGCCGGGGGGGTGCTGTGGGGCATAGGCGCGCAGTTCGGCCGCGGCTGCACCAGCGGAGCGGCGCTCAGCGGCATGGCCGTGATGTCCACCGGAGGCATAATAACGATGGTGTTCATCTTCGCCGGCGCGTACGGCTTCGCGTACTTCGTCAGGAAGCTCTGGATCTGAGGAGATAATATGGGGCCTTTAGTACCCGACATAATAAGCAATAACCTGAACTATATCGTGGCCCTGGGGGTAGGGCTGCTTTTCGGCATGGTGCTGGAACAGGCCGGCTTCTCGAGCGCGAGGAAGCTCGTCGGCCTGTTCTACGGCTACGACTTCACGGTGCTGCACGTGTTCTTCAACGCGGGCGTGACGGCCATGCTGGGCGTGATAGGCCTGGAGCACTTCGGGCTGCTGGACATGAGCCTGGTCTACGTCAACCCGACCTTCCTCTGGGCCGCGATAGTGGGCGGCCTGATAATGGGGCTGGGCTTTGTGGTGGGCGGGTTCTGCCCCGGCACCAGCTTCTGCGCCGCGGCCATAGGCAAGCTGGACGCCATGGTCTTCATAGGCGGCGCCTTCCTCGGCGTGTTCGTCTTCGCCGAGGGCTACCCGCTGTTCGAGAAGCTCTACATGGCCGCGCCGTGGGGCAGCCCGCAGGTCTTCGACAGCCTGCGCATCCCGCAGAGCCTGTTCGCCTTCCTGCTGGTGCTGGCCGCGCTGGGGGCCTTCTGGGCGGTCTCGATAATCGAGAACAGGGTCAACGGGGTGAAGAAGCCGGCCGTCAGGCTCACGCCGTACTACACCGGCCTCGGCGCCGCCGGCCTGGTGCTCGCGGCCGCCGCGCTGCTGCTGCCCTCCAGGAAGGCCTCGCTGCTCGAGGCCTCCGAAGCGCCGGGCGCCGCGCAGGCCTATAAGGCCGCCGCGATGACTCCGGACGAGTTCGCGCTCAGGCTGATGGACGGCGGCGGCAAGATGCGCATCGTGGATTTCCGCTCCGAGGAGGCGCGCGCTAAGATGCCGCTGCCCGGATCGGTGCCGTTCACGGCCGGAGGGCTGTTCGAGAAGCAGGCCGCCAGAACGCTGCTGACCCGCGGCCTGACCTACGTGTTCGCGGCGGAGGACGAGCTGACGGAGCGGAAGATGGCTTTCATCGCCGACAGGCTCGGCTTCAGGGACATCAGGGTGCTCGAGGGCGGGCTGAAGGCCTTCCGGGACCAGATCCTGGATTTCAAGCCGGCCGCCGGCGCTTCCGCGTTCGAGCGAGATAATACTTACCGCTTCCGCGAGGAGGCCAAGCGCGTGGTGCCGGGGCTGCTGAAAGCCGCGCCCGCCGAGCCGGCGGTGAAGAAGGCCAAGCGCATACTCGGCGGCTGCTAGAGCGCGCCTACCGGAAAAGAAAAGCCCCCGGCGGCGCCGGGGGCTTTCTGTTTTCAGACAATTTGACCGCCCGAGCGCTAATTTATATATTCTAACTGTCAGGCTTCGGGTGGTTAGGTCCCTGCCGCGCCTTTCGGCGCCCCGGGGAATATGGAGGCATATGTCGCTATCGATCAAACCGGGCGCCGCCGGCGCCCTTACGGTCGCGGTCCTACAGGCCGCGGTTTTTTTTGCGTCCCTGCCGGCTTCGGCGGCCGAGCCGGTAAGACCCATGTCTGTAAATGTGCGTCCCCAGGTGCTGTCTGTCGGGATACGCCAGTTCGCCCCGGACGCGATGATAAACGGGGGCAGCTGCAGCGCCACCTGCTGCGCGGCGGGCGTCTGCGCCAGCGCCAGCGCGCAGATACCCGGCGGGATCTACTACCCGGGCAACTGCTCCGACATCCAGGCCATCTGCACCGCCTACGCCAATATCCCCGCCGA